>SYJG01000306.1 GCA_005798445.1 Planctomyces sp.
ACCTGTTGCGGACTGCTCTCAGGTCAGGGTTGGTTACACTTGGAAGTCGCGGCGGTCGCTCGCCAGCAATGTTGCGGACTGCTCTCAGGTCAGGGTTGGTTACACTCTTCTCGGCTGAACCGCTGAGTTGAGCGGGACTTGTGGGCGACTGAGGTCAGAAAAGTTCGAGTTGTTGCGGTGCCTCGGAGGGTGACATGCGCATTTTTCCCCAAAAGATGCGCATACGTTCGAACTGCCGGTCCGTGACGGTGAGGATTCGCACCTCACCGTCCGGCGGCACGTTTCGTTCCACACGCTGAATGTGGACGGCGGCATTTTCTTCGCTGGCGCAGTGGCGGCTGTAGATCGAATACTGCGTCTGAGTGAAGCCATCTTCCAACAGCATTTTGCGAAAGTGCGCGTAGTCACGGCGTGACTCCTTTGTATCGGTCGGCAAGTCAAACATCGTGACGACCCACATGGAACGATACCCGCTGAGTTGCATGATGGTTGCTCGAAATTTCGTAGACGAGTCACTCCGTGACTCGAAATGTTCCGGTCACGGAGTGACCGGACTACTTAAAACGGCCGGTTTGCGAGTTCGCTGGCGACGACCGCCGGTCGTGAGCGGCGACGCGATGCGGCCCACGAGCGACTGGTTGAGGGCGAGACTGATTCGACGGACTTCGGATCGAACGTCGCGGGGACGTATTCCGGGATTTCCAATTCCTCGCTCTCGCCGGCGTAGCACTTCACCAGCGAGGCGACGTAGCGGTGTAATGTCACCATCAATGCGCCCGCTTCACCGCCGGTGGTTGCTTCTTGGGTCAGCAGTTGCAGCAACGCCGTTTTCGTAGTCGGCGATATCTCGGTTTGGCTGAGCCTCGCGAGTTCGCGGACGCGCGCGTCCACGAGCGGGCGCAACGGTTCCATCAGATCGTCGGCCAAGCAGAAAAGATTGCTGCGGTTGCAGTGCTGTAATCCGAACGCGGGATGCAGTCCGGCCATGACGATGGCACGCGCGACGGCGGCACGCAGGATCGAATAGCCGTAGTTCAACAGAACATTGATTTCGTCCTCCCCATCCGCGTTGCGGCGAAATGGGGATCGCCGCCGAGTCCGCTCATCATCAGACAACCATGCCGACCAGAACACGCGAGCAGCCTGCGCCTCGTGGTTCGTGACATCGCCTGAGCGCACGGACCGAGCTAACTCCAACAGTCGTGTCCGTTCGGGACTGCTGGCCGGAAGGTTGTTTGCCTGAGCGCGAATCTTCGCCTGCACGATTTGCCGCCACAGTTGTTTTCGCAGCGGCTTCGAGACGGCAATTTGATCGTGCAGCCGCCAGACCACTTCGGAGTGATCCGTCATCGGCAACAGCAATCCGGCGGGAAGGTGGTTCTTGCCGCAGACGACAACCACGGCGTCGTGCTCGACCAGCGCCGCCAACGCCGAGTGCGTGTACGAGACCTGCGAGTGATCGACGACGACCATCCCCAAGTCTTCGCAAGGAATCGTGGAGACCGGTTGGTGCTCCCGTTCCAAAACCAACTGCCCAAGCCGCAACGACAAGTGCGCCGGCTCGCGTGAAATCTCGATCGTGCGTTTGATCACGGGCGACCTCCGTTTGTTGAACGGACTCAGTCACCTCCGTGTCGTGTTTCGCGCCATCCGCCTGATGCACGCGGAGAGAACGGTCAGCAGCCTATCAGCCGATTTTCAAGATTGCACCAAAATTCTCAGTCATTGACGACGACCTCTTTGCCGAGCGGACTGACCCGGACTTTGACAGCTTGATCCTCACCGGGGGGAGCCAACTCTTTCAGATCCGAGGGAGTGACGGCGAATTGTTCGCGTTTGGAATCCGAGACTTTCTTTCCGTCCGAGCCCTTGCGCTCGGTCGCGGCGCGGGCATCCCAATGGGGGACTACGACGATGCTTTGCGGTTTGTCGAGCTTGGCGACGACAAAATAGCCGACTTCTTTGGTCTGCTTATGTTTCATCTTGAGCATCTCACCCTCGGACAGACTCATCACAAATGTCCCTCCCTTGTCCACGTTTTCGGAACGGTCAATGACGGGGTGAGCTTTCTCGATGCGGCCCAACTCAGAATGGAACTTCGCCCGTTCGGCTTTCGAGAGTTTGCGGAGCACCTTGAGCTTCGGAATTCCCGCCTCACGAAAGGCACGGAGCTTTGCCAATTTTCGTTGTGCGGCTTCAAACGCGGTCACCACCACTCCCGACCAGACTTCGTCCCCTTTCTTGTTCTTAGCAACACGGATTTCAATGTGGTGATTGTTCCCGCCGACGTATGCGCGTTTTGAAGCTGGATCGTCATCACGGATCATCTTTCCTGTCGCATAGTCCGGTCGTTTGCGGTCGATGACCACAGGGCCACTCATCGTCCGCAGAAGGACGACCGAGCGGATCGGCACGCCAGACGCTTGGCAGATGGCTCCGGCTTCAAACGCTTGCCTCATTTCATGCTCGGTGAAGTCATCCGGGTTGATCGCGTGCGACTCGCCGACCGGCTCTCCACTCTTGTTCCGCTTGGCATATTGAAAACCACTCAGGCAATCGCGAATGCGCTGGCGCAGTGCGATGTCTCGGACAATCCCGCTTTTCCCAGGTGGTGGATCGACGATCGCGGGTTGGTAGCCCAGCGATGACACCACTGACCGCGCCCATTTGCGAGCGGTTTTCTCGTCCACCGATTTCTCCTTGAGCCGCCGCAGCGTGAGTCGTTCAATCGCTTCGTTTTCGGTCTCTGGGCGGGGCCTACGCAGGTGGTTCGGATCAAGTTGCAGTACGCTTTTCTTCGCCGAA
>SYJG01000307.1 GCA_005798445.1 Planctomyces sp.
CCCGCCGCACAATCTCGGCGAGGTCTGCGACGCGGCGGTGCTGCTGATCGACAACCCGAACGCGAACCTCGGTCAGATTCTCGAAGTCATGCCCGGTCCCGACTTCCCGACCGGCGGTGTCATCTGCGGCCGAGCCGGCATCATTCAAGGCTTCGGGACCGGCCGCAGCACGCTCACGCTCCGAGCGCGCACGCACTTCGAGACCGAGAAGAACTCCGACGTCATCGTCGTCACCGAGATTCCGTTCCAAGACACTCGCGATCGCATCCGACTGAAGCTCGAAGAGCTGGTCAAAGAAGAACGGATCAAAGGGATCGCCAAAGTCACCGACTACACCGACCGCAACGACAAACCGTGGCAGGTGCAGATTCACATTCAGCTCAAGCGCGATGCCGACAAAGAGGTCGTGCTCAATCAGCTCTTCCAGTTCTCGCCGTTGCAGCAGACGGTCAGCGTGATCCTGCTGGCGCTCGTCGGCAACCGGCCGAAGGTGCTGAGCGTCAAAGAAATGTTGCAGGAGTTCATCCTGCATCGCGTCGACGTCATCCGCCGCCGCACCGAATTCCTGCTGAGCGAGGCTCGCAAACGCAAGCACACGGTCGAAGGGCTGATGATTGCGCAGATCGACATCGACGAAGTCATCCGCACGATCCGCCAGTCTCCCAGCCGAGCCGAAGCCAAAGTCCGCTTGCAACAGATCGCCGTGCCGAGCGAACTCATCGCGCGAGCACTCGGCGAGAGCGGCTTCCGTTTGTTCCAAGACGACAACGGCGTCAAAGAGACGTACTCGCTGTCGCCGAATCAGTCGGAAGCGATCGTCTCGATGCAGCTCGGTTCGCTGGCCAACCTCGAACGGGACAAGCTGGTCGAAGAGTTCGGCAAGCTGCTGGCCGACATCACCGGCTACCTGGCTCTGCTCTCGGACGAGAACAACATCCGCGCCGTCGTGCGGCAAGACATGATCGACATGAAGGCCAAGTACGGCGACAAACGCCGCACCTCCATCGAGGAAGGGGAAGCCGAAGACGTCAACCGCGACGACCTCATCACCGAAGAGCCGATGACCGTCATCATCTCGCAGCGCGGCTACGTCAAACGGACGCAGCTCACCGAGTACGAAGCCCAGAACCGAGGCGGCAAGGGAGTCATCGGGGCCAAGACCGAGGACGACGACCCGATCCAAAACCTGTTCGTCGCCAGCACGCATGACTGGCTGCTGTTCTTCACCGACAAAGGGAAAGTTTATTGGTCGAAGGTCTACGACCTGCCGCTCGGCACCCGCACGGCGAAGGGCCGGGCACTCGTCAATCTGCTGACGCTCTCCGAAGGCGAGAAGGTCTGCAACTGCGTCGCCGTCCGCTCGTTCGACGATCGCGGTTTGATGATCGCGACTCGCAACGGCACCGTGAAGAAGACGCCGCTCGAAGAATACAGCCGCGTCAAGAAGGGCGGCCTCATCGCGATCTCGCTGGTTGACGATGACGTCGTCGTCGATGTGCAACTCGTCTCGAAGGGCGAAAGCGTGTTGCTCGCGACCGCCAACGGCATGTCGATCCGCTTCGCCGAATCCGACGCCCGTAGCATGGGCCGAGCGACTCAAGGCGTCCGCGGCATCCGCTTGAGCAAAGGGGATTTCGTCATCGGCATGGTGATCGCTGATCCAGAGAAATCACTGCTTACGGTCTGCGAAAACGGCTACGGCAAGCGGACGAAGTTTGGCATCGGTGAACCCGAAAGCACCGAATCTACCCCTCTCCCCTCGGGAGAGGGTGGCCGAAGTCCGGGTGAGGGCCCTGAAACGATCGACGCCCCATTGCAGCAAACCGACACCAACGCAGCCGAAGGATCCGCCGACACACTGACTAGCAGCGATGCTGACGATTCCGCCCCCAGTTCCGAATCCGACGACGGCGAAGAAGCCGCCAAGAGCGGCGCTCAATACCGTCTGCAAGGCCGAGGCGGCAAAGGGGTCCGCGACATCAAAGCGACCGCTCGCAACGGCAAGGCGGTGGACATCGTCGCCGTCACCGATGCCGACGAAGTTCTGATGGTCACTGCCAGTGGCAAGATCCAACGTCTGCGAGCCGGCGACATCAGCGTCATTGGCCGCAACACGCAAGGGGTCCGCATCATCCGCCTAGAAGAGGGCGACAAGCTAGTCTCGATGGCTTGCATCCCCGCTGAGATTGCGAAGGATGGTGGCGAAATCGCCTGAGTTGTCCTCGGAGCCGGCCGCATGATTCGCGTGACGATCAACAATACGGATGACGAGCCACAACAGGTCATCATCAATCCCGATCGCTTCCTGCCATCGCGACAACTGATTCGGCAACAAGTCGACAGCGGTAAGCTCGGCGACGTCGGGCTGATCCGCATTCATCGCTGGGAGCCAAACGTGGGGCACGTTTCCAACGTGCCCGGTCTGAATGGGCACGTTGAAAACGTGCCCCACGATGCCGGTGACCTCCCGGCCGCCCTGCTGCGAGACCTCGATCTCACGCTCTGGCTGGCCGGCAAGATGCCGGACGCGATTCACGCCGTTGAACAGAGCGATTCGACGGGGCGGACCAGCCAAATACATCTCGGCTTCCCCGGTGGAGCGATGGCGCTCATCGACTACTCGAATCGCTTGCCGGCCGGAGACGGCTATCAGTCGCTCTCGGTGATCGGTTCGTCGGGGGCCGCGTACTCCGACGATCATCAAAACATGCAGCTTGTGTTTCGCGGCGGACAGGCTCAAGCCGTGCGAGCTGACGAGACCGGAAGACGACACGCCGCCGCAGTTCAAGAACGGATCAACTCGCTGCAAGCCGGACACGATGTCGCGACCTGCGTGGCTGAGTGGCAGAATGTCGTCAAGGTCGCGGAGTCCGTCCGACAGGCGATCTCAACAGGCGAGCCGGGGTGCGTCAGCCCCCGGATGATCGCGACTACGCCAGCCGTCCGGGGGCTGACGCACCCCGGCTCGCCGGTAAAATCATTTCGCTGTGCGGCTGTCAGCGCAGTCAAGCACGATTACGTCGCTCGCGGAGTGATGACGCATCCGCGATTCCAGTTGGTCGTTGTCGCCGATGATCCGCACGTTCCCGATTGGGTACACGAGCGGAACCAGCAACTTGCCGACTCATTCAACGTCCCGTACGTCCGCAATGTCGAACGGGCACTGCGCGACTTCAACGTCGATGTCGCGATCGTCAGCCCCGAAGCGGAACGGCATTGCGATTTGAGCATCCGAGCGGCGGCGCTGGGAGTTCACGTCATCGCCGACAAGCCGTTGACGACGCGGGACAGCGAGGCGGATCGGCTGGTCGCGGCGATCGAACAATCGGGGGTGAAGTTCCTGATGTGGAACCGCAACTTCATCCCGGCCGTGTTGGCGACTCGCGATCAAATCGCCGCAGGCGCGATTGGATCACCGCAGGCGGTGCATCTCGATTTCTACTTCGCGAAGGACGCCGGTCCTCCGAAGGGAAGCCGTCTGCCGGGATACCCGCCGATCGACTGGCGATCGTTTCTGATTGCCGCGCATGTCGATGGCTCCGACGGTGGATTGGGGACTCAGCCAATGGGGGAATTGGCGGTCGAGGGAATTTATCCGCTCGGCTATCTGCGTCTGCTGACCGGCCGCGAGGTCCGCCGTGTGTTCGCTCGATCGGCCAGTCATTTTCATCAGGCTCACGCCGACAACGGCGTCGAAGATTTGGCGAGTGTGACACTGGAACTCGACGGCGGCATCATCGCGACACTCGCCATTGGTCGCATCGGAGCCGCCAGTCATCCGAGCGGAGGCTCGATCACATTGCATGTTGTCGGCAGCGACGGTGCGTTGGTGGTCGATGAGTCACGACCAGCGGTCGGCGTGTTTTATCGTGGCCAACCGCCGAAGGAATTTCGTCAGCGACGTGTCGCCAACGACAACGATTTTTTGCTAGCCGAGAATTTCGCTCAGGCGATTGATACAAACGGCGAGACGATTCTCGACGCCCGCGCCAGTCAAGCGATCTACGCGACCGTCGCGGCCGCCTTGGAATCGTGTCGCACCGGAAAGCCGGTGGACGTGCAGTAGGTCAGGCTTTCCAGCCTGACCCGAATTGGCAACCAACTCTCAAACGATACCGAACGACATTCGGGTCAGCCTGGAAAGGCTGACCTACGGAGGAACCATGACCGGACGCGAAATCATCCAGGCCCTGCACTCAGGCAAGCGAGTGTATTCGTCGGCGATGGTCAGCACGTCGCCGCTGTGGCCGAACTTCGTCAAGACGACAGGGATCGACTTCGTCTTCATCGACACCGAGCACACGCCGATCGGCCGCGAGACGCTATCGTGGATGTGTCAGACATACTCGGCGTCGGGCTTGCCGCCGGTCGTGCGGATTCCGTGCAACGATCCGTTCGAGGCGTGCAAGGCGCTCGACGCCGGAGCGGGCGGGATCATCGGACCGTACCTCGAAACGGCGGACCAAGTTCGCGGACTGGTCGGAGCGGTCAAATACCGGCCGCTCAAAGGCCGTCGTCTGCAAGAGGCTCTGCGCGATCCGAACACGCTCGAACCGGAACTCCGCGACTACTTGGAGAAACGAAACGGCGACAAAATTCTGATCGCCAACATCGAGAGCGTCCCCGCGATCGAAAACCTGCACGAGATTTGTTCGGTGCCGGGATTGGACTCCGTGTTGATCGGCCCGCACGACCTGTCGTGCAATCTCGGTATCCCGGAGCAATACGATCATCCGCGCTTCGATGAGGCGGTGCGAAAGATTTTCAGCATCGCTCGCGAGCACGGCGTCGGAGCCGGTATTCACTTCTGGCTGAGCGTCGAGAAGGAAATCGAGTGGTCGAAGGCTGGAGGCAATCTGGTGATGCACAGCTCGGACGTCGCCTCGTTCAGCCGGACGCTCAAGAGTGAGATTGATGTGTTGCGGAAGGCTTTGAATTGAACGTCCGGCCGATGGCTGTGGGCCGAGAGCCGATGGCCGTTATCCCAAATCTCTGAAGGAACTGATTTCGGCCCACGGCAATCGGCAATCGGCTCTCAGCCGAAGAGGACATCCACATGAGTGACTCCGCAGCTCCGACGCTGACTCGCACTGGCCGGTACATCGTTTTGGTCTGTGCGTTTCTCGGTTGGTTCTGCGCGGGGTTTCATTTGGCGATCACGACGATCGCGATGCAGCCGGCGGCGACGCATCTGCTGGAGAAAACGGGACAGCTCGACGTCGCGCGGTTTCAGGCGTTGAACAAGCTGGCCCCGAAAAAGGGAGCGAAGCCAGTTGCGACGTCCGCGATGTCCGGGGAAGACAAGCTGCAGTTGGAAGAATGGAACGCGCGAGTCGCGAGGTGGAATGCGTGGCTCGTGTGCGCATTTTTGTTCGGGGCCGCGACCGGGGGATTGGTCTTCGGCCGCATCGGAGACAAGATCGGCCGCTCGAAGTCGATGGCGCTGAGCATTCTGACGTACTCGTCGATGGCGGCCGCGGCTTCGTTCGCGCAATCGCCGCCGCAATTGTTGGTGCTGTGGTATTTGGCCTGCACGGGAGTCGGCGGCATGTGGCCAAACGGCGTGGCGTTGGTTTCGGAGGCATGGTCGAGTTTGTCGCGCGCGGCCGCCGCCGGAGTGATCGGGACATCGGCCAACATCGGCATCTTCCTCGTCTCGACGATCGCGGCCTACAAGCCGGTGACCGTTGGCGATTGGCGTTGGATTTTCTGGATCGGTGCCGCGCCGTTGGTGTTGGGATTGTTCTCGTTGTTCGCCGTCCCGGAGTCTCCGCGTTGGCTGGCGGCTCGGAAAGAAATTTCCGAGGGGCAATCCACTCCTGCATCGACCTGGGAAGTCTTTCATCCGCCGCTGCTGAGGATCACGGTCGTCGGCATTCTCTTGGCGACGATCCCGTTGTTTGGCGGTTGGGGAAGCGCGAATTGGATGGTCCCGTGGGCGGGCCAAGTGGGGGACGCGATGACGCCGCCGAATCCGTTGCTCAAGGCGAATGTGTCGCAGGCTCGATCCGTGACCGGCATTGTGGGAAGCCTGCTGGGCGGATGGATCGGCAGCATCGTGGGCCGTCGCCGAGCGTACTTCATGGCGAGCGTGCTCTGTCTGGCGAGTGCTCAGTACACGTTTTGGTTTCTCGTTCCGACCGATGCATCGTTTTTGTATTGGGTCGGAGCGTTGGGTTTTTTCAGCGGCATCTTTTTTGGATGGCTGCCGCTGTTCCTGCCGGAATTGTTTCCGACGCGTGTCCGCTCGACCGGCGCGGGAGTGAGCTTCAACTTCGGCCGGATTCTGACGGCGATCACGGTCTTCGCGAGCGGAGCACTCATTCACAGCGAATTCATTCGTGGCGATTACGCCCGGCTTGGACGCGCAACGAGTCTCATCTTCGCCCTCGGAATGTTGGCCGTGTTGTTCGCGCCAGACACCAGCCAAAAGCAGCTCGAGGATTGAAGTTGCCGGCTTGCAACGCTTGCCGATACCTTCCGAGTCAACTGGTCTTTCACGGAGGATTCTTGGCTCATGCCTACACTTCTTGTCACTGGCGGTTGCGGATTCATTGGGTCGAACTTCATTCGTTGGCAGTTGCCGACGTACTCGGATCAGAAGATCGTCAATCTCGACACGCTGACGTATGCCGGCAACCCGGAGAACCTCGCCGATGTTGCCGGCGATCCGCGATACACCTTCGAGCGCGGCGATATCTGCGACCGCGAGTTCGTCGATCGGGTGCTCAAGCAACACAAGCCGGACCTCGTCGTGAACTTCGCGGCGGAGAGTCACGTCGATCGGAGCATTCTCGACAGCGGCCCGTTCGTGCGGACCAACATCGTTGGGACGCAGGTGCTGATGGATGCCTGCCGAGCCGTCGGAGTGCAGCGGTATCTGCAAGTCTCGACCGATGAGGTTTAC
>SYJG01000308.1 GCA_005798445.1 Planctomyces sp.
ACGGACTAGCCGTTCTCCTCCCGTTGCTCTCCACCCCGTCTCACGACGACGCAGTTACGTTCGGATACAAAGTTCAAACCAACTTCGACGAGGACTTACACCTCACTGATTCAATCCACTTGCAAACGCACTAGCCGTGGGCTTCAGCCCACGGTCCCGAAACCGTGACACCCCACTTGTCGCGGAGCGACATTTGATGGGTTGAAGTGTCGCGATCAAATGTCGCTCCGCGACAAGGGATATTCATCGCACATAATCCGTGGGCTGAAGCCCACGGCTACCATCAAGTGCCGCTCTGCGGCAAAAACAAAACGCGACTCACTCACACCTGCAATCCGTTAGAGTCAGGAAATCTCTTTTGTCGGCGGCGGGTTCACCATTTCAATGGCTGCTTTTCAGTTCGGAATGCAGCCAGGCACGGGCGAATCTCCAGTACCGCTCGGCCGTTGCCGTCGAGATGCCCATCGCCTGGGATGCCTCGGGAATCGCCAGCCCGGCGAAATACTTCAGTTTCACCAGCCTGGCTTTGTCGGGCCACTGTTGCTCAAACCGCGTCAGCGCCTCGTCGAGAGCCAGCAAGTCCTCGACCGGGTTCTCGATGGCCGCGGCGGGGTCATCCAGTTCGACACGCCGTAGATCGCCGCCATGTTTCTGACTCCGTTTGCGGCGAGCCTTCTCCACCAGAATGCGCCGCATGGCTTCGGCCGCCGCTCCGAAAAAATGACCGCGGCCGTGCCACTGTTGCGGCTGGTCCACATCCACCAGTCGGACATAAGCCTCATGGACCAGCATCGTCGGCTGCAGCGTCTGCCCCGGCTGCTCCTTCGAGAGCTTTGCCGCAGCGAGTTTGCGAAGTTCCTCATAGACCAGCGGCAATAGCTGCTGAGCAGCCACCAAGTCGCCTTGCTCGATGCGGCAGAGGATTTGTGTGACGTCCATCATGGAAGTGACGCGACACGTTAAATTTGTCACCTGTTGAGTGCCAGCGCTGCGAACGAAGAATGACGACGGCCGGCCCCGGTCTCTCGATCCACCTCTCTGGGGGCCGCGAGCTGGTCGTTCGCGGGATGACTTTGCCTTTCGGTCATTTGTCGGCCCCCGCACAACCGATACAACCGATACGAATTCACATCGGCTGGGGAGTTGGTGTCGTTTCGAGTCAGTCGGCCCAAATCGCCGCACTGCCCAGAAATTGCCCCACTTGCCCCCTCTGGCAGAAATCTTCGCGATGGGTGTCTGGCAACGATTCTCGCAGCAATGGTTGCAGGTCTGGACGCGGCTCAGCCCGATGGGTCGAGTTGCCTTCAGCGGTGCGGGTGCGTCGTTTCTCGTGTTGATCGTATGGGTTGGTTTCTGGGCCTCAACGACCAATTACGCCGTCCTCGCCAGCGGCTTGCAGCCGGAAGACGCGGCCGTCATCGCGCAAAAGCTCGACGCGGATCGCATCCCGTATGAACTCGCCAATGGCGGAACCACCATCCTGGTCCCGGCCGAGCGCGTCCAGAAAACTAGCATGAGCCTCAATGTCGCCGGGCTGCCGCAAGGAGGTGGCAAAGGGTTTGAACTGTTCGACCAGATGTCGATGGGAGCGACGCCGTTCCTGCAAAACGTGAACTACACCCGAGCCATGCAAGGGGAGTTAGCTCGCACGATCATGACCTTGGAGCCGGTGGCGCACGCAAAAGTCCTGATTGTCCCGGCTGACCAGTCCCCGTTCATTCGTGACGAGAAGCCAGCCACCGCCAACGTGACGATCCGCACGAAGCCCGGTCAGACACTGAGCCGCAAAGCGGTCGCGGGGATCGTGGCTCAGGTCGCCAGCAGCGTCAAAGGACTGACGCCTGATAACGTCACTGTCGTCGACTCTCAGAACTTTGTGCTTTCCGAGCAACCGGATTCGAGTGGTGGATTGGTCTCGTCCAAACAACGCGAACACCAGCGTGAAGTCGAAGCGGACCTCGCCCGGAAGGCTCAAGAGATTCTGAATCGAGCCGTGGGACCGGGCCAAGCGGTGGTGCGTGTGACGGCGGTCATGAAGTTCCAGCACGTCGAAGAGCAGAGCGACAAAGTCGATCCTGACGCTCGCGTTGCGACCCGCGAATCCAGCACGTTGTCCAAAACCACGAACCCAACCGGGCCGCGCGGAACAACCGGTGCCGTGGCCAATGTGCCGGGCGCTCAGCCGGTCACACCGAAGGATGGCGGCCCGCTGAAACAAGACGAGACCATCGAAAGCAACTACGCCATTTCGAGTACGAAGCGGCAGCTTGTTGAGAATCAAGAAACGATTGACCGGCTCACGATCGCGGTCATCCTGATGCCGATCTCCGACGATCCCGACGCCGATCCAGAGGAAGCCCTCGGCATCACCGCCACCGAAGCTGAGAAGCTCGTCAAACAGGCGGTGGGTTTCATTGAGAAGCGCGATGAGATTCAGGTGAGCATCGGCAAGCCCTCGGCTCCGGAAACGGACGCGGTGGAAGACACGGCGTTCGCGACAGCTCAGCGATGGCAGAATTACATCAATCTCGTGAAAGCTTCCGCGCTGGTGATCGCCGCGCTGGCCGGCTTGGTGATGGTCATGATGATGTTCCGAAGCAAGCCGATTGCCCCTGCTCAAGACGCTAAATCCAACGAGCCAGCCTCGTCACAAGAACTCCTGGATGTCGGAGCGGTTGTCAGCACTTTGAAATCGTGGCTGGGAGACTCAGGCCGCAACGCTCAACCGACGTAGCAAGGCAGCAGCGCCATGACACAGGCAACCCTCACGAACATGGACAAGGCGGCGATCCTGTTGCGAGCGCTGACGCCAGGACCGAATCAAGCGGTGCTGAGTCAGCTTGAACCCGCTCAGGCCTCGCAATTGCGAAGCATCATGGCGAACGTCGCCAAACGACCCGACTTGGCAAAGGTCACGCAGGAAGTCATGAGTGAGTTCCAAGAACTCCGTCGCCATGCTGCATCATCGACTTCGTCCGCAGCTCCGCACTACGCGGCCAATTGGGTCGCTCGCCAATACACCGAGTCTGCGGGATCGGATCGCTCTGACGAAGTCTCTGTTCCTGCCGCAAATGAGTCAGCCAATGTCGCGGCGAAACTCGTGCAAGTCGCCCCGCTGATTTTGGCTCGCGTGTTGCAAACGGAGCCGCCGCGAGTCTTAGTGCTGGTCCTGCAAGCGCTCCCTTCCGACCACGCCGCGTCGGTACTGAAACTTCTGCCTCCTGATGGCCGCGGAGCCGCCGTTTCGATGATGGCCACGGGACTGAACGTCGCCGAACCCGTCAGCGAATGTGTCCTGCAAACGGTCCTGCAACAGTGCTCGGTCATCGGACCAGTCCGTGAGACGACACAGGACGAAGACGCACAGGTCAAGCGTCTGGTCGGCGTCCTGCAAGTGCTCGACCGCGAAGAGCGATTGCGACTGATGAATTTGTTGAGCGAGGAGAACGAAGCGATCGCCGCGAAAATCGACGATTGCCTGTACGATTACACGGACTTGTTGCGCATCGGCGATCGCTCACTCCAGAAGATTCTCATGCAGACGGACCAAAAGACGCTGGCCATGGCGCTCAAGACCGCCCCCGAAGAAATCCGAGACAAGGTGATGAAAAACATGTCCGAGCGTGTGCGGGCCGCGCTGGCCGAGGAAATGGAATTCCTCAGCGAGGTTCCCAACGCGAAAGCCGAGGCCGCTCGCAAAGACATCACCGCCATCATCCGCACTCAGGACAAAGAAGGCTCGCTCGTCTGGTTGGAAGCGTGATGTCGAATTGCCGCCCATGAATGATGTGGGTTAGCCCTTCGAAAGTGGAATTTCCGCTCAAACGATGGTCTCGGAGGGCTGACGCCCTGCCGCTCGCCTGCCTACTCTTCTCTCCGGGTCCCGTTCGACTTTGATATTCGGCGAGTTTTGTGTGACTCAGCGAGATCACCCTCGTCGTTCAGAATCCAATCACGCCGATGAACTCTCGATTCAAACTGCTGCTGTACCTGATCTGCGGTCTGACCGATTTCGCGGCGTTCGTCGTGATCTTCGCGGTGTCGCGCGGCCTGGCGGAGGGGAAGGCGGAGTCGTGGTATCTCGGCGTGGTCGGGGCCGGACTGTCGTTGAGCGCGGGAGTCGGCAGCATCCTTGGCGGCTGGTTGGCTCACCGGTTCGATGGCCGAGTCGTGTTTGTCTCTGGAGCAGTCGCGATTGGAGTCAGCATCGCTGCGTGCGCGCTGGGAGATCCGACACGCCCGTGGTTTCTGCCCGGCTATTGGCTGTTGGGGATCGGATTGGGGTGTCTGTATCCGCCACTGATCGGCTGGTTGAATCAGGGAGAAGATGCTCACTCCAATCGTCGCGGAGTCAGTCGCACGTTGATTCTGTTTTGCGTGTCGTGGAATTTCGGCATGATGTGCGGCCAGTTGACGGCCGGTTCTCTGTTTTCGTTCGGGGCGCACTGGACGTACGGCGCGGCGTTCTTGGTCTCGATATTGAATCTGATTCTGGCACTCGCTGCTGTGTGCCGAGTCGTCCCGCTGCCGGTGGTGTCGAACGAACGGACGCCTGCGGAACACGAGGCCGTGGAATTGGCGGCGGCGTTCAAGCGACTGAGCTGGATCGCCAACTTGGGAGGCATGTTCGGCGGCAGCATGGTGATTCACTTGCTGCCCGATCTCGCGGTGACAATCGGCGTTGCCGCCGCCGATCACGGGAAATTGTTGGCGAGCTGGCGGGCAGTCATCATCGCAACTTATTTGGTGATGCACCGCGTGGCGTTCTGGCACTACCGGCTGAGTGCGTCGCTGGCATCACAGATGTTGGCGGCTGTTGGGCTGATCGTGATCGCGCGGGCTGAGTCGGCCGTCACACTTTTGATCGGCCTGAGTCTGCTGGGCCAGCTTGTCGGCTACAACTATTTCTCGGGGTTGTTCTACAGCACGGCCGGTAGCTCGCACGAACGTCGTGCGCTGGCCGCTGGCATTCATGAAGCGACGCTCGCAGTCGGCATGGCGGTCGGCACCATCGTGGGTGGCGTGCTTGGTACGATGGTGAATCAGCGCGTCCCCTACTTGCTCGCGGCGGCAGTCTTGCTGGTGATGATCGCGGTCCAAACCGTCGCCTGGTGGCGCTGGGTTCGGACTCCGAAACAGAATGCGTTTCGGACGGACGTCGATCCCAGGGCATTGGCCCAGGAGGAATCAACGTGACTCGATCGGCTGAGAAGGATCGCGTCCCGAATTTGAATCATCGTTGCCGTCTCGATCGCCATATTCGCGGTTGCGGATGGATTGCCAACTTGCCTCAATTGCAACAACCTTCCGACATCAATCGAGGTGACGATCATGCAGCTTCGCCCATTCGGTTTCACCGGACTTTTGTTTCTTTTCGTCTGCGCGCTGAGCGTCGGCCTGCCTTGGGCGATCGATTCGCTGATGGGTTCGGCATCGTTTGCCCAGGATGCAACCAAGTTTGTCGATGACAACTTTCAGGAATTTGCTCAGGGGTCGTTCGACGACGGCGGACATAATTTCTACGCGGCTCACGATGGGACGCTGCGGAACATCAATCGGTTTGATCTCAACGAGGACGGGCATCTCGACGTCATCTTCAATTGCACGCACAACACCTATCAGATGCTTCCCGCGACGTGTGGCACGATCAAGCCGGAGCGCCGTGCGGTGAGCGTCGACATTGCGGTGGAAGGGTCGCAACAGGTGGCTTGCGGCGATTTGGATCGGGATGGGTTCACGGACTTGGTGTTCTGTCCCAATCCAATCGGTGTGCATCACGATCGGCGTTTCGTATCGATTGCCTGGGGCGGACCCGACGGCTGGAATCCACAACGAATCAACTCGCCGTTGCCGATGAACGGTGCCGCGTCGGTCGCGATCGTCGATCTGAACGGTGACGAGTGGCCCGACATCGCGGTCTTGGGAGGCGCACGGTGGATGCCCGCTCAACCCGAAGGGCGGATCGTCCGCGTGTATTGGGGAAGTTCCACGGGTTACTCGGTTGTCGGGAAGCACGACCTGGGCGTGCCGGCCGCTCAAGCAATCGTGGCGGCAGACTTCGACCGTGACGGTCGTCGCGACCTCGCCGTGTTGGGTTCAGACAGTCGTGTCACGTTGATCTGGAACACGGTACCGATCGACGGTCGTTGGACGCCGGCGCGAACCGAAATCGCGTTGCCGTTCGCTGACGCCTCGTGCATCACGGCAGGTGATGTCACCGGGGATGAGCGTCCCGATCTCGTCGTTGGTCGTGCCAGCGCGTCGATTGGAGTACTCGTTGCGGCGGCGGAACGCACATGGGATCCACCGCTACAAGTTCCCGCGTTCTCGGCGACACAGATCTCGATTGCGAACATCGACCGTGACGCCCACGCCGATCTGGTGCTGACGCAATTCGATCAGGCTCGGGCGGCGGGAGGCGAACAGGCCGGCGCTGGGAAGCAAGCCAAAGAAGTAGTGCGAATCCTGTGGGGTGACTCGGCCGGTTTCGCGCAACAGCGCGTGACAAATCTCGAAATCCCGCTGGCGGTGGCGACTGCGGCGGCAGACATGGACGGCGATGGGTTCACCGACCTGGCGGTCGCCATTCATCAGGGGGAGAAGACGTTCAATGGCGAGTCGTTCGTCTGGTTCGGCGACGGCCAACGCGGATTCAAAAAGAGCGCGACCGGTTTCCGCACGTCCGGGACATTGCACGTCGCCGCGGTTCCGGCGGAGAAGGAACTCCCGGCGCGGGTCGTATTTTGCAACAGCATCGGCGGACAGCTTGACGAAGATGTCCCGTTGCACGTTTTCTGGGGTGGCAAAGCCGGCTTCGATCCCGAACGGATTTGGAAGCTGCCATTTCACAGCGGCTATGAATCCAGCGCGAGCGATTTGAACGCCGACGGGTTCACCGACTTGATCGTGCTCAATTCTGGACACGCGGGCGAGCACGCTCATGCCGACGCGACGCTCGGCGCGAACATTCTGTGGGGCGGTCCCGACGGATTGGAGCGTTCGACGAAACGGACGGTCCTGCACGAACACTTCTTGGGGACCAGCAGCGTGGCCGATCTGAATCGGGATGGCTGGCTCGACCTCGTGCTCGAACCCTTCGGCCCCGAGCATGGGGGCGAAAGGGAAAAGCTCTTCATTTATTACGGCGGTGCCGATGGGTACGTTTCGGCGGCAGGGCGTCGAGTCGCATTGGAAATGGACGGCTACGCGCAGGAGCACTTGGTCGCGGACTTCAATCGCGATCAGTGGCTCGATATCGCCGTCACGTCGCGATCGCTCGATTGCGTCCGCATCTTGTGGGGCGGTCCAAAAGGCTACGACACGAAACGCGATCAGCGGCTCAAGATTGCGGGGCCGGTGGGAGTCGATGCGGCGGACTTCAACGGCGACGGGTGGCTCGACCTGCTGGCCGGCAGCTACAACGATCCCGTCTCTGGACATCGCGACATGGGACTGGTCATCTATTGGGGCGGACGTGACGGATATCGGCATTCGGACGCGCAGTGGCTTCCTGGCTTCTCACCGCTCGGACGAACGATTGCCGACTTCGACGGGGACGGGCATCTCGATCTGGTCTCGCCCCAGCACAGCGGCGAGCTGACTCGCGAGGATTTGGCCTGTCACATTTACTGGGGCAGCGAGTCGGGCTTCGCGACCCGCCGCCGCACGACGTTCTTCTGCGATTCGGTCAACGACACGATGGCGGGGGACTTCAATGGCGATGGCCGGATCGACCTCGCAGTCAATGCGCATACGCGACACGGCGATCATCGCACTCAGTCCCGCATCCTCTACAACGACGGTAAACGCTTCGACAATCCGATCATTCAAAAGCTCCCGACGAACGGCCCGCACCTGATGTGGGCCGAGGATGTCGGCCACATGTACCACCGCCAAAATCGTCAAGCGTTCGAGTCGCGCGTGTTTTCCTGGAACG
Source organism: Planctomyces sp. (assembly GCA_005798445.1). Lineage (GTDB taxonomy): Bacteria > Planctomycetota > Planctomycetia > Planctomycetales > Planctomycetaceae > SXKJ01. The sequence goes on from SYJG01000308.1 coordinate 7,937, forward strand.
ACCAGGCCGCGTCCGGAAAGCTCACCAGCAAGGCGATTCGACCGAACGGAACCCGAATCGTTTTCTCGGTGCGATCGGCTCCGAACGACGAGTCGTTGGCGAAGCAACCTTGGTCCGCAGTGACGAACGACACCTTCGCGACGCAACCGGACGACCGTCGGATGCAATACCGCGTGGAGTTCCATTCGGCGAACGGCGATCGCTATCCGGTTCTGGATCGGGTCGAAGTCAAGCTGCAACTGTGAGCGGCTTTCTGCAGGAATCATCACAACCGCTGGCACCCCATGAAAGCCTTTCTCATCATCGCGGCGTTGCTTGCATGGCTGCCACTGAGCGGTTGCTCGCCGCCGACATCGTCGAATGTCAGAACGGACGCGAGTCCGTCAGCACTGTCCAACGAGCCCACCGACGTGATCGTCGTTGGCGCCGGCATCTCTGGGTTATCGGCGGCACTTGATCTCGGGCGAGGCGGAGCGCGGGTCACGGTGATCGACATGTCGTCCGTCTTCGGCGGACATGCCGTCATGTCGCAAGGGAGCGTCAGCATCGTGGCGACGCCGGCGCAAGAACGAGCGGGCATCCAAGATTCTCCGGACTTGGCCTTTCAGGATTTTCATCGCTGGGGCGAAGACCCGGACACGGACTGGGTGCGCTACTACGTCGACCATTCGCGGAACGACATCTACGACTGGTTGGATGAATTGGGCGTGCGGTTCTCGGAAGTCGTGGCGTCCTCCGGCAATTCGGTCCCGCGCGAGCATCAGCCGGTGGGGCGCGGCATTGGTTTGGTCACGCCGATCTATCGAACTTGTTTGGAACTGGGCCACATCGATTTTGTCTGGAACAGCAAAGTCGAGCAGTTGCTCACGGACGATGGTCGCGTCGTCGGCGTGCTTGTGCGCGACATGCGCACTGGCCATGAACGCAAACTGCGAAGCCACGCAGTGGTCTTGGCAACCGGCGGGTTTCAGAGCAATCTCGACATGGTTCGAGAATTCTGGCCTGCCGACTTTCGCTTTCCCGAACGCATCTTGGCCGGCTCCGGCAGGAATTCCATCGGGCTTGGGCATCAGATGGCTCAGGCCGTCGGTGGCGAACTGGTCCACATGGACTACCAATGGAATTACTTCACCGGCCTGCCCGACCCGCGCTATCCCGGCACCAACCGCGGACTGAATGCGACGAATCTGTACGGCATCCTGGTGAATGCCGAGGGCCGGCGCTTCGCCAACTTCCACGGCTGGGCCAAGGAGGTCATGCCGATTCTGCTCAAGCAGAAGGACGCCACCTGCTGGTGCATTTTCGACGAAGCGGGCAAACCGTTCTTCAGTGTCTCCGGCTCGGATTGGGGAGACTTCAAGAAGGTCGAGAAGCTCATCTTTCAGAATCCGGACTTGATGAAGAAAGCGAACACGCTCGAAGAGTTGGCAAAGCTGGCTGGTCTCCCGGTGCAGAACGTGGTCGAGACCGTGGCTCGTTACAACGACTTGGTCGAGCAAGGGGACGACAAAGATTTTGGTCGCTTCGGTCCTGGCAAATCGGAGTTCTCGAACAAGGCGTCACCCAAGATCGTGAAGCCGCCGTTCTACGCCATGCAGACATTTCCGTTGACTCGTAAAAGCATGGGCGGCGTGGCGATCGACTTGCAGTGCCGCGTGCTCGACAAGCAGAAGCAGACGATCCCCGGCCTGTACGCCGTCGGCGAGTTGACCGGCCTTGCGGGCATCAACGGCAAAGCCGCGCTCGAAGGAACGTTCCTCGGACCGTGCATTGTCACCGGCCGAGTCGCCGCGCGCTCACTGCTCAAGGAACTCGAAGTTTCTTCGCAGCCTGCGGCATCCAACGAGTCGCGATGCGCGGCGTGCCACAACATGCCAGACTTGCTGTCGCAAGCCCGTGAAGGATTTTGGCACTTCGACAAAGTTCACCGCGCGACCCAAGAGCGCAGTCTCGATTGCCGGCATTGCCACAGCGAATTGACGCCGTATCGGGAAGACGCGCATCGCATCAATCGTCAGTCGTTGACGGCCAGTTGTGTTTTGTGCCACGTGGCGCAGGAGTGATTTCACGGATGCCATGCTCCACATCGTTCGGAATGCGTTGCCGCGTCTTTCTGGGACTGTTGTGTGGCTTGCGTAAACACGACTTTCGCGCGGCGGCGACGTGGATTATCACGATGTCTCCCGGAGTCTCGCCGATCGCGAAGTTTTTCAACTTCGTCCGCTGGTCGCTGCGGCAGATGTGGTGTGAGATTCCGGATGCGCTCGGTCTGATTCGACAGCTACTTTTGGGTTGGAGTTCCGCCTTTAGGCGGTGGAGCAACCGGCTAAAGCCGGGACTCCAGCTCGAAAGTGTGCAGTCGGATTGATTCTGCAAAAGACAACTGCATGTCGGCCATCGCGATGGACACGCGCTGAATGCAACACCAGCCGCTCGCGACGCCACAGCTCAACGTCAACGACCAGCCTCGCAAATTTCGAGCGATGCATGAAATGAGCGCGTCGTGGAAGATCATCACCGAAAACCTGCCTCAACCGCGTGGCATCGACCCAGTCCGACGCAGAGAAATCGTCCTGAGAATTCGCAGGATGTCATTCGAAAGATTGGATTTCGCAAACACACGATGGATTTCACCTGAGTCCACTCATTGATTAAATCTCGCCGCGACCTCGTAATTGAGTCCGTGTTGGGTCGTGACGAGGAGTTACCCGCCGCATGTTGCTGACGATCACCACGGCCTACTGCCCTGCGACGGACTTGGGATACCTTCTGCGAAAGAACCCAGCGCGGGTTCAAACATTTGAGCTTTCGTTTGGTCAAGCGCAGGTGTTCTATCCGCAGGCGAGCGATGACTGTTGTACGGCGGCGTTGCTGGTTGAAGTGGACCCTGTCGCTTTGGTGCGGACGCGGCGCGGGCCTGCGGGTGAGGGGCGATTGCTGGAACGGCGCTGCGTCATCTCAAATGCAATTTGAGGTTGCAGATTATTTGAGGAAGACTTCGTTGGGGGTTCTGTAGCCGAGGCAGCGGCGCGGGCGGTTATTCAGAAGATTTGCGACGCGTTCTAGCTCGGCCCAGGTGACG
>SYJG01000309.1 GCA_005798445.1 Planctomyces sp.
CTCGTTCTGGGAGAACGGAGCCTCCGCCGGAGTGCAGATCATCAACCTCGCCAGCGGAGTCGTCGAAAAGCGCCTGACCTTCCCCGGCCGAGTCCACGAACTCACCTTCACCGACGACAGCCGCCACCTCATCACCGGCAACGCCAACGCCACCATTTATGTTGTGCGTCTCCAAAGCCCGCCAACAAAATGACCTTGCCTTGGTCTTACTTCTCATCGTCACCGCTTTTGGCTTCGGGTTTGTCGGCGGTTCCTTTTTCGATGACGGGTTCGGCGTTCTTCACCTCCGGCGACTTGATCGGCGTGTCGTCTGCCGTCGTATCTCGCATGCGCCGCGCGATCATCAGAATTTGACGCATGTACCGCTCTTGCTCATCAAGGCTTTTGCCGGCCGACAAACGCTGGACTCGTTCCGAGAGATACTGCAACGTCTCCAGCACGTCTTTCGCCTGGGACTTCATGTCGGATTTCAATTCTTGTTCCAGAGCATTGACCAAGGCGGCCAACGTCGCATCGGAGAGCTTGTCGCTGCTGGAGAGTTCCTTGAATCCGCTTTCTACGAGTTCACGGTTCTCTTGGAGAGTCTTGCGGAATTGGTCCTCAGTCAGAGTCGATACTTTTGCCAGCAATTGGTCGGTGTTGGACAAGACATAAGTTTCCAGTTGGCCGCGCAAACCGGGGATCTCTTTGCGAGCCTGCACACTCACTTGCTCGGCCCAGTGGGGGGCGGAGTCGGCGATCTGCTTGACCAAGGCTCTGCGAGCCTCCGGCAAACGGTCTTCCAACATTCTGGCTCCGTACGGAACCAGCCTTTCAGGCTGCAACAGGTCCGCGATCATCGTGTAGCCGACGTAAAAATAGACGGACAGCGCGACGAGCGCGATCACGCCGATCAGGTTCGTCATTCGAGTCGAGCGGCTGATGGCCGACTCGTGCCCGGAAATCTGTTGGGTCAGTTGAGTCATGCGGTCGGATAACGTTGCCGCAGGCTTATTGAGAGTACTCATGGTTGAGCCTTTCAAACAGGTGAAGAAATCCATCCGAAGAACAAACAAGGGGCACTCATTTCGCGGAGACGGGAGCATTGCGACTGCGCGAAACCGTGATCGCGAACAAGTCCATCAATGATCCCTTCAACTGCTCTTCGAGGGACGCTTCTCCCTTGGCCGGTGGATCGGCCAGCGGGAAATCTTCCCAAGCCGTTTCCATCGACTTCAGTTCCCGTGTGAACTCATCGACATAGTACTTCTTCACCAAGCGATCAAAGGCCAGGCAGATGTTGCCGACCATGCGCTCGCGAACTTCCGCGTTCTGGACCGTCGGAAATTCCTTTTGAAAGAGCCTCTCGTGGCGACGCACCAATTCGTGATGATGTCCTTCAAGCTTCTTGGTCATCTGGCCGGTGAGCGAATTGACCATCTCTGTTCTTTGCGCGTCGATGACATGCATGAACAGCGGCATGTCTTTAGAGGCCTGTTTGGAAAATGCGTCCTGAATGACTGGTGCTGCACCCTCGACGAGCTTCTTCGCTTCGCTCCCGAAAGTGTCCTGATTGCTTTCGACCGACTTTTGAAGTTCGGCGATCAACCGCTGCTGGTACTCCGCGCTCTGAATTCGATTGGCGAGGGAATAAAAGCCCATCAAGGCGATCACCACGAAGGCGAGAAACGCGAGCATGATCATTCGTCGTGAGGTGCGTGAGCTTGCGAGCGCGGCAGTCAGCCCTGCCGTGCGACGTTGCAACTCATCCAGCCGAGCGGTGAGTTGTTCCAATTCAGAAGTGGTGGACATGGTGGTCTCCTTGGTGAAAGGGAAAAGAAAGAACCGACCTGCGCGTTGGCCCGCGTCATTGTTGAATTGAATTGGCCGAGCGGCCTGTGAATTCCGAAGCGTCGAATGACTTCTGAGAAGGCATCACGATAGAACGTGAGTTTGACTTTTCAATCGCCGTAGGACGAAATCCCGCAAAGTTCACAAGCCGAGTCTCGTTGGACTCGGCGAACCGCCTAAGGACGTGTCAGGCAAATTCTATGGCAGCGTCTGGCCAGCAAACGAGCGGGCGACGGCTTCAAGGTCTGGCATGAGACAGGGATGTTTGTACTGCTCAATACTGCCACCAAGTCGCACGTGGCGTTGCTCGACGAATCGTCTCCAACTTCCCGGTTGCAGTCGCGTAACTCGCAACGGACCCAATCGACCCGTTGAGCGTTTCTCTTGGTACTCGCAATTTAATTCTTGCAGTTTGGAGTCGGTCGCGCTGGCAAGGCGCTCCGCCAATTCGGTCGTCGAAACGTCACCCGCTTCAATGAGCAACTGATAATACGGCGGCTCACCCCAGACTGGCGTCAGCGTGAAATAATTGACTCGATGCTGGTTCACGTCCAACGCATGATGAACGGCGTCAACGGCCTGCGATTCCGAAATCTTTTCGCCAGTGAGGTTCGAGATGTATGCCCCTTTGTGAAGGAACCGTAAGAGCGGAGTCGTCCCGACGAAACCGGTACAACGCACAACGTCGCAGATGTCGTAGCGGTAGAACCCGGATGAAGTCGTCAGCAGAATGTAGTAGTCGTGATCCGGAATTAACTCGTGGGCGTCCAGAATCGTCGGGTTCGGCGAACCATGCTCAGCTTCGGGGATGAACTCGAAGTAATGCGAGTTGACTTCGAGAACTCCATCGGAAGATTCCTCGTCGAACGGAATCGTCATCCGGCCTTCGCTGGCGTGCAGGCCATGGTCGCGGATTGGGATTTGGCCTCCAAACTGCTGCCGCAGTGACGGCAGATATGCACCGCAACTGCCTCCCATCCAGACGGCGAGTTGTTCGAACCGAGGCCACACTTCGTTCAGCCGCAACTCGCCAAATTTGGCAACGATTGCCTCGAGTTGTCGTGCTCGCTGCGGCCGGCGTCGCGACAATCGCCGATTGAGCGTCTGCCGCAGTGCCGGACTGATCGCGAACCTTTCCGACAGCGTGCCATCGGCAATGTCGCGGATCAACGACTCCTTTTCGGCATTCGCCAGCGTCGCGAGTTGCAGGACTGTGCTGGGATTCGCCGTGGTGATGATCCCCACGTTGTCGTCCGCCAACGCGAGCCGCATGATCATGTAATAGCGGGACAACGAGTCTTCGATTTTCGAGACAATAAACGGAATCGTGTACATCAGCCGCACGACGGGTCCCTGCATTGCGACCGCCAAACCGCTGATGTTACCGCAGGGCGTCCCAGCCGGAGTCTGAAAGCGATTGTAATCACTGGTGACTTGCAGAATGTTTTTGTGATTCATCCCCGGCCGACAGTCGTAGGCATGCACGGCCCAGATTTGCCAGCCGCGACGATAGTCGTTCAGGAATTGCTTGGTGACCGGAATGAATTTCGACTCCGCGGTCGTACCGCTGCTGAGCGTGAACATCAGCAGTTTGTTCTCGGGACCAAGCAACGCTTGAGTGTCGCCGACCTTTAACCGTTCGATGTACGGCCGGAAGTATTCGAAGTCACTGATCGGCAGCCGAGACCGAAACTCCTGAAGAGTGAGCGTCGCCGTCAGTCCGTGCTCGTGGCTAAATCGGCTGGCGGCATTCAGAGCCAGTAGTCGCCGAAGCGCGTCCCGCTGAGACTTCTGGCAATCCTGCGTCGCGAGGTGAAAACGCCGTGACTCGCGGCGGACTCGCGCTCGAAAGAAAGAGCCAGCGAAATCTCGCAGCCGATCTTTCAATCGGAGCCGCAGCGAAGGGGATTCGTATTGTTCCGCCGCAGCGTGCATGAGGCATCGACCCAGAGCGACAGAATCCGTCCGACAAAACAAACGCCCGCACCAAGGGGCACGGGCGTCATCCAATTCGATACGAAACCTTCAACTACTTCTTTCCTGGAGCCGCCTTGGCCGCTGGCGCGGCTTTGCCAGCCGAAGCACCCTTCGCTCCCGCAGCCGGAGCAGCAGCGGCTCCCTCTTCGTCCTCCTTCTTTTCTTTCTTCTTTTTCCTGCCGACCGTCTGGACGGCCACGCGCGTCTTCGGCAGAGCGAAGGGGCTGCGACCGTCGATCCACTTCTCATCCACTTTCATCTGAAGAATTCGCTCTTCACGAGAGAGAACGCTTCGGCGGCGAGCCATACTGCTTTTTCGCCGCAAACTATTGTGCATCGCCACGTCGCAACTCCTTGGATCTTTCCGCAATTCAAATCGAGCTGGTTTGTCAGTCACTCGAGCCGGACGTATAAACCCAAACTGACCGGCCGCAAGCGGGGCGAGAGTTTAGGAGGCGCGTGGGGGCATTGCAACCAGAACGCCTTGGCAGGTCAACAGGTTGGGGAACGGAGTCAATCCCATGATGTGCGTCTTTTGTCGGCACGATGAAACCAAGGTCATCGACACACGGATGAGTGATTCCTTCGTGATTCGCCGCCGCCGCGAGTGCCTCAAATGCCGCCGCCGTTTCACGACCCATGAACGGGTCGAAGAATCGTCAATGAAAGTGATCAAAAAAGACGGCTCACGAGTTCCCTATGACCGCGAAAAACTCCGTCTCGGCCTGGAAAAAGCCTGCTACAAGCGACCAATCAGCGCCGAGCAAATCGACGAACTGGTCCGCGACGTCGAATCCGACGTGAACGACAACTTCGAGCGCGAAGTCCCCTCACGCTACATCGGCGAGAAAGTTTTCAACCGGCTGCGGGCGCTGGACCATGTCGCCTTCGTACGGTTCGCATCGGTCTATCGCGAGTTCCAGGACGTCCGCGACTTCATGCAGCAAGTCGACAATATCCTCCGCGACCGGAAAAAGTGAGTCGCTGAATTGGTTATCGCCTCGACTTCAAGAACCGATTTCCAATCGAAAGCGATGCGGATGCTGGCTTGGAGACATAACGGAGCCACGCAACCGACCTAAGTAGAACCACAGAGAAGAGTTGGCAGGCGAGCGGCAGGGCGTCAGCCCTCCGAGTCCGTTGTTTGAGCGGAAAGGCCACTCTCGGAGGGCTAAGGCAGCCAGTTGAAATTGATCTACCGGCAGTTTGGCTTGCTGAGTTATAGACCGCGAAAGGGTTTGGGAGAAACATCCAGGTCTCAGGGACGAGACGATGAATGCAGAACTGACAGAGGCTGTGATTGCAACGGCTC
>SYJG01000310.1 GCA_005798445.1 Planctomyces sp.
ATCGCCATCTGCTTGCCCGGCAAGCCATCCAGCGCGAACCGAGCGGCGACTTCGCTGATGCGGGTCGCTCCCTTGGTGATCACCAGGAATTGAATCGCGACGACAATTAGAAAGATCACGATGCCGACGGCAATCTGATCTCCCGCGACGAACTGTGAAAACGCTTCGATCACTTGTCCGGCCGCTTGCGTCCCGTCGGTCCCGCCACGAGTCAAAACCAATCGCGTCGAAGCGACGTTTAACACCAATCGAACCAGCGTCGTTCCCAGCAAGATCGCGGGAAACGAGCTGAATTCCAGCGGCCGGCCGACATACACCGTCGTCAGCAGAATAAGCACGGAGGCGGTGATATTCGCCGCCAACAACAAGTCCATCAGCATCGGTGGCAACGGCGTCACGAGCGCAACGACAGACGCCACGATCAGCACGGGAAAGATCATCCCGCGCGATTCGCGCAACCACGAACGCGGACCAACCGCAGACGGCGGCATCCATGCCTCCGAGGCAAGCTGAAGGGGAAAATGTTGGAGAAGGATTCGATGACGTGCAGAGTGAGCCGGCCGGACGGCCAACTCGGAGAGGGGCGGATTGATAGGTGAATTTTGAAATCGAGTCGAGTCCTGTTTCGGAGTCAAAATTCCAAGAACCAAATCTCAATGACCAAAGAATGTCCAAATCCCAAAATCCAATGACCAACAGGGGAGCCGTCTGAACTACGAATGCAGCGTTTGAGATTTTGAACTTGGGATTTCCTTGGACATTGGAATTTGGTCCTTGGGATTTACGCGAGTGGGTGCTCGCGCACAATCTGCCAGTCGACATCGACTCCCAGACCTGGGCGATCCGAGATCGTGACCAGCGGGCCATCAATCGCGACGGGATTCGATGCGATGCGGACCTCGTGATAGATCGGGCCGAGGATGTCGCCGGGGAACTCTTCGACGCGCATGTTCGGGCAGGCGACGACCAGGTGCATCATCGCGGCGGTGCCGACGTCCCATTCCAGGTTCGAGCCGATGCTGCACTTCACGTCGTGGGCCGCCGCGAACTCGACGATCGCTTTCGACTTGCGGATGCCGCCGTTCTTGCCGGGGTAGACGCTGATCAAATCGCAGGCGTCGTTCCGAATCAGCTCGCGCGCGTGAATCATGTCGAAGCACATGTCATCCGCCATCACCGGCGGCTTCGTCTCTCGCCGCACACGAGCCAACGCCGCGTAATCGCCGTCATGCGTCGGCTGCTCATTGAGGGCGATGTTGCAGTCCGCCAGCGCGTTGACGCAGTGAATCGCCGTGTTCGCATCCCAGCCGCAGTTCGCATCGATCGTCAGGCCGAGGTCCGGTCCAATTGCTTCTCGTACGGTTCGGACGCGAGTGATATCCGCTTCGGCCGCTCCGCCGACCTTCACCTTGATCGTAGTGAATCCCTCGCTGACGAGTTCCAGCGCGCGGGCTTTCGCTCGATCCGGCTCGTAAGCGCCCATCGAGAATCGGCAGCGGACGGTCAACGGTCGCACCGCTCCGCCGAGTAATTCGTAAACCGGTTTGTTGGCAGCTTTGCCGGCGATGTCCCAGCAGGCCATCTCGATCGCTGACTTCGCGAACCAATTATGCCGCGAGACTTTGTCCATGCGGCGGTCGATGTCCTCGATGTTCGTCGGATCGGCCCCGATGACGCTGGGTGCCAGCACGTTGTCGAGGATCGCCTTCGCGCCCCAGACCGTCTCGCCACTCCAGTTCGGCATGACGGTCGCTTCGCCGACTCCCTCGATCCCGACATCGGTGCCGACGCGGATCACCAAGTACTTCGACTCCGTATGCCAGCCGAGCGCCGTGACCATGTACCGGGCGGGCTTGAGTGGAATGCGGACGGGAATGACTTCAACGTGCGTGATCTGCATAGGAGCTTTCTGTCTTTTGTAGGTCAGGCTTTCTAGCCTGACTCGAAGGACGTTTCGCGCCGAACACCGTTCTGGTCAGCCTGGAAAGGCTGACCGACTTCGTAGCGGCATCGCGGGACGCAGTTTATCCTCGCTCGCCGATTCGCAAAACACTCCGACCAGAACGAGGCATTTGATGATCCAACCTCGCCAACCAAACGATCAACCGGTGATCGTGATTTCTGAGTCAGAGGACAAAGAGTTGCAGGCCCGCATGAGCCAACCCATCGAACCGCCGCTGACGGAACGCCCCACCAAAATCCGTTACGGCGTACTGACGTTTCTCTGCGTGTTGGCGTTCATCATGTATGTGGATCGCATCTGCCTCAGTCAGGCGATGACCAGCATCGAAGAGGATCTGGGGATTTCACACGGGAAAATGGGTTTGGTCTCTGCGGCGTTCACGTTGGCCTACGCGCTATTCGAGGTGCCGACCGGTTGGTGGGGAGATAAATACGGCTCGCGCGGCGTCGTCACTCGAATCGCCATCTGGTGGTCGTTGTTCACAGCGATGACCGGCGAAGCCTTGGGCCTGTATTCGCTGCTCGCCATTCGCTTTCTATTCGGTGCTGGCGAGGCAGGCGGGTTTCCCAATACCGCCAGCATTTTGTCGAGGTGGTTCCCCGCGGAACGGCGCGGCGTCGCACAGGGCTGCTTCAACGCTTCCGCCCAAATTGGCGGAGCGGTCGCACCGCTGATGACCGCTTATCTCATTCAGTGGGTTGGCTGGCGCTTGAGTTTCGCTCTGTTGAGCCTACCGGGCATCGCCTGGGCCGTGGCCTTCTGGTGGTGGTATCGGGACGATCCGCACTCGCATCCCAAGGTCAACGCAGCCGAGCGGCAGTTGATTGCTGCCGGCACGACGAAAGTCAGTGGTGAACATCCTCCGATTCCGTGGCGTGCCGTCGGACGCTGCCCAACCGTTTGGCTGTTGGGAGCAGTGCTGGGGTGCGGTGCCTTCAACACGTACCTGTATTTCTCGTGGTATCCCACCTACCTCAAGCAGGGACGTGGTCTGGACGAAATCGCAGCCGGAAAACTCGCCAGCCTCGTGTTGACGGGCGGTGCGATTGGTTGCCTGAGCGGCGGATGGATCATTGATTGGCTGGTTCGTCGGACCAATGATCGCCAGCGGACTCGTCGCCGGTGGTCGAGTTCCATGTTCGCCTTGGCCGCTGTCTGTTTGCTGATCGGGAAGACTTGCGACTCGCCAACCATCGCCGCCACTTGGACAGCAGCCTCCGTGATGTGCGCCGTGTCAACGCTCTCGGCGTGGTGGGGCGTGGTGGCCGATGTTAGCGGCCGTCACCTTGGAGCATTGTTTGGACTGATGAATTCGTTGGGTGGTGTCGGTGCGATTGCGTCGCAAATCTTCGTCGGCCGCTTCGCTGACTGGATGAAAAGTCGTGGCCACACAGGTCGCGCACAATGGGACCCCATGTTCTATGTGTATGCCGGAGTGCTCTTCCTCGGTGCGATCATTTGGCTCTTCATCGACACAAAGAAGTCCGTGGACGACTCCAGTGCGGCCGCAGCATGAGCCTCTTCACTGGTGGCACCCAAGCAGGCAGGTTGCCAACCTGCCCCGAATTGGCAATCGACGTCGATTCTTGATCGGGTCAGCCTGGAAAGGCTGACCTACGTGGACTACGAACTGGCACATGGCCAACGCTTCGAACAATGTCATCAATGATTCGCTTGCAGGGAAAACCATTCTCGCGGCGCTGCGAACATGGCAGACTGGCCTCAGTTGGAAAGCCGCTCGTGAATTACTGGCCGCTCGACGAGTCGCCGTCAACGGGACGATGTGTCAGGACGAGGCGCGGCGATTGAAGCCGGGGGATGTTGTCAGCGTCTCGGACAAGCCGCAGCCGAAGTCACCGCAGCACACGGCTCTTTGCATTCGTTATCTCGACGAGCATCTGGTCGTGGTCGAAAAGCCGGCCGGTATGTTGACCGAGCGGCCGGCAGCGGAAGCGGGTGTGCGGACGGCTCGAACTCCGCAAACGCCGTCGCTTGACGAACTGCTGCCGCGAGTCATCGACGAGTATTCGGGGCGGCGCTTGCGGCATGAGGAGCGTTCGGTCTTCATCGTGCATCGGTTGGATCGAGATGCGAGCGGATTGCTGGTTGTCACGCGGACACCGGAGGCTCGTGACCGACTGACGGACCAGTTCGCCGCTCGGACACCCAGCCGAGTCTATTGGGCGGTTGTTTCGGGACAAGTCGAATCGCAGACGATACGCACTCATTTCGTGCGCGATCGCGGCGACGGCAAACGGGGCAGCATCGAACATCAGCCGGAATCGTCAACGACCGACCGACGAGACGCTCAACTGGCCATCACGCATGTCAAGCCGCTGGTCTCGCGCCGCGGCCAGACGTTGCTCGAATGCCGGCTGGAAACCGGGCGGACGAATCAAATCCGCATCCATTTGGCGGAGCTGGGGCATCCGATTCTCGGTGATGTGAAATACGGCCCGCTGGGAAACGATCGGCCGCCGACACGTTTGGCTTTGCACGCCATCGAATTGGAGTTCAAGCACCCGCTGACCGGCGAGTCGCTGCGGTTCGAGAGCGAATGTCCGAGAGAGATGCCGTTGCCGTGACACACGCCACACCAGCACGACGCGCCAGCGAGATTGATGATGAGTCTGCGACCTCCCGAAAAGGTTGAGAAGCTCCAGCGGGTGCTGCGTGCCAAAGCGAAAGAGTCGCCCAGCGACCGGTTCTATCAGCTCTACGACAAGGTGTGGCGCGAGGACATTCTGGCGTGGGC
>SYJG01000311.1 GCA_005798445.1 Planctomyces sp.
GAGCCGTTGCAATCACAGCCTCTGTCAGTTCTGCATTCATCGTCTCGTCCCTGAGACCTGGATGTTTCTCCCAAACCCTTTCGCGGTCTATAACTCAGCAAGCCAAACTGCCGGTAGATCAATTTCAACTGGCTGCCTTACTGGTCGTTCATGTCTTCGCTGTAGACCGTGCGGCAACCAAGTTGTTTCGCGGTCGCGAGAATTGCCGAGTCCCAATAACTGGTCTGAAATTGTCGGTGCAGCGCGATCGCATCACGGATGATCTCTGCGGTGATCTCGGACGGCGGGAAACACAACCAAGTCTCGACCAGTGAGTTGGCGAGGTCCGTCGCCAAGCGGAAGCTGCGTTTTGGCGATGTCGCATTCACGAAGAATTCGGCAGCGACTTGGACCGACCAGCCCCACGGTTCAACTCGCAGAATCTCGCGAGCGACTTCGCGTTTCTTCAGCGCGGCAGGGCTGTCGTCGATCGAGTACAGAAAGATGTTGGTATCAACGAAGACTTCCGCGTTCATACAGTTCCTCGCGGGGAATACGCGGTTCGACTTGAAAGCCGCTGACCTGCTCGAAGAGTTCGTTCATGCGACGAATCGCGTCCGTTCGGAGGCTGTCCTGATTGGCGTTGGTTGACTCCGCGAGCAATTCCGAGACTTGCTGGCTGAGCGTCACTCCTCGCGTCAGCGCCCGTCGTTCGACGGATCGCACAACCTGATCGGGAAGCTCAAGAGTCACCGTTGTCATCATCCGCCTCACTTTCTGTCGCGGCGATTATGGCCAAATCATCGTCCCTTTTGCCACGCCGATTCTCGAAACACCCGTTTGCGAGGATGCCAAGTCTGACATCCTCGATCGGTAGAGTTGTGGATTCATTTCTTGACCCATCCGTCCGGAGTCATGACAAATCGCTCCCCTTTGAGGGAGACGAACTCTTTTCGAAATCCTGGTTTGGTTCGTTCATGTTCTATCTCGACGATGGAATCATCCACGATGATGAACTCTCGATGGTCGTTCGGACCGTTGGGCCTCTCTTTGTTGGGGAGATTCTTGAGCATCCAATCGAATTCCCCATCGCCATTGAGATCCTGATACGTCGTGATCTTCGTGATTGGCCAAGAACTGACACTCGAATCCTTTCTGGGATTGGCAAAGTGCTCCGTCTTCTTCGGCTTCAGCGCAATGCGAGCCCCTCGCAAGTTGCCGTCGGATCGACTGATTTGGAAATCAAACAAGTCGTCCCCCAACGAGAAACTCGAAGGCGATGCCTGAATGAACGGGATGACCCAGCCGTTGTAGTCGTTGTTTCGAAAGACTTTGTGAGCTTCTTTTTCGGCATCTTCCGAGCCATACGCTAGTAGTGCGAAAAGCGCAATGCCAAGAAATGGTCCTGAAGCAACGGCAATCGCGAATGGTCGTTTTTGCACAGCAGACTCCCTGTGTTGAGTGACGATCGTGGCCTCTCGTGAAATTGTTGGCCCTGATGAGCGGAACTATTTTTTCTGAAAGATCGCGCTCTGCACGACTTCATGAACCAGCGATCGGAAGCCGTAATTCTTTTCCCGCGACTTGCTGACGATCGCCTCGATCTCCGGCTGGTCAGCCGTCGTCGGTGCCGCGCCTGTGCCGTAGGCTAACAGCTTTTCGGTGAGAGCGCGGGCCAGTTGGTCCTTGTCGTTCAGCAGCAGTTGCTTGTACTCATCGATGTTCTGAAATTGGCGGCCGTCGGGCAGGATGTCGGCGGCATCGACCGGTGGGCCGTTCAAGTAGCGGACTCGGCGGCCGTTGATGGTGACGGGGTCTCCCTCGTTGATCTTTCGGTAGTGGTCGCGCCAGCCGCCGATGACGTCGAAGTTTTCGAGGGCGAATCCGGGCGGATCGATTTTGGTGTGGCAGCTTGCGCACTCGCCGATCTCTCGGTGCTTGGCGAGTTGGTTGCGGATCGTGGTAGCTCCGCGAATGTCAGGCTCGACGGCTTCGACATCGACCGTCGGCTTCGGGGGAGGTGTTCCCAGGATGCGGTCCAGCACCCACGCTCCGCGCAGGATTGGCGAGGTGGTGGTGCCGTTGGCGGTCACTTTCAGGACGGCGGCCATCGTCATGACTCCGCCGCGATGGCTCTCCGGCGGGAGCGAGACCTTGCGAAAGTTCAGACCGTCCACGTCGGGGATGCCGTAGTGGTTGGCCAAGCGACCGTTGAGCATCGAGAAGTCGGAGGCCACGAAGTTGGTCAGGCTCAGATCGTGCTTCAACACTTCGTCGAAGAACAGCAGCGTCTCCTTGACCATCGACACTTTGAGGATGTCGTCGTACTCGGGATACAGCATCCGTTCGGGCATCGTCGAGTCGATCGCGCGGAGGCTCAGCCATTGGCCGGCGAAGTTCTCGGTGAAGGCTTTGGCTTTGGGGTCTTTGAGCAACCGTTCGACCTGTTCGCGGAGTGTGTCCGGGTCGGACAGTCTCGCAGCACCAGCCCGACGCGCAAGCGAGGGGTCGTCGGTGGGAACCCCTCGCTTGCGCGTCGGGCTAGTGTGTTCAGCCAGTTGCAACAGTTCCTCGTCAGGCATCGAACTCCAGAGAAAGTAAGAAAGCCGACTGGCCAACGCGAAGTCGTCGAGACTCTTCGATTCGGTGTTCGGTTTCTCGCGGAGAAACAGGAAATGCGGTGAGACCAGCACCGCCTTGAGGCCGACGCGCATCGCCTGCTCGAACGAGTATTTTTGATCGAGCTTGGCTTGAACGCGGGCGAGGAACGGTTTGATGTCGTCGTCGGTCACTGTTCTCCGAAACGCGCGGCGCGTGAAGTCGCGGAGGATTCGCTCGGCGTCGATCAACGGCTGCGAAGAGACGACCTCGCGGCGATCGGGTTTGTCGGGCAGCGGCGCGGCCTCTTGCTTCAGGTCGCCGAAGATCAGCCGATGACTGGCGGGGGGCCAGGCGTCGAGCAGCGGGCCTTCGATGTCGACCCACTGCACGACCAGGCCCGGTCCTTTGTAGTTCTCGGCCCCGATCTTCTCGACTTCGGGCGGCAGCGCGCCCAGTCCGTCGGCGACGATGCGAATGCAGTTGTTCGGTTCCAGTTGTTCGACGAATTCGATCACGGTCGGTTTGTCGGGGGGGACCGAGTAGTAGTCGAGAATTCGCTCCTCGGTCACGGCGGTGAGCGTGCCAGCCGTGACGTGAAAATTGACCGGCTTGTCGGTTTGAATCCCGTGGGCCGAAATGCGGAAGCGATACTTGCCTCGAAAGCGCGACCGAAAATTCCAGAGCGTGACTTGGATGTTGGCCGAGACCCACGAACTGAAGATCGCGACGCCGTCGTCTACATGGCGATAGACGCTGCCTTTCGGATTGATCGATTTTTCATCCTTGATGTCGAACCGCTTGTCGATGATCCACGGCTTAGGCCCGTTGACGATCGCCGCATCCAAAACCCGGTCGGCCGCTTCGAGGTAGGTCTCCATCAAGTACGAGGAGACGTGCAGCGTCTCGGCGCTGTTGTCGAAGCCGCTGGTCGATGTGTCGAGAGGCAGCAAGTCTTCCAGATCGACGCTCACGCCGAGCAGGTCGCGCACCGTGTTCGCGTACTCGGCGCGGTTGAGGCGGCGCAAGACGACTCGTCCCTGGGCGGCGTTGCGAGCGGCCTCTGCTGCAGTCGCTCGCTTGCTGATCCAGTCCGTCAGGACTTTGACTTCGTCTGCCGGCGGACGCGGCTTTTCCTTGGGGGGCATCGTCCCTTCTTTGAGTTGTTCGACGATGGCCAGCCACCGGTCGCGATTCGCCTTGTCGCTGAAATCGTGCGAGAGACTCTTGAGGTCCAACTTCCCTTTGGGCTTGTCGCCCGAATGACACGCCAGGCAGTGCTGCGAGAAAAACTTTTGAGCCGGCGCGTTGTTGGGCGGAGAGTGATCAACGGAGGCTTGCGTCTCCTTCAGCGGAGGTGGAGTGACTTCCGCCAGCGTGGTCGCTTCGACCACATGGTCGATCACGATCGTCTCCGGAACGTCGCTGGCGTCGCGCATCAAACCGATTTGGAAGAAGGCGACGTTCTCGTCGAGCAGCGTGGCGGTCTTCGCGCGCGGCACGACCTGTTCGCCGTCGAACCAGACCTCCACAAAGCCTTTGTCAGGATCGCGAGACCAGAGGACATGAACGGCGAAATCGTGCCAGAGGCCGGGTGTGAGCTTCCCCTTCCCGTTCCAGTGGCGAGCGTACGGCACGCGGGTTGTGTAGATGATGTCCTCGCCGTGAACCTCGAACGACATCAATTGCCGCCAACTGTTTCGAGTCTCGAAGTAGCCCACCGAGTGAAAGTTGTCCGTGAGCTTTTTCGGCACGAAGACGCTCCAGCCGAAATAGCGTTCGGTTCCCTCGGCCGTTCCGGGAGGGGCGGGTTGATGCTGGAATTCGATCCGGTCAAGTTTCCCTTTGCGAGCGGCGTTCGTCCCGTCGATCCGCAGCGCGTACTTTCCCTCGCGCACAGGCCCGGTCACGACTTTGACACTGTCGGATTTCGGCGCACCGCGCCATTGTTCAGTGTTGCTGGTCTCGAAGTCGCCGCGCCAAATGACTTCGGCGGTCGCTTGCGTCGCGGTCAGCCACAGCAACAACAGACACAGCGAAACTCGTTTGATCGCAGCGGATCGCCGTGTCGGGCAACGCAAACCGCAGGTGGTCATGGCCGAACCTTTTACGCGAACGAACGGTCATTTCTTCAAAGCCGCGCTCACGAAGTCGAACAACTCCTTGGTCGCAGGATCGTCCGGGAGGCCGAGATCGGCGTTGAGTTTGTTGTGCGTGGTCTCGCGAGCGCCGAACGCTTTGGCCGGAATGTCCGAGGCATTGAGGACGCTGGCGAGACGTTGCGCCTGCGCGGTCGTATCGGGATGTCCGGAAACGTACAGAACTAAAAACGGCGGGATGCTTTTCCCCTTGGCGACGTGCGTGACGGCGGAAAAGTCGATGTGCTTTTTCGGATCGTTGCCGAATTTCTGCCGATGGCCGAACGTCGGCAACGGTTGGCCGTAGAGCATCGCGCGATGCTCGGCGGTGGCAATGATCGGCGGCAAGTCAAACGTGTCTCCATCCACGGGGACGCAGCCCTTCAACACGCTGAAGGGAACTCCTTCGGCCTTCAAGTAGCGGTCGTCGGTGCAAATCAGTGCGGCGAGCTGTGCACCGGCGGAATGTCCCATCACGAAGATGCGCTGCGGATCGCCGCCGTACTTGCTGATGTTCTTGTGCACCCAACCCAGCGACATGGCAACGTCGCGAATCAGCACGTCCATCTCGACACTGGGCAACAGGCGGTAATTCGTCGAAACAAACACGAAACCTCGTTCGCCGAACACGCGCGGCTTGATCTGCACATCGCTCTTGTCACCAGCCTGCCACCCGCCGCCGTGAATCCAGAAGATCACGGGCAGATTCTTCGCGCTTGGCGGCGAATAA
>SYJG01000312.1 GCA_005798445.1 Planctomyces sp.
GAGCCGTTGCAATCACAGCCTCTGTCAGTTCTGCATTCATCGTCTCGTCCCTGAGACCTGGATGTTTCTCCCAAACCCTTTCGCGGTCTATAACTCAGCAAGCCAAACTGCCGGTAGATCAATTTCAACTGGCTGCCTAAGCAACAGCTTTCGGCCGACAACCCCATTAGTGACTGACACGACAGATCCTCCTTCATCATCCAGGGACACCGATACATTCCCTGTGTACGGTTGCCAATTCTTCAATGACCGGCCGTCAAACAGCGGCTCGCTCAAACCGGACGACACCATCTGGGGGCGTTCAAGCTGGTCCGAAGAAGGTTGAATTCCACCGTCTTTCTCGGTCTCAGCAACACTGCCCATTTCTAATGGGCCGATCGTGGTGTGCAGGCTCAGTTTGAGAACTACAAACGACAACAACATCACACTCGCGACGAGTAAGGCCACGGTGCGATTGCGTCGGCACCAGCGCCAGGCGCGTTCGGGCTTGCTCACGGGGCGCGCGGTGATTGGCTCGCCGCTGAGAAAACGTTGCAGGTCGGCGGCGACGTCGGTGGCGGTGGCGTAGCGTTTCGCTGGGTCTTTTTGCAGGCACTTCAGCGCGATGGTCTCCAGGTCGAGCGGGACGCCGGCGTTGAGTTGGCGGATCGAGACCGGTTCTTGTTCCAAGACTTGCCGCATCGTGTCCATCGCACTGGCGGCTTGGAACGGCGGGCGGCCGGTCAGCAGGCAATACAGAATGGCTCCCAGCGAGTAGATGTCGGCGGCGGGGCCGATCTCACGGGCTTTGCCGGAGGCTTGCTCGGGTGGCATGTAGCTGGGAGTCCCCAGGATTTGGCCGGTGCCGGTCAATTCGGACGTCCCTTCGATCTGCTTGGCCAAACCGAAGTCGGTGATTTTCGGAGTCACTTCGGCGAGCGGGGGGCGTAAGCCCCCCGGTAATTCGCGTGATTGGCCAAGTGATTCGATGGCTGGGGGTAATGGCAGACCACCGGGGGGCTGACGCCCCCCGCTCGCCGGTGAGTTCGCCATCAGCACGTTGGCGGGCTTCAGGTCGCGATGGATGATGCCGCAGTCGTGAGCGTACTGCGCGGCTTCGGCGATTTGACTCACGATGCGGGCGGCGTCGTGAGGCGGCAATGGTCCCTCTTTGACGAGGGCCGCCAGGCTGGGGCCGTCGATGAAGGCCATCGAGAAGAAATGCTGTCCGACATGTTGGCCGACTTCGTAAATGGGGACAATCCCCGGATGATCCAGCCGCGCGGCGGCTTGAGCTTCGGTCTGAAAGCGTTGGATTTCTTCGTCGCCGGCGAATTGGCCCGAGCGAATCATCTTCAGCGCGACGATCCGATTCAGTCCGATCTGGCGTGCTCGATACACCACGCCCATGCCGCCGTGAGCGATCTCGTCGAGCAATTCGTAATCCCAAAATCGCCGCTCGGCCGGGAGCGTGTCATCGAAATGCGTGGCCGGTGGTTCGGTCCTCAAACGCGATGCGACGAGTTCATCAGGCGACTTGATCAACGTGGGGGCACTTCTGAGCGAGACCGGCGTGTCGCTCACGGAGAGACCCGTGTCATCCACATCCGGAGACGATTCCGTGGAAGCGCTGGCGACTTCGAGGAGTGGGGTGTCTTCTGTGTGGCGTTGTGGTGACGTGTCACGATCGCCGTGGGTTTCCAGTCGCGCGCGGAATTCCGCTTCAATCGCGATCAACTCCGTCCGCACGACGTCCCAGAGTTCGCGAGGCACCTGCTGAAGAAAGTTCGCGGCAGCCGGACGTTGACCAGAGTTCCATTCCCGCTCGAAGAGATCGCACCACTCATCGACCAAGTCGCCCAGCGACCGATCACACGCGGATTGATTGGGCAAGCGAGAATCCATCGAATGTTCTCCCGATGATTGCGAGCGGATTTCATCTCCTCTCGCTGAAAATACAAGACTGATGTGCCCGACAAAAGTCGCCTTCACCGCTCCGCGTGAAGACAGCCGAGTCGCCAGCGATCCAAATCATCGCCACGGCAGACGACCGTGTGGGAAAAACTCCCGCGACCACCAGCGTGCAACCGGTGCCTGCCCATTTGCCGCAACTCATCAAAGAGCTTAGGACCAGCGGCTATGCGATGCCCGCGTCAGCCGCTGTGTTGGTCAAAATCGGGAAGCCAGCGGTGCCCGCGCTGATCGAACTGCTGGACGCTCCCACTTGGGTTCCGCGTTGGAAGGCGGTTCGCGTTTTGGGGCTGATGGGACCGGAAGCGAAGGAGGCACTCCCGGCCTTGGAGAAAGCACTTCAGCGAGAAAAGCCGCATGTCTTCGAACGTCAATTCCTGCCGTTGGCCATTGCAGCCATCAAAGCCGATACGAAGCCTTTGATCGACTGCGTGGAGGGCAAGACGAAATCCTCGGATGCAGCCAGCGACTTTGCCGCCGAGTTGCTCCGGCGAGCGCGGTTGCAGGAGACGACAGACGCCTGCCTCGCTACTTCATAGGCCGAGTCTCAATCTACGGCTGGCCAGTTCGCGGTCGTGTGTAGTGTAATCTGTCGATTCAAAAACGAGCCGGCAGTGGCCCGGTGGATTGAAGTTCTGAATGTGATCTGCTCATGATCATGCTCGTGGATTTCAATCTCGGCGGTCATCAAACTCAATCGCAATCGCGATGTGAGGCAGGTTCGAGGAAAACCTCTCTTGGGGTTCTGAAGCCGAGGCAGCGGCATGGGCGATCGTTCATAAGAGTTTCGACGTGCTGCATCTCTTGCGGGGTGACCGTTCGGAAGTCGTGTCCTATTGGGGAAGAATTGTCGAATGAGGCCATTGGGTGTTTTCGTTCGTACCACGCTGGTGCGGACAACCGGGATCGGCGAAGTCTAGGCGGGTGCAGTGAGACTTCTCCACGAGATGACTGCGAGCGAACTCACTGCCGTTGTCGAAAGTGAGCGAGTGCCGTTGCGTGCCGGGAAGTTTTGCCAGTGTTTGTTTGACTCGCTCGTGCACATGTCGCGACGATTTGTTCCCGACCAACTCCTGGCACAAGTCGCGTGAGCGTCGATCCACGAGCGCGAGCAATCCACCACTGCCGTGCAGGCCCAGCACCAAGTCTCCCTCGAAGTCGCGCAACCGTCAGCGTCGTTCGATGATCGTAGGACGTTCCATCATGCGCGTGAGCGGCCGTTCTGCCCGCCGTCGCTCCGACTCGGCCTGGCGAACTTCGCCAAGTACACGCCTTGCACACGATGTCGCGACAGCTCGCGACTGATCGTGGACGCCGAGCGTTTCAGCGTCTTGGCAATCTCGCTCTGAGCGCACTGCTGACCCAAGAGTTCTTCGAGGCGAACTCGCTCCTCAAACCTAAAGTGCTGGTACATCGCAGGGACTACATTCCCAAAGTGTATTGGTTGCCCGTGAAACGGAGCGTTGTAGATCTGGCGATCGAGAGTCGGTTGAAGTTGGTGGAGTCGATGGCGTTTGTGAGGTTGGATTTTTGAGGCATGGCCAGAAGGTTTGAAGAGGGGTTGAAGACAGC
>SYJG01000313.1 GCA_005798445.1 Planctomyces sp.
CTACGAACGCGGCGTGACACTCACCAAGACCGCCCTCCAAAAATACGCTCCTCACATCCAACGCTCCGACACCTTGCCCAAATGGAGCCTGACAATCCGCCCGCAATAACCGGTAGAACATTTCAGACCGGCTGCCTTAGTCTCGAAGACTTCATCGACCGACACAGCGACGTCGGGGTCAAACGGGTACGGCTTGCGGAACCCGTCGCTGGAATACACGAACACCGGGTTCTTCTTGAGCGGGGCGATGTCTGGGCAGAAGAACGGGACCGTGACCATGAACGCCGCATCCTGCACCAGCACGCCGACGTAACGGTGGTCGGGGTGATAGTCCCACGGACGATGCGAGATGACGATGTCTGCCTGCCACTCGCGAATCAGCTTCGTGATGAGCTTGCGGTGTTCGAGCGTCGGCAGCAATTCGCCATCGTGGATGTCGAGCACTTGCGAGGTGACGCCCAAAATTTTCGCTGCCGCTTTGACCTCGGCGGTGCGTCGCTGAGCCAAAGGGCCACCCGCCGATTGCCAGTGGCCGATGTCGCCGTTCGTCACGGAGACCAGCTTCACCTGATGTCCGAGCTTCGCCCATTTGGCGGCCGTGCCACCAACTTTGTACTCGGCATCGTCGGGATGTGCTCCGAAAACAATGATCCGCAGCTTCCCGTCCGATTTTGGTGCGGCATCTTCAGCGAACGAATTTGCGACGGCGAACGATATGAATAGCCAGGTCAACGACAAGATTCGCACGATAGGTTGCTCCACGAAAATGAATGGACGACTGTGAAAACCGGCCTGCTGAAGCGGACGTCTGACCAACCAGCGGTGGAATTCGACGATACGAATGGTTTCGAAGTCAATTCGCTCACGGGAATCGGTTCGCTTCCAGGCCTTGAGATGCCGAAGGCGTCACATGTACTGGTTACTTCGGAAACGTACGCTGTCGCAGTTGTTTAAGTTGTGCGTCATCAGGAGTGATCGCCAATGCTTCGTCGCACAGAGTTCGCGCACGATCGAACTCACGGCATTCGATTGCGGACGCGGCGGCTCGCTTCACCACGGTGAGAAAGTTCTTGTGATACGAGTCGGTGTCATGCCATTTCTTGGCCTGACGAAAAACTTCCACGGCGGTCGCATGTTTCTGAGCTTTGGAGGCGGCAATCGCTTGCTGGCTGGCAAAGGAGGCCGCTTGCTGGCGAAGAGTAGGCTCTTCAGGAAACGCGGTGATCAATTTCTGCCAAATGCTGAGGGCTGCCGCCGGCTGATCGAGGTTCCAGCGGGCGAGAGACACCGTGTTGGCGGTTGCAACTATTTCAACCAAGGTCTCTTTCACGGAACCAGCTAAATGCAAAGCGGCCGCAGTTCGCATCGCCTGCGAATGTTTCTGAGCCGCGATTTGACGTGCAATTTCTTCACGTCCGTGGTTGGTGATTTTGGATATGAGGTCTGCCGTTTTCGCACTTGCTTTGAGAGAAGCAAACCTGAGAAGTGCTTTCGCCAAATCAGATTCGCCCAAAAGCTCGCTGATCTGAGTTTTCAGATCGGGTTTGAGTTGCCGTTTTTCCTTTGGCGACGAGTGTGGAGCTTCGTCGGTCACTTCTTTCGTGCTATCCGGAGTGAGCTGATACGTTTCGATGGGTTCTGTTGGTGCCTCGAAGTTCTTTGTCTGAGCTCGAATCATTCCTTTCGCGAGCGCTGAGGTCGAACCGCTCAAGAATTGTTGCAGCGCCTCGGCCATCTCCTCGCCATTTCGGTAGCGTTCCGAAGGACGTTTCCCCATCGCCTTCCAGCACACCCATTCCAGTTTTGGTTCCACATCCGTTCGGAGTGATGAGGGCGACGGCGGAGTGTCGCGCAGGATTTTCGCCATCACCACCGACGTCGGCCCCTGATAGGGTCGCTGGCCGGTCAACAATTCAAACAGGATGACTCCCAAGCTATAGAGATCGCTCGCCGGTCCGATGGCTTTTGTGTCCCCTTCGACTTGCTCGGGCGACATATAGGCCGGCGTCCCCATGATCGTCCCTTCGTGAGTCAGCGTTTGTTCTCCCGGCTGCTCTCGTCGAGCCAAACCAAAATCCATGACAATCGGTTCGCCACGGCTGTCGAGCATGATGTTGTCTGGCTTCAGGTCACGATGCACGATTCCTTTTTCGTGGGCCTCATCAATCGCTAGCGCCAGTTTTTGCATGAGGATTGCGACCTGACGCTGAGGCAACAGAGATTCGGGCTTGGTGTGTCGAGCGAGCGGTTCGCCTTCGATGAAAGCCATCGTCAGATAACACACGCCCTCCAATTCGCCGACGTCGAAGATCGGGCAAATGTTCGGATGCCGCAGCGTGGCGGCCGAACGAGCTTCTCGCAGAAATCGTTCCAGTACGATTCCGCCGGCTGAATCCAATCGCGGCATCTTGAGCGCCACTGGCCGATCGAGTTGCTTGTCATGAGCCAGATAGACTCGCCCCATTCCTCCTTCACCAAGCAGACGGATCAGTCGGTAGCGTCCGAAGTGCGTTTCCATTCCTGGCGAGAAGTCACGGATCAAGTCCGCTAGCGAACTCTTGACCGGCGTCGGAACATCTGCGCTTTCGCTCCCCTCGGAGATGTAGCCGGTGTAAGGCGTCGAACTCGAACCGTCTTCGGCAATGATGGTGGACACGTCGGGCGAGGCAGGACCAACTTTTCGCTGAAACTGCCTCTCGATGTCCCGACGCAAATTGGAATCTGCCGAAATCTCTGGAAACCGCACCAAGTAATCGGCGAAGTTCACTTGCTGACCGCACGATCGGCGGTACTCGATCTCCACCGCCAACAATTCCCGCAACAACACCGCTTGTTCCAAAGCGGGAACTTTCTTCAAGTGCTCCTCGATTCGCGGCGACTGGCCGGCTCGCCAGAGTGCTTCGAACGAGTCACAGAGGCTGTCGATCTGGTCGGCGAGCGATTCGTCAGTCATCACCACTTCCCTCCTGCGACCATTTTTCGCGAATGCGGCCCAGCTTGCGTTCCACGCTGCGGACTGTCGTGCCCAGCCGTTGCGCGATCTCGTCGTTCGATTCTCCTTCCATGCGCCACACCGCGATCTGCCGCAGAGTGTCGTTACGCAGCGAGCCTAATAATCGCTGATATTCTTCGTCCATCGTCGCCAGCAATTCGGGAGTCGGTTCGTCACTGACCCAGGCATCGAAGCCGGCGAACTCATGATTGTTGGCCGGAGTCAATTCCCCGAAGATCGATTCGCCACGGACGTTGCCGCCGCCACGTTTGAGCCGCACGTTGCGACGAACATGATCGACGCTCTTTTGATGCACGATCGCCAGCAGCAGTCTCCACAGATCGTCGCGATCGCTCAGTTGAGTGAAGTGGCCTTGAGCCGCTCCTTCGCACAGGCTGTGAAAGGCACTCAGCGCCACGTCCTCTTCATCGGCCACGCGGCGTGAAGCCCGCTTCAACCGCCGCTGAGCCAACCGCACCAACCGAGTAAAGTAGCGCTCCCACAATTGACGTGCCGCTTCCGCGTCGCCGTCTTTCAACCGCGCGATCCACGCCGTCACCGAACCCTGTTGCGAGCTGCTCATCGCGATCTCTCTGCCGTTGCTGGACACTATCAGCCGAACCACGCTAGTGGTCGGTTTAAGAATTCACAAACCGTGGGCTAGCGCCCAGCGGCTGATTATCAAAAACTGCTTTCTACCGATTGAGTGGCGGCGATTTTATCCCTCCCGGCTTCAACTCCAAGCCAAATCAGGGTCTTGCGAAATTTCCAAAATTCCTTGACGGGCGCGAGCCTCGGCTGACGGGCTAATGCCAGTGGGAGCGAATGGTCGCTCCGGGTGCTTCCCAAGGATTGGTTTCCCGAAAGTGAGGAAGATCATGTTTTTCACCAGCACGTTTAAGCAGTTTTCGCGAAATGTTCAGCGGACTATGCAACAGTACCGAACGCAACGACGACGGGCGATGTCGGGCGTCGCGCTGACACCGGCAGCGGAAGTCATGGAGGCACGGCAAGTCTTGTCCGCCGGTGCCAGTGTGACCGCGACCTTTCACGACGGTGTGCTTGAGGTTCACGGCACGGAGCGACGCGACGACATCACGATCCGTCAAGTGAATGGGTACATCGAGGTCAAGGGAGTTCGTATCAACCACGACGGTCAGTGGGTCTCGCGAATTTTGGCAAGTGATGTGCGGCTCATTAACGTCGAAGTCTACGGTGGGAATGACACCGTAAAACTGGAATCAGGCAACGGACGCGACCGTGAAGACATTCATATTCCGACCTTGATTTCCGGTGGAAACGGGAACGACACCCTCACCTCCGGCTTCGGCGATGATGCTTTGTATGGTGGCGATGGAAACGACAAGCTCTCTGGCGGCTACGGCATCGACGTCTTGGTTGGCGAGAACGGAAACGACACGCTCAATGGCGAGTCCGGCGATGACTTCTTGTATGGACAGGACGGCCGCGACGTACTCAACGGCGACTCCGGAAACGATCGGCTGTATGGCGGTGATGGAAACGACAAGCTCAACGGCGGAAGCAACGACGATGAACTGTATGGAAGCGATGGCAACGACGAGCTGAATGGAGATGATGGCGACGATCGCCTCTACGGCGATGCCGGCGATGACAAGCTCAATGGCAACAAGGGCCATGATCACCTCTCTGGCGGTTACGGTCACGACACGCTCAAAGGGGGTGACGGTGATGACAATCTCTGGGGCGGTGACGAGTTCCTTTCAGAAAACGATGGACGCGATCAACTCTTCGGCGACCATGGCAATGACTCGCTGTATGGCGGTTACGACAACGACAAGCTGGACGGCGGCGATGGCGACGACGAACTTCGTGGAGGCAAAGGGTACGACGTACTATATGGAGGTCTGGGTCGAGACAAGTTGATCGGAAACGACGACCACCGTCATTCGGATCGAATCTACCAGGACCATTTGGACCTCGTCTTCAAAGGCTACGATGACCTGGTCTTCTCGGTCTAACCGGTCGCTGTTTCCTGGCCGGAATGTGTCGAGTTGAATGAACCAACGGCAACAGGTCCATCGAGAGTCGATGGACCTGTTGCATCTTGAGGTGAACACGTTGAGGTGTCATCAACCGCAGGAATGCGGTCACTACGAGCGCGGCGACTTCCACTCGCAGGTGAATCGGAGGACGCGTTGGCGGACGAGTAGAGTGATGGTTTGATCGGCAGCAATCGCGGCGAACCATTTGAAAACGAGCCGGCCGTGTCCCAGTGGATTGAAGTTCTGAACGCGATCTGTCCATGATCATGCTCGTGGATTTCAATCCCTGGTCCAACGCGGAGGCATCATTATGTCATACCAGTTGGTCGTGATTTCCGGCCCCAATCAAGGTCTAGTTGTCAGTCTCACAGAGGGGAGCCGAGTTGTTCTCGGGCGCGGGAATTCCGCGTGCGTGCGGTTGTAACCCCCGCAACTCTCGCGGCTGCATTGTCAGATCGGGAAATCGGAAAGGTGGGAAATCGGAAAGGTGGCAGGAACCGAAAATCGACATCACATGTTGCGGCGAGCGAACGAGTTTCCGTCAGGCGTCGCGATTCACTCGCGAACTTGCTCAGCCCCGTCAGCTTCGCGGCTGCCGGGACTTGGCATTTTTTCGGTGCGGAGTGGCTGCTGATGGCAGTTTCAAGCCTGAGCGACGAGTTCTGGAACCGCATCGAGCGGAATTCTATCAACTGCGCTTGAAAGGGTTGTCGGGCGCGAGACTCGACTGACGGGCTAATCTTGGTGGGGCGAATGATCGCACGGCTATCATTTCCCACGACGGTTTTCACCCTCAACCATGTTTTCAAGGAGTCCGCCATGCGCTCGTTCATCCATTCCACGTTGGTTTTGTCGTGTTGGCTGTTGGTCGGCGGCATCTCCACGGCGGACGACGATGCGGGAAAGACTCCCGCGACCACCAGCGTGCAGTCGGTGCCAGCCCATTTGCCGCAACTCATCAAAGAGCTCAGGACGAGCGGTTGTGCGATGCCCGCTTCGGCCGCTCAGTTGGTGGGAATCGGCAAGCCGGCGGTGCCGGCGCTCATTGAACTGCTGGACGCACCCAATTGGGTTCCGCGTTGGAAGGCGGCTCGCGTTTTGGGGCTGATGGGACCGGAGGCGAAGGAGGCACTCCCCGCCTTAGAAAAAGCACTCCAGCGAGAAAAGCCGCATGTCTTCGAACGTCAATTCCTGCCCTTGGCAATCGCGGCTATCAAAGTCGATACGAAGCCATTGATCGACTGCGTGGAGGGCAAGACGAAATCCTCGGACGCAGCCAGAGGCTTTGCCGCCGAACTGCTCCGGCGAGTACGGTTGCAGGAGACGACAGACGCCTCCCGCACCACTTCATAGGCCGCGGCATCGAAATCAGAATGGCACCGAATTCCAAAGACTTCGCCAAAGTTCCAAAGCTCCGTCGAGCTGGAGCACTCCCAAAGTCACTTCCATTCGCGGGCGAATTGGAGGGCGCGTTGGCGGACGGGTTCGGTGATGGTTTGATCGGCGGCAATGGCGGCGAGCCATTCGGACTTAGCTTGGCCTTGGCTACTTAGAAAGTGAACTAGCCTCAGGGCTTCACGATCCACAAGCAACTCAATTTCTTCGACTACGATATCGGTGAACCACGCTGTTCCAGTTTCAGCGACAAGGAATACTTCGGAATTTTGCTCCACTCGCCCAAGCGGTTGCGTGCCGACAAGCTGACCATCCACAAACGCGAACCAATGCGTCGCATCGCGCATGACGCGAAGAACTCGTGGTTGATTCGCACTCATCACGGCTGTCAGAGTCGCCGGTGTGGTTCTCGGTTGCGAGAGATCATGGTCCGCGGAGCGTACTAACAGCCATGCTTTCTCCATCTCCAATCGCAGTGCGAGTCGCGGGCCGTTATCGCCTAACTCGGTTTGCCCACCAAATTGCACTTCAACTGCATTCGCTTGGTGTAGGCTAGCTGTCAATGTGAGCGCGTAGTGGATCAGCGGACGAGGCGGCGTGAAACCACTAAGGCAGCCGGTCTGAAATGTTCTACCGGTTATTGCGGGCGGATTGTCAGGCTCCATTTGGGCAAGGTGTCGGAGCGTTGGATGTGAGGAGCGTATTTTTGGAGGGCGGTCTTGGTGAGTGTCACGCCGCGTTCGTA
>SYJG01000314.1 GCA_005798445.1 Planctomyces sp.
CCGTGAGGTCCGCCGACCACGAAGTTGCCGGTTGGGTTGATGTGGTACTTCGTTGCGCTCGTCAGCCACTCAGTGGGAACGCTGGGACGAATGACTTCCGCTTTCACGAAGTCGGCGATCTGAGCTTGCGAAACGCTGGCCGCGTGCTGAGTCGAGACGACGACGGCGGTGACTCCGACCGCCTTGCCGTCGCGGAACTCGACGCTGACTTGGCTCTTGCTATCCGGACGAAGCCAATCGACGACTCGCTTCTGGCGGACTTCGGTCAGCTTGTTGATGATCCGATGAGCCAGCGCAATCGGGACCGGCATGAACTCCGGCGTGTGGTTGCAGGCGTACCCGAACATCAAGCCCTGGTCCCCTGCCCCATCGCGGTCGACACCCATCGCGATGTCCGGGCTTTGCGAGTGCAGCGCGACGAAGCAGCGGAATGTGTCCGCATCAAAGCCGACGTCCACGTTCGTGTAACCGATGTCTCGCACGACATCGCGAGCGACTTTGACATAATCAATTTGGGCCTGCGAGGTGATCTCGCCGGCGAGCACCACCGTGTCGGTCGTGCAGAGAGTCTCGCAAGCGACGCGCGAACGAGAGTCTTGAGCTAGCAGCGCGTCGAGCACTCCGTCCGAAATTTGATCCGCGACCTTATCGGGATGCCCCATGCTGACCGATTCGCTGGTGAAGATGAAACTCGCCATTTCGCTTGGATTCCGTCGTGTGTCAGAAAAGTTCAGGCCGGACTTCACAGGAGGCTTCCGAACCTCGACCAGCCAAAGTCGGGCGGGATTGTAGGTCGCTGACCACGATGCCTCAACGCCGGTCAGAAATGTCCGCTGCCTGCATTTTTCGCCCTTCATTTTTTGCCAGCGGTCTTCTGGCTTGGAAGCAGGGCGGCGGAAAATGAGAGGCAAAAAGATAACTGCATTCTTACGGCGGGACGCTGGAGGGAATTCGTGGCGGCGCGTAGTCTGCCGCTTGGATTTGTGACCTTTTCAGGGGCCGTTGTGATGTCGCTGACGTTGAGGCCGAAATTGGATGAGACCTTGCGAGGTCAGTCGTTGGCGATTCAGTACCGAACGACGACTTGCCGTGAGGTTTTTGAGCGCTGTCGAAAGCTCGTCGTCGAGCAAGATTCGGCAATCCGAGCGTGGATTAGCTTCGGCGGAGACGACGTTGAGCAGGCGATTGCGGATCGGGACGCCGAGTTGAAACACGGCATCTGGCGCGGGCCACTGCATGGCATTCCGGTCGGCGTGAAGGATATCTACGACGTTGCCGGTTGGCCGACGTTGGCAGGGATTCCGAATCGCTCGTCGCCGCCGGCCGATGCCGACTCGACGATGGTCCGCCGATTGCGCGAGGCGGGAGCGATCATCGTGGGCAAGACGGTGACGACGCCGTATGCCTTCTTCGATCCGCCGCCGACTCGCAACCCGTGGAACTTGGATCGCACGCCGGGCGGATCGTCGAGCGGTTCCGCCGCCGCAGTCGCGAGCGGCATGTGTCTCGGCGCTCTCGGATCGCAAACGGGCGGATCGATCACTCGCCCCGCCGCGTTCTGTGGCGTCGCTGGCTACAAGCCGTCGTTTGGAATGCTCAGCCGACGCGGGATGTTGCCGTTCGCGCCGAGCCTCGATCATCCCGGCCCGATGGCGCGAACGGTGGACGATTTGATTGGCCTGATGACCGCCTTGGCTCCCAAATGGATGCGAACGGAGTTCTTCTCATTGCTCAGCGAGCCGGTGGAGTTCGATATTGACGAGCTTCCGCGGTTTGCGGTCCTCGGCGGCGCGTTCGTTGAGAAGACCGAACCCGCGATGCGAGACGCACTCGAAGCGACCACGAATCGACTCAGCTTCGCCGGCGCACTGATCGCGAACTCGGAGCCTGCTGAGCTGGAGCTGCCGACTCTCTGGCCGAGACATCGTTGCGTCATGGCAGTCGAGATCGCTTCGTCTCAAGCCGATCAGTTGCGACAACATCCAGAAGAATTCACTCCGGCCGTGCGAGGTTTGATCGAAGAGGGCTTGGCCGCACAATCCGTCGATTACGCGGTCGCGTTGCAGTTCCAGCGAGCCTTACGACGACGCGCCGCCAACGCGATCGGTGACTCGATCTGGCTGATGCCCGCCTCTCGCGGGGCCGCGCCGACGCCGGAGACGACGGGCGATCCCTGCATGAACTCGCCGTGGAGCTTCCTCGGCTTTCCGACGATCACGATTCCGATGGCGCTCTCGCCGGAGGGACTGCCGCTGGGATTGCAGTTGATCGCCGGACCAGGAGGCGACCTTGGATTATTCCGCGTGGCTCGATGGTGCGAAGCCGTGCTGGCTCGGACGTGAGGGGCTTCGCGACAGGAAACTGAATTCGGCTTTCGGCTCACGGCCATCGGCGTCCGGCCGAAAGCTGAAAGCCGTCAGCCGATGGCCGTTATCCCAAACCCGAATGTCGAAAGATCAACATGCGACGATCACCCTTTCTCACAACCGCGATGCTCGTGATTGGTGGCGTCCTGCCAACGGGACTGGCGGCGGACGAATTGCTCGACCGCATCGACGCTCAGCGGCCAAAGTACGTTGAGATCGCCTCGAAAATTTGGCGCTGGGCCGAGGTCGGGTATCGCGAAGTGCAAAGCTCGTCGTTGCTGGCGGACGAGCTCGAAGCGGCGGGCTTTCGTGTCAATCGCGGAGTTGCCGAGATCCCGACCGCGTTCGTCGCGGAATTCGGCAGCGGCAAGCCGGTGATCGGCATCCTCGCCGAGTACGACGCGCTGCCGGGCATGGAACAAGAGGCGGTGCCGACGAAGCAGCCGCTCAAGTCGAACAAGGCGGGACATGCTTGCGGACATCACCTGTTCGGGACCGCTTCGACCTGGTCTGCGATCACGGTCAAAGAGGAGCTCGTCGCGAAGAAGCTTCAGGGAACGCTGCGGCTGTACGGCTGCCCGGCCGAGGAAGGCGGGAGCGGCAAGGTCTTCATGGTCCGATCTGACTTGTTCAAGGACTGCGACGTCGTGCTGCACTGGCATCCGGGGTCGGAGAACCGAGCAGGACTAGAAACCAATCTGGCAAACATCAGCGGAAAGTTTCGATTCCGCGGCAAGGCAGCTCACGCGGCGGGAGCACCGCATCAGGCGCGGTCGGCGCTCGATGCGGTGATGTTGTTCGCTCACGCGGTCGATTTGCTGCGTGAGCATGTGCCGCAAGAAACTCGGCTGCATTACGTCATCACCAACGGCGGCAATGCTCCGAACATCGTTCCCGACTTTGCCGAGGTCTACATGTACGCTCGGCATCCCGATCCAAAGACGCTCGACGGTATTTGGACACGTATCGAAAAGTGCGCGGAGGGAGGCGCGATCGCGACCGAAACAACGCGCTCGCTGGAACTCGTCGGCAACACAGCGAACTTGCTGCCGAACGATGCGCTCGCCAAGTTGCTCGACAAGCATCTGCGAGCGATCGGCGGCGTGACCTACTCGGCCGAAGAGACCGCGTTCGCCGAGAAGTTGCGTCCGAGCTTGTTGCGTCCCGAATTGCCAGCGTTGACCGATGCCGCAAAAGTGAAATCGATCGGTGAAGACCAACGCTACGGTTCGACCGACGTCGGCGACGTGAGCTGGGCGGTCCCCACTGGTGGATTCTCAACAGCGTGCGTCTTCCCTGGAGTCCCGATGCACTCGTGGCAAGCAGTCGCCTGCGGCGGCACGACTGTCGGGCACAAGGGGATGGTGATCGCCGCCAAGACGCTGACGCTCGCCACGCTCGAACTGTTCAACGATCCCAAGCAGGTCGCCGCCGCTCGCGAGAGCTTCGACAAACGCCGAGCCGGCAAGAGCTATCAAACTCGCTTCCCCAAAGAACAGAAGCCCGCGTTGAACTACCGCGACTCCGGCATTGCCCCATGATCTTCATCGTCGATCGTTTTTTCATTTCACCAATGGAGGTGTCTGCCATGCGTGCTCCCATCGTGTACTTCGAGATTGCCGGTCCGGACGGGGCCAAGTTGCGTGAATTCTATGAATCGATGTTTGACTGGAGCATCGATGACAATCTCACAATCGCAGCGGCATCGACCGGTGGGCTGCGTGGCGGAATTCGGCAAGATCCACCTGACAAGGTGTTCTACATCGGTGTCCCTGCGATCGCCGAAAAGCTCGGTCAAATCGAAGCCGCCGGTGGCGAAGTTTTGGTCCCGCGAACCGAGATTCCCGGTGTCGTCACGTTCGCTCTCTTCCGTGATCCTGCGGGGAATGTGCTGGGACTGGCCGAGGATGGCAGTTTTCCGAGCTGATCAAGTCGCGGTTCACTCATGAATTACTTCGCCCACGCATTGAGGTTTTTGGATCGGCCGTACTTCGCCGCTGGGACGGCGGTGCCGGATTGGTTGTCCGTCGCCGATCGGCAAGTGCGAGTGCGGGCGAAATTGATCGAACCACATTTGCGGAATGATGGCTCACCGCAGTCCGAAGTTGCGGCCGGAGCTTGGCAACATCTACACGACGATGGCTGGTTCCATTCCACGCGGGCATTTTTTGAGGTGAGCACGACGCTGGCCGTGAGATTTCGCGAAGTGCTCGGCCCGGACGACAGCCATCGTACGAGCTTCCTCGGCCATATCGTCACGGAATTGCTGATCGACGCCGAATTGATCGTGCGGCACCCCGGCCAGATCGAGCGGTACTACGAGGTGCTCGGCTCCATCGAACCGCTCGCGGTGCAACAGGCGGTCAACCTGATGGTGAAGACGCCGACGGAATGCCTGGCACAGTTGATTCCACGATTCCTCGACGAACGCTTCCTCTCGGACTATCTCAACGACGAGCGATTGTTGCATCGCTTGAACCAAGTCCTGCGCCGGGTCAAACTGCCGCCACTTCCGGCGGAGGTTGAGGCGGTCCTCAGCCTCGCTCGCCCGCTCATCCGCGATCGGCTGAGCGAGCTACTGCCGGAAGAACACTTTGGAGTGCGGTGACCAGAGTCACCGCTTTTCAAGACGCGACGATCGAGACAAAAACGCACGATTCAGAATTCGTTCCCGACAGAAAAGCGACGACTCTGGTCGTCGCAGTCCAAAGTTCACCCAACCAGGAGCCATCACCATGAAGTACGGAATGAACATGCTGTTGTGGACGACCGACGTCAACGAGTCGCACTACGGCCTTCTCGATTCGCTGAAGAAGATCGGCTACGACGGCGTCGAACTGCCGATCTTCGAGATGAATACCGCCAACTTCGCGACGCTCGGCCGCAAGCTGAATGAAACGGGCCTGCAACGGACAGCCGTCACGATCTGCACCGATGCCGAGAACCCGATCTCCCCGGATCCCGCGATTCGGCAAGCAGGACTCGACCGGCTCAAGAAGGCGATTGACTGCTGTCAGGCCGTGGGAGCCACTCACTTGTGCGGACCGATTCACTCGGCGATCGGAAGTTTCACCGGCCAAGGCCCGACCGCCGATGAATGGAGCCGCGGCAAAGAGATTCTGACGAAAGCTGCCGATTACGCGAAGCAGTCGAACGTCACGCTGGTCGTCGAGTACCTCAACCGCTTCGAGTGCTACTTCCTGACCTGCGCCGCCGACGTCGGCCGCTTCTGCCGCGAGATCAATCACTCGCACTGCAAGACGATGTACGACACCTTCCACGCCAACATCGAAGAGAAGTCGATCACTGGCGCGATCAAGAGCTACGTCGACCAGTTCGTCCACGTCCACATCTCCGAGAATGACCGCTCGACCCCCGGCGAAGGCGACGTCAAATGGGACGAAACCTTCGCGGCCTTGAAGGAAGTCAAATACGACGGCTGGTTCGTCGTCGAAGCCTTCGGCCTGTCGCTGCCGGCCCTCGCCGCCGCCACCAAAATCTGGCGGAGGATGTTCACGGACGAACTGACACTCGCCGCCAACGCGCTGAAGTTCATGAAGTCACGCTGGCAAGGATGAGACAACGCACAGACCGCTGGTTCACCGAGGAATTCAACACTTTGCTCAGTGAGCCAAGTGTTGGGCCAAGATGTTCGGCAACGTCGCCGAGAACTGACTGCGTGGCATGACCTCTGCGCCAGCGGCACGGGTGGATTCCAGCAACTCGACATTCACATGCGAACCAAAGGCGATGATCGGCACTCGTGCCGATTCGGGCATCGCGGCGCGGAGTTCGGCGACCGACACTCGCGGAGTCGCGAGGTCGAGCAGGACGCAGCCGATGTCTCCCGCCTCCAGTCGTGATTTCGCGGTGGCGATGTCATCGACCGAGTCGACTCGCAGACCCAAGGCTTGAGCGGTGCCGGTGACTTTGCTCGTGAAGAACAAGTCGGGAGAGATCAGCAGGCCGATGCGCGATGCCGGTTTGTCTGTCGTCATGGCAGCGATCTACGCCGGGATCGAGCGGTGGAAATGGACGTGTTTCCAAACGCCGTTCTGCTTTTGCCAGACGCGAGTTTCCTCGCTAGCGAACGTGGCCGGGTTGCCGTCGGCTTCGACTCGTTGGGTCAGACGGATGTACGAAACGATGGCGGTGTCGCCGATGATGCGGACGTGCGGCGAGGCCATGATCGACTGCTTCGGGCGGCCGGAAGCTTCCAGCTTGAAATAGAAATGGTGGAAGTCCATGCCTTGCACGACGTGACCGAGAGCTTCCGGCTCAAAGCAGGTCAGGCTGGGATCGCACAGTTCAGCGTAGGCGTTCCAGTTCTGGGCGTTGATCGCATCGAGCAGTTTTTTGTTGACTTGCAAGATTTCGGCAGTGGCATCGGCCATGAGAGTTTCCTTCGGTGTCGTTCGAGATTCGCGGCCCGGTGCCGCGCGGGGCGGGATGATAGCGTCCTACTTTTTCGCTTTCACGCAGCGGAGGCCGATCGCGTCGTCAACATCGGAGATGGAAACGGCTCGGCGGGCGGAGCTGGTCAGTTTCGCGTGGTTGTCTTTCCACGATCCGCTGCGAACGACGACTTTCTTGAGAGCCGCCTCGGACCACGCGTGACCGTCGGCCGGAGCGCCGTCATAGCTGTCGTGCCAACTGTCTTCGACGAATTCCCAGAGGTAGCCGTGGACGTCGTACAGGCCCCAGGCGTTGGGTTTCTTGGCTCCGACCGGCGGATCGTTGCCGGCGGCGTTGCCGGTGTGCCAACCGAATTCGTCGAGGACCGAGGCTTTGTTTCCTGCGTCGCCCTCTTTGGTGGCTTTGTCGCCGAAGCTGTAGACGGTCGTGGTGCCCGCTCGGCAGCAGTATTCCCATTCGGCTTCGGTTGGCAGGCGGATGACTTCGTCGTCTCCGAGCAGCTTCTCGGCTCGCAGCAACTCCGTCAGTTTGTTGCAGAAGTCGCGAGCCTCTTGCCACGAGAACATCTCGACGGAGTTACGCGGCCCTTTCCACTTGCTGGGATTTGCTCCCGTCACAGCCTCCCAAAGATTCTGCGGGACCTCGAATTTGGCGATCGAGAATTTTTTCGTGAGCGTGACTTCGTGGATTGGCTTTTCGGAACCAGTCTGGTCGCTCCCCATGCGGAAGGATTTCGGAAACGTGATCGAGCCATCGCGAGATTTCTCGCCGGGAGCGATCTCGATGAACTCGTCGTTGAATCGCTTGAGGAGTTCCGCTTTTGTCGGCTTCGTGGTTGTCTTCACGGTTTGTTCTCCCGATTGAAGAGGCGGCACACAGACCGACAGGGCGACGAGAGCCATCAGGGCAAAAGGTGCGAATCGAAACATGATGTCCTTTCCAAAAATGGATACGGATTGGAGGCTTGATGTCGTCGTAGCCATGTTCGCCAGAACGTGGCTACGGTTTTCAATTGCCTGCTACGCTTGGCTGCGAGTCTGTTTGACGAGGGCGACGTACTGAGCAGCGAGTTCGCGGATGCGGGTCATGTTGCCGGACTCGATGGCGGACTTCTCGACCAATTGGCCTCCAAGCCCAACCGCACAAGCTCCGGCTTTGAAGAAGTCGGGTAGCGTTTTCAAGTCGACTCCGCCCGTCGGCAGGATGCGAACTTGAGGGAGCGGGCCGCGTAAGGCTTTCAAATAATTCGGGCCGACGCAATCGGCGGGGAAGAGCTTGACGATGTCGGCTCCGGCTTCCCAAGCGGTGACGATCTCAGTCGGCGTGAAGGCTCCTGGCATCACGAGCTTGCCGTAGCGCTTACAGAGCTTGATGACTTCCAGGTTGAGCGACGGCGAGACGACGAACTCGGCTCCGGCCAGAAGTGCCGCTCGGCAGGTTTCAGGATCGAGCACCGTGCCGGCTCCGAGCAGAATTTTTTTGCCGATGTCTTTGCGGACGGCGGCGAGGATTTCCAAGACGTTGGGGACGGTGAAGGTGACTTCGATGACGTCGATGCCCCCCTCGTGCAGGGCGCGAGCGACGTTGACTAGTTGCTCGCCGGAGGTAGCACGGATGATGGCGACGATGCCGCCGTCGAGGACTCGTTGCAGGTCGGACATGGGTGACTCCTTGGTTGGGGCGAAGATGTTAGCCACGTCCTCGGAAAAATCCGACCTTTGCGAATCGAGCTTTGTGATTCCTGCGGATTTCGAGTTTCGGGATTCGCGAGTCCAATCGCGGTCTTGTCGCAGTTTCAGCCGGTGCCAATAATCTCGCCACGAGAACAGTCGGCAGTCTTGATTCACAGCGAGAGGAACCGTCGCGTGCTTTTGGCTCAGATGAAACGGGTGAATCCGCAGGTGACTTGGGAAAAATTCACCAAAGATGGAGGCTGGATTTATCTTGTCATCGCTGCGGTGGTGCTCGTGGTGCTTGTCGCGATTCTCCTGAAAATTCGGGAGTGGTTGCGGCCATCGGGACTGACGGACAACTCGGCCGAGGACATGCTTTTGCAGTTTCGAGACATTCATCGGCAAGGGGATTTGTCCGCCGACGAATACCAACGCATCCGTGAGCAGTTGACGAAAAAGTCCGGTGAGTCGGGTCGTGCGGGGGATGCCTCAAGCGGACCCTCTGCCGATGATTCGGCGGGAAGCTCATCCGCGATTCCACAGTGATGACCCCCAACAAGGGGTGCCGATACCGGTGGAGACTCGCTTGCCCAGCGAGCCAAATGAGAGTGTCGCCACACGTCTTTGTGAGGCCAACACTGATCCAGGAGACCACGGACGCTGTCTCCTCAGCAGGCGAATGATCGTTTCGCCCTCCCAAGGTGTTGAGGTTTGACCGACAGCGTTGAAGGAACCCACATGGCCTCGTCTGGAAAAGATTTTACGTCCGGCAAGCGCACTCCTACCGGCAAGAAAAACGCAAGCTGTAGTTTCTGCCGCAAGAGCTATCGAGAAGTCGGACCACTGGTCGAAGGACCGGACGACGTCTACGTCTGCGGCGAATGCGTCGAGTTGTGTCAGTCAATCCTCGACCAGGAACGCCGCCGCCGAGGTACCCCGCACAAGCTCTTCACGAAAGTCCCGTCGCCACGTGACATCGTGGGCCATCTCGACAAGTACGTTGTCG
Organism: Planctomyces sp.; assembly: GCA_005798445.1. Taxonomy (GTDB): domain Bacteria; phylum Planctomycetota; class Planctomycetia; order Planctomycetales; family Planctomycetaceae; genus SXKJ01. The sequence goes on from SYJG01000314.1 coordinate 9,462, forward strand.
GGCAAGGGCAGACAAAGAAGATGCTCTCCGTCGCAGTCCACAACCACTACAAGCGACTGATGCTCAACACCGACGCCGACAACGACGTCGAGATCGAAAAATCCAACGTCCTGATGATCGGCCCGACCGGCTCCGGCAAGACGCTGATCGCCAAGACG
>SYJG01000315.1 GCA_005798445.1 Planctomyces sp.
CGTCACCTGGGCCGAGCTAGAACGCGTCGCAAATCTTCTGAATAACCGCCCGCGCCGCTGCCTCGGCTACAGAACCCCCAACGAAGTCTTCCTCAAATAATCTGCAACCTCAAATTGCATTTGAGATGACGCAGCGCCGTGAGCATGTTGCAGAGCATCGAGAAGAGTGATGCAAAGCTGCGCCGATTCCTGAAAAGTGGGTCGCCATCCCGCGACAAGTCGATCGGCGACATTTCCACCGTCAATCAAGTCGCTGACAATGAAAACGGCATCTGCATCGCCACAAACTTCATGAACACCAACGATGTTGGGATGTTGCAACTGCCCGGCTGCACGTGCCTCACGCAGAAATCGCTCGGTGTCCGCGTTGTCAAAATCCTCGCGGCGTGGAATCTTTATCGCGACTTTTCGATCCAAACGAAGATCTTGAGCGCTCCAGACTTCCCCGAAATGTCCCACCCCGATCCGATTCAAAAGTTGAAACTGGCCAAGCTGACGGCCAGCATTCGACTGTAAACCGATTGTCTCGACTTCCCAATTGTTCCAGCGGCTTCCACAGGAAGGGCAGGAGACCGGTTGTGTTGGTTGAGCATTGATAACATCGACAAGAATCTGACATTGTGGACATCGAATCTTCATGTCTGGCCTCAATACCCTTCTATCGCTGTTCTAGCCTTTGCGTTGACGTGGACTGAACGAAGCAATTTGTGGATTTGAAAAAGGGCTAACCGGCTTCGATTTTGATGACCGCCAATTCGGACGGCGATAATTCCGTGTGAGTTGTATTCAGACATTTGTCGAATTCGATGACATTGAGTCTGTCATCGAACTCGTCTGCCGCGTTGCACGGCGACTTCTTGACATCCTGAAATGTGAGCGGAGTGTCAGGAAACGTGAGGGTAGCCATCAACTTGGCCGTTGAACTTGGATTCAGTGACGTGAAACTCCGAGCATCATCTCAAGAAACCATCCCGATCCGGGACGAGACTTACATTCGCAGGGTATCGACGTCGTCGCTGTTCATCCATAGTTGTGTCCGTGTGGCTTTTGTTTTTGAAGCGCATGCGTGAAGTCGCCTGGAATACTGTGCGGTGCTCGAAATGCACGATGGGCAGAAACTCCAAGTTTCCAAAACGTCTTTAATCTCCCCGCCAAACACTTCAAGCGCTGCGAGCGCAACCGGGAATCAAGGTCTCCCGGCTTTCTTCCTGGTGAAGCCGAAGGCAATGAGCAGCTGTTCTAGCGGGCCACTTGCGTTACAGGATGGAATTTGTCACATCGTCGCTGATGAAACCAATTGACGTTCTGCATCAATTCTTTGGCTTCGAGTCCTTCCGTGGGTCGCAAGCGGCGGTCATCGACCGGGTGGTCCGCGGCGGACACTCGCTGGTCATCATGCCAACTGGTGCGGGAAAGTCACTCTGCTACCAAATTCCTGCCTTGATGTCCGACGGCGAAGAGAAATCACGACGGCCGACCGTCACGTTGGTCTTGTCGCCGCTGATCGCGCTGATGAAGGACAAGGTCGATGCGCTGCATGCCAGAGGGATCGAGGCGACGTTCATCAACTCGTCCCTCTCGCGCGAGGAGCGTGAGCGGCGATACTCCGAGGTCGCCGAGGGCCGGTATCGTCTGCTGTACGTCACGCCGGAACGGTTTCGGAAGCCGGAGTTTCTCGACGTCATTACTCGCCGTGATGTGCGGTTGCTGGCGGTCGATGAAGCGCACTGCATCAGCGAATGGGGTCACGATTTTCGGCCGGACTACTCACGACTGATTGAGATTCGCGAGCGTCTCGGCAATCCCACGACAATCGCGTTGACCGCCACCGCGACACCCGACGTACAGGCGGATATTGTGCGGCAACTCGGCCTGCGGCCTGACGAGATCGAACTCTTTCACGAAGGAATCGATCGTCCCAACTTGCGGCTCAACGTCGAAGCCGTTTGGGGGGACGAAGAGAAGCTCGAACAGATCGTCGCGGTACGAGATCGGCATTCGACGTCGCTCGGGAGCGGCATCGTCTACTTCACGTTGATCCGCACGCTCGAACGATTCAGCGAGCTGCTGCGTCAACGGCAAGTCCCACATGTCCGCTATCACGGCGACCTCGAACGGAATGATCGCCGCCGCATCCAGAATGAGTTCATGCACGGACATTGCCCGCTGGTGCTCGCAACACCCGCATTCGGAATGGGGATCGACAAGGAAGACATTCGGTTCGTCCTGCACGCCGAGATTCCCGGATCGATGGAAGCCTGGTATCAGGAGATCGGCCGCGCCGGACGTGACGGACTCCCCTCAGATTGCTTGCTGCTGTACGACGAAGCGGACCTCACGACGCAGATGGAGTTCATCCGCTGGAGCAACCCGGATGCCGACTTCTATCACCGCGTCTATGACTTGATCGCTCACGATTACGAACGTGCCACAGCATTCGGTCTCGACTGGCTGCGTGAGCAACTGCACGCCAAACAAAAGCACGATCACCGGTTGGAGACCGTGCTCGGAATCCTGGACCGCTACGGCGTGATCGAAGGAATTTGGGACGACGAAAGTTTCCGGATCAACATACTGTCGTCGTTGCCGGGCGAGTTGCTCGACCACGAACGGCTCGCACTCAAGCTGCGACGCGACCAAGAAAAACTGCTCGCGCTCGTCCGACTGATCCGCCACGAAGGGGACCGGATGGATTTCATCCGCGAGTACTTCGGCCAAGCTCGCCGCGAAGTTAGCGTGCCAAGCTCTTGAAGTGCTTCCGCAGGAACTGAGCTTCGAGCAGGTACGCATCGTCCACGGCTCGATGCCCCTCCGACGGGCCAACGAGGATTTCGACGGGAGCGACTTTCATCTCCGGCTTCAGGCGGCGCGTGGCGGCGACAATGTTGCGCGCCAGACAGACGCAGTCGTCCGTACTAACTCGACCGTCGTCGTTGCCAATGCTCAGCCAGACGATCCGCCCCGCCAGCCGGTCGGTCAGACTGTCGATGTTGATCGACTTGGTTTGCTCCTCGGTGACACCTTTGAACTCAGACAACGCCAGCGGATTCGTCACCGGAGCGACACCAGTCACAGCTCGAACACGCGGTTCTCCGGCAGCGAAGTGCAGCGCACAAAACCCGCCACGCGACGTGCCTGACGCGGCCACTCGATTGGGGTCGGTGTAGCCCTCGGCAATCAGTTGATCGAGCACCGTCGAACAGCGTTTGACGAACGGCCCCATGAGATCCTGACCCGCCTTTACGCGATGCGCCCAGCCCATCAAGGCCGCCGGTTCTCCTTCTTTGTGATCATATCCGTGACACGGAGGGTCGAGCACGACATACAACCACCCGTCCTTGGCCAAGTCACGTCCGGTCTGCGTGTAGTAACGAGCCGGATCGCTTCCCATTTCGTCGATGCCGGTCGCAAAGATGAACAATGTCGCCGCTGGAGCCGCTGGCTTCTCACCGAACACTCCGAAGCGTGTCCCGTCCGCTGTCTTCAGCAATCGCATTGGCGGAAAGGTCGGTTTGGAATCCTCGGCCACGACGACCGACCTTGCGGACATCCCGATCGCGGCTGTCAGAACTGCCAAACAAAAAGAACGTCGGTTGAGCGAATTCATCGAGCCTCCCACTGAAAGCATCTGTTGCTGCGTTTCGAATTTGATTCGTGACTTGGCTAAAATCGCAGACGGCACATGATCGCTCTACCTGCTCCCGCCGTCCAACATCCCCGGAGAAAAACATGATTCGCAACTTGGTGCTGCTGACCGCTCTCATAATTCCTGTCTGTGCGATCGCGGCCGATGCTCCGCCGGAAGTGGCCGGAATGAAGCCGCTGTTCAACGGCAAGGACCTTACCAGCTGGGACGGCGACCCTCGGCTGTGGAGCGTCAAGGATGGGGTCATTCACGGCGAAACAACCGAAGCGGTTCCGGCCAAGGGGAACACCTTCATCATCTGGAAGGACGGCACGACGAAAGATTTTGAGTTGCGGCTTTCCTTCCGCTGCAACGCGACGAACAACTCCGGCATTCAATACCGCTCGAAGCACATCACCGACGGCAAGGTCAGCAATCAATGGGTCGTACGCGGCTATCAGCACGAACTTCGCAACGAAACCAAACTGCCCAGCGTCGCCGGCTTCATCTACGACGAAGGGGGAAGTCGCGGCCGCATTTGTCTCGTCGGCGAGCAGGTGACTTGGGAAAAGGAAGGCAAGAAGCTCATCAAGTCCGACCTGATCGATCAGGCTGGGTATGAAAAACTCTTCAAGCTCGATGAATGGAACGACGTGGTGATCATCGGCAAGGGAAACCACATCCAGCATTACCTCAACAACACGCTGATCCTCGACTTCACCGACAACCACCCCGAGCGTGCGTTGACCGAAGGGATTCTGGCTCTGCAACTGCACGCCGGAAAACCGATGTGGGCCGAGTTCAAAAACATCCGCATCCGCGATCTCAAGTAGGTCAGCCTTTCCTGGCTGACCCGATCCACGATCGACGCGATTTCGCCCATTCGGGTCAGGCTAGAAAGCCTGACCTACCGGCGTAGCCCGATCATCGTGTGGACAATTTTCGCGATCCCTTGAGCCTGAGCGACTGGGATTTCGAATTGAGCTCCAGCACCGGTCGAATCACAGGCTAGCGCGAAGCCGATGAACGACGGCTGAAGATTTAGCCCGTCGATCGTCGCTGGATCGACCGGGATCGCCCCTTCGCGACCGGCAATCTTGATCCCGTTGGCAGCTAGTCGCGCGATGTCGATCAATCCAATCAAGTTGGCCTTTTCGGCATATCGTTTCCGAGCGGCTGCCACCGCCTCATCTTTTGAAGCCGTCGAATTCAAAGTCTTCGCGAGGCTTTTCAGTTCGTCGATGCCGCCGCCAAACGTCTGCAACGCGCGAGTCGGCTGATACAGCATGTACTGCTGCATGCCCGCCTCTCCGAACAACAGCAATTGGATCTTCTTTTGGATTCCCAGAGGATCCGCAGCCCCATCGAACTCCTGCTTCATCGTGGTTCGATCGACTTCGAGGCCATCGATCTTATCGACCGCCGTCTCCAAGGTGGTCGTTTGCTTGAAGCCGAAGGATTCAATCTCCCCAATGGCCTTGACCATCGAGTGACTGATTTCACGCAGACGATTGGCGGGAGTGATCTCGGAAACTGATCCGGCGCGAATGGCTCCCGCGGCGCTGGCATCGAGATCGAAGTAGCCGACCAATTCGGCCCACTTCAGCGCGTGCATGTCTTTGAGGGCTGCATCGAACTTCGCTTTTTGGTCCTCCGTCGAATTCGCCATCATCGATTTGGTCATCTTCATGGACCAATCGATCATGCCACCCATGTCCGCCTTCAGGCCGAAGTACGCCAGCTTGTTCGCGGGCAGTCGGTTCATCAGCGACAGTTCGCCGGTCGGCTGCTTGGCGAAGAACTTCGCGGTCGCCGTTCCCTCGCCGACTTGCAGACGATCTTCCACTCGGATCGCGTCCTTCGAGAACGTGAGTCCAACCGTCAGGCTCTGCGAGTCGCGGACTCCTTGCAGCGCCGACTTGCCGAGCACCCGGTAGATGTCCAGCATCGGCACGATCTGCGCCCGTTGAGCGTCCGGGATCGCTCCGGAGATTTGATTCAGGAACGTGTCCAACTGCGGCTCGGCCTGCTGCAGCTCGCTTTCAAACGCCTTCGTGAGCTGCCGCAGATGAATGAACACCGACAAATCCGAAGCTTCAAACAACTTCTTGGTCGACGCATCGATCTTCGACCACAGCCCCGACCCTTTGCCGCTCATGCGATCTCGGACTTTCCCCAGTGCTTCCTCATTGTCCGAATAGATCGTCCACTTGTCGGCCGAGTGAAACTGAAAGCCGGGCGGCAACGCATCCTTCACCGCGTTCACATCGGTCGCCGGAACAACAAAGACCAACGCCGGCTTCTGCCGAGGCTCGGCAAACACGATCGCCCACCAGTCCTTCTCGACATCGACTCCCGCGAGGGTCGGATTGGAAATCGCCAATCCCAGCATCGCAAGATTGCCTTTCACCACCGCGCCAACTCCCGGCTGCACGGCATCCACAAAGTCGCCAAGCTTCCCGAGCGCGGCTTGCGGAGCTTTCACTCGCATCACGACACTCGCCGAATCCGGCACCGCATCCGACGGCTCGGCCGCTTGCGCGATCGAGACAAACAACAAACTGAAAGCCCCCAAACCAAGCCACAGTCCACGCAGAGCCAACAGTCGTCGCATGATGAGATTCCTTGAAGGGGAGTTCGTCGTTTCGGTCAACCGGTCTCTTCCAAACCATCCGAAGGCGGAACCACGAACGAATGGTTCGTCACTGTCTGCGGATTATTGACGACAAGTCTCAGAGACGCGAGCCAGCCACTTTGGAGGTTCTCCGAACTCGATCTACAGCAGCCTCACGGAACCACGAAGCGTGCGACCGAGCCGGTTCGCGAGGCCGTGACTTCCAAACGGACATCAATCCGTTCTCGCAAATCGGCGACATGCGAAATGATCCCAACCAATCGACCTCCCTCTTGAAGATCGAGCAAGATGTTGATGGCTTCGTCGAGTGATTCTGAATCGAGCGTTCCAAAGCCTTCGTCGATGAACAAGGTGTCGAGCCGCGTCCCACCGCTGTGTGCTTGAACGACGTCCGCCAATCCCAAGGCCAATGAGAGCGACGCTAAAAACCCTTCGCCGCCGGAGAGAGTGGAGACATCTCGCAATTGCCCCGTGAACTCGTCGAGCACTTCCAGATCCAAGCCACCCGCTCGACGAGAATCATCACGGCTCGTTTTCCGTGAAATCTGAAATCGTCCGCGGCTCATCCGCCGCAGACGGTTCGATGCGGCGATCAAGACGTCATCGAGGAACGCCGCGAGCACAAATCGTTGCAGCGTCAGCCCTGACGGATTCTTGCCGTTCACCACGTCGGCGACTTTCCCGACTGTCGAATATCGCTCATCCAGGCTCGACAACTCCTTCGCGTTTGTTTGCAACGAGTCGAACAGGCTCGTCAGTTGAGCGTGCTGGCTTCCGAGATCGGCCACTCGCTGCTGACATCGCGCCACATTGGCCTTCAACTCCACCACACACGCCTCCAGCGGTGGCACTTCCGACCTGACAAGATCCACAGTCGCTTGAGTCGCTCGCGCCAGCCGCTCCGTAGCAGCATGTTGATCGAGACGAAACTGATTCAGGTCGGCTTCCAGTTTCCGTTGACGATCAGGCTCCAGCCGAGCCGCCTCCCACTCCGCGCGATTCGCAAAACCTTGAGCGACGATTGCCGCATCAAACGCACTTTGAGCCGAGTTGAATGCTGTGTTTGCCTCTTCCAGAACCTGATCCGCCGCGTTGAGTTGCTCGGCCGACATGATCGCTGATGTTTTGGCGACCTCCACGGCTCGCTGAGTCGTGCTCCATGCGGACTCCAGTTTTGACAGCCGTTGGTCGCAGTCGTTGACGGCGTTTTGCCAGGCGACCTCAGTTCGCAGTTCGGCTGGAATTTGTTGTTCGAGCGCCATACGCCGCGACGTCGCATCGGTCAATTGGGAAAGTGCGGCCTCGAGCGACTCTTGTCGCTGTCGTGCTTGGTCGACCAGTGCCGCTCGACGCTGTTGCAGATCCGCCAACTCCTGCTCCGTCGCTGCACACAACGCCGCTTCCGCCTGTGCCTCCGTCAGCGCGAGCCTCCGCTGTGTCACTTGTTCGGCCAACTCGGGTTCGAGAACCGAGACCTCCGGAATCAACCGCGCTTCGGCTTCGAGTTGGGTGAGCAAATCGCGTTGTCGCTGCCGAACTTCATTCGCGTGATGAAATGCTTGCCTTGCTTCGGCAACCGCCTTCTGCTGTTTCTTGAGTGCCGCTTCGCTCGGAAGTTTCCCTGTTGGGGACACTGCTGGTTGCGGATGATGCGTCGCTCCACAAACCGGGCACGGTTGATCGGCCTGCAACGTCGACGCCAGCAAGGCCGCCTGCTGCGAATCCCACAAGGCTTGTTCGTCGGCGAGTTGCTGCTCGCCGTGATGCAGCTTGGACTCCGCCGTGGTCGCTTCGCTTGCGGCGGCCTCCCAGACGGACGTCTGTTGAGCGACCGCAATCGCGAGTTGCTGCTTCTTGAGCATCTGCTGATGGAGCGTCGCCATCTGATCGACTTGAGCTTGAAGGCCAGCGAGTGAGTCGGCCGCACGCTGCCGCGCTCGCCAGATCACGTCGATTTTCGGAATCGACTCGTCGACGAGCGACAACTCTCGAAGCGAATCGTCGTGACGCTCGCGCTGCTGATTCACGTCTTGCTGCGCAGCGACTTCGTTGTCTGCCGCCTTGAGCCAGTCCACCAATAACGGACGAACGTGTTCAAGTTGCAACCGCCGCTGCTTCAACGAGTCACGTTCTGGCTGACGCTGCTCTTCGATCGCCTGAGCCGCCAGCGCATCATCGCGTGCTTGAATCGCATCGGCATTTGCCCGCCGCGCGTTGCCGACGTCGCGCTGACGCCGATCTCGATCCGTCTCCGTGCGGCGACACTCCGACGCCACGGAATCGAGCTTCTCCGCACGTTTCGCCGCATCGAGCAAACGCTCGGTGGCCTGCATCGCCTCGGTCTTCGCAGCCAGCAACTTGCCTGTCGCATCGGCGGCGGACAATTCCTGAAAGAGTCGATCAACTTGCTGAGCTTCAGTCAGCCTTGCGGCGGCCTCAGTCTCCTGCCGAGTCGCGTTGTCTCGCTGTTGAATGGCCGCTGCTCGATCGAGGTCGAGAGTCGCCAGCCGATTCTCGACGTCGGCTAGAGTTTCCGCTCCTGCTTGTGCCAAGAGCGCCTGCTTCGCCGCCGTTAGGTTCCGATACTGCTGTTCCAAATCGCGAGCCTGTTGCTTCAGCCGGTCGGCGATCACGCTGAATCGCTCCGTCTGGAACAGCGTTTCCAGGATTTGCTCACGTTCTTGCGACTTCGCCTCCAACAGTTCTCGGAAGCGTCCCTGTGGCAGCAGAATGACTTGCCGAAACTGCTGCGCCGAAAAACCGAGCAACCGTCGAACTTCATCGGTGACACGAGACGAATGCGTCTGGAGGACTTGCCATCCGACGTCCTCTCGGCCAGGGGCTGCGGACGTTCCTTGCCACAGAATCGCGCTCGGTGCGGATGTCTTGAGCCCCTCCCCGCGCTTCTTCGCGACCTGTTGCTCCGGAGACCGCTCGATGCGATAGGTCTTGTCCCCCAGTTGAAAATCGAACCGCACTTTCGTGAGCACGTCGGCGGACGAGAATTGGCTGCGCATCTGCCCGCCATCTCGACCGGCTCCCGAAGTCTCACCGAACAGCGCAAAGCAGATCGCGTCCAGCAGCGTCGTCTTGCCTCCTCCCGTCGGACCATGAATCAAGAAGAACCCAGCACCGCGCAATTCGGAGAAGTCTAATTCCTGCAATCCGGCATACGGCCCGAACGCAGTCAGGCTCAATCGCAGAGGCTTCATGCCCGCTCCTCCGCATCGGCCGCCGGGACCGCCGCCGCGAAGACCGCCAACTCCTGCTCGGAGGCATCGGCATTCAACACCTCGCGAACAAAGTTGCCAAACAAATCCGCATCAGACGTTCCTCGTCGTTTGGCTGCACGGGACTCACCGTCGCGACATTCCAGAAACCGGCGTTCGAGATTCAAGACGTTCGGATAGCCCTCACGCAATTTCGCCATCGCGTTGAGGATCGCTCCGTCGTCCGTCAACGTGACGTGCAAATAATCGTCGCGATGCAGATCGATCGCAGACCGCGCGAGCAAGTCCTGCAACTCACCTTCCAGCCGCCGCACGTCGCGCCGAGCCGACAACGGAATCTCGCGACGAGTCACTTCACCCTGAGCCGACAACTCAACCAGCGATACCGACTTCGTGTCCTCGCATTCCGAAAACGAGTACTTCAACAGCGACCCCGAATAGACCGCGTTCTCGCCGACTTGCTGCGGAGAATGTAGATGCCCCAGTGCGACGTAATCGAAACCGTGAAAGCGCTCGGCCCGAACCGTCCCCACCCCACCGACCGACAGCGGCCGTTCGGATTCACTCTCGCGGCCTCCCACGACAAACGCATGGGCGATCAAGACATTCCGTTGCCCCGGCCGAAACTTTTCCCGCATCCGATCGCACATCGCTCTCATCGCAGAATCGTGATCGCCAATCGAGGAGTCGTTTAGTAACTCGCGCACTTGCGGGGGCTCGGCATACGGCAACCCGAAGAACGCCACTTCAACACCATCAGCACCTCGCAACATTATTGGGACGTCCGCGCGAGTCAGCTTCGACACGATATGCACGCCACGATCGCACAACAGTTCCGAAGCGACCCCCAGCCGAGTCGCACTGTCATGGTTTCCCGGAATCAGGATTACGGGAATCTCCATCTCCCCCGCGATACGGCAAAGCGTTCGGTCCCACAACTCAACCGCCTCCGGTGGCGGCACTGCGCGATCATAAACATCCCCCGCGATCACCACCGCATCGGGGCGATGCGTCTCAATGATGCGGAGCAATTCGGCCAGTGCAAAATCCTGGTCGTCGGTGAGTTGCACCTGATGAAAGAGCCGCCCCAAATGCCAATCAGCGGTGTGCAAGAATTTCATGCGGCAGTCCCTCTCGTTTGTCTCGCCGCGAATTATTGGTGTCGCTTCTTCTTGACGCGAGCCATTCACCGACCCGCTGCAAATGGAAAAACGCCCGCTGTCATCGCGTGACAGCGAGCGTTTTCGAATTGCCCGGCCAGGATTTGAACCTGGACTAAGTGATCCAGAGTCACTCGTGCTACCGTTACACCACCAGGCAGGATTTCGGGATGGGGCGGGAATATAGGCACGCAACCCGTTGTCGCCAAGAGTGTCCGGGCGACGGAAGCCCACTTCATCGCGAACCGGCGATGTCAGCGTGTGACCACGAAAGTCGGCGTTTTTTGCAACCGCTACTGCAACCGTTACTGCAACCAAATTTGAGTCTCTCCCATCGGTGCCAGTGGCTTGCATGGTCTGTGTGTTCGGGATCGGATTGCAGTCGAGCGGCAGCATCGGCAAAGCGTCCAGCGCAGAATGCACGTCCAACAGTCGCGGGTCCGTGTAGACGTTCGCGGTGAGCTTCGGATCGCTGTGACGCATCGCCGCTTGAGCCGTCCGCAGCGGGACGCCTCCCACGCTCAACAGCGTGCCGAATGAGGTTCGCAGAGCGTGAACGTCGAACACACGACCCCGGTCATCCTTCTCGGCGATGCCAGCGGCCTTGAGGTCACGTCTCAGAGGGCGTGTGGGAAGATAAGAGTTCTGGACAAGGAAGTCCTGCCTACCTTACGAGTCCGCCCATGTGATTTGGTTTGACCATCAACCCGAAGCGGAGGATTGGCATGGACGCCCAGGAACAAATCCGAAAGCCCTATCCGAGTGATTTGTCGGAATCGCAGTGGCTGTTGATGGTGCCGTTGTTGCCGACGCCGGGAGGTGGCCGGACTCGGACCACGGACCTGCGGGAGGTGCTCAACGCGGTGTTGTACTTGTTCAGAACCGGGTGTGGCTGGCGTCAACCGTGGTCGTCGCGCTCTATTGGCGAAGCTGCTGGCGGCGGGTCAGGCCACTGGTGACGACGTTCGTGATGTGGTGACTCTGCCGAATGAGATCAACCCGAAGTTGTTCGGCTCAGTCCCCGGTGCGCTTGCTATGGCTGGCATCATCCGTGGCGACGGGGCCGTGAAGACATCTCGGCCGAAGGCGCACGCTCGTCCGATTCAGCGTTGGGTACTGGTTGACCGTGTGAGGGCCGAGCAATGGCTGCTTGACCATCCCGATTGGCCATCGACAGAGCATCATCCTGGCGGTGATCCATCGCTTTGGCCGCTCGATAGTCCGATGGGGCCGCCGACTGCGACACCAGCCACCAGCGGCGACACCGTACAGGATCACGTCGGTCGTGACCGACACCAACAGACTCTCTTCGGTGGGAAGGACGAATGATGGCGCGTCCTAGCATCATTCTGCCGGGATTCCTTCAGTACGGTGGGCTAGCCACACCGCACGAAGCGCGTGGCAGAGTCCCCTCGTTCGTGCTCCCGGAATCGTTCGATCCGGGAGAGTTTCCTCGGACGCCCAAACTTCGATCGCGATTCGATGATGCGCGGTACTTCATCAGCTTGATTCTGCGAAAGCTGGCGCGGTGGGACGTGGATCGTCTCGGCTTGGTGCGGCTCCATGCCAAGCATCTGAAAAGTATCATGTACCAAGCGGACTACGCCGCCGTTGTCGAGGCTCTTGTGGATGGCGGAGCGGCCGAACGGTTCCCGTATCAAGTCGGACATCGCTCATTCGGATACGCTGATCCCGCCGGACGTGCTCGAAGCGTTTTTGCAAAAAGGTGTCTTCTCCGAGGCGGCCGTTGTCCGCTTCGCAAGCCAAATCGGAATCGCTCCGGGAATCGTGGTCGGTCGGCTCCAGCGCGACGAGAAGCTCCACCACAGCGAACTCTTGCATCTCAAAAAGAACATCACGCCATAGACTTTTGACATTCGGGACGCCGTGTTTGACCTGTAACCCGCCAGCCTGGTCGAAAGTTGATGCCGGTCCCATCGTAACAGTGAGAGTGGGACTCGTGCCCACGATCCCAGGCGTATGAAGCCTGTGTTCCAACCGGCTGAGCTACCTCGCCAAAACACGCTGAGAGGGACGGGCACGCCTCGTCGTTTTCGCGGTGCGCCCTCTGTGCCGCTACCGCCCGGTGGGGGATCTGGCGGCGCTGGTCTTGGGCGAGCGGGCAGCGCGTTTGGGACGGCTGCCCGCATCGCAGGAATTGGTACTGGCATCGGACTCGTCGCCGCCGGAGTTCACGCTTGGCAGCGAGCGAACCATGAGCTGATTGAAAAGTCCGACAACGCGGCCGAAGCCTATGACACGCTCTCGCGATCACTCAACATTCAGGCTGGCTTCTCGGACGCGGATAATCCAGCGACGCGACGGCGAATGAGCATCAAGGCGATGCGGGCTGCGGCTGCCCGTCCGAGCACTTCGGCCTGCGTTGGGAGGATGTTCTTTGGGATCAGCATCGTTTCATCGCTCACAGCCCGAAGACGGAGAAGCATCAAGGCCGAGAGTCACGCATCGTGCCGTTGTTCCCAGAACTGCTGCCATACCTCGAAGCAGTCTTCGATCAAGCCGAAGCCGGTCAGGAGTTCGTCATTCATCAAGAGCGAACATCGTCGGAGAACCTGTGAACTCAACTGACTCGCATCGTCAAGAAAGCCGGCTTGGTTCCGTGGCCCCGCCTGACGCACAATCTGCGAAGTAGCCGAGCGACTGAACTGGCCGACGTGTTTCCGTTCAAGGTAGCCGCCGATTGGCTCGGCCATACCGAAGTGATCGCTGATCGGCATTACCGCCAGACGACTCGCGAACATTTTGAGCGAGCCGTCAAAGGCGAGTGCATCGCGCTGCATAATCCGGTGCAGTCAGGGTCGGAAAC
>SYJG01000316.1 GCA_005798445.1 Planctomyces sp.
CCGCCATCGAGATTCCCGACTCGCGTTACAACGACTTCTGCATCGTCGGCTCCCCGCAACTCATCGCCGACAATGCGTGTGCTCATTACTTCGTGCTGGGAAATCCCACCACCGCCGATTGGCGTTCGATCGACTTACCATCACACGCCGTCCGCTTGCTTTTGAACGGCACCCTCGCTCGCGAGGGTGTCGGAGCCAACGTGCTGGGCGATCCGCGACTCGCCATGACCTGGATCGCCAACGAACTCCGCACCCACAACATCGGCCTCCGCGCGGGCGAAGTCATCACCACTGGCACGAGCGTGGTCCCCATCCCCATCGAACTCGGCAGCGACCTTCTCGCCGACTTCGGTGCCTTCGGAACCGTGACGACGAAGTTGGTGTGACCTGTAGCACACGCGGTTCGCGTGCATTGATTCGAATCGACGCACGCGAGCCGTGTGCGCCACATCGACAATCAAGCCAGAATGTCCTTCACGACGTTGCCATGTACGTCGGTCAGGCGGAAATCACGGCCTTGGAAGCGGTAGGTCAGCTTCTCGTGGTCGATGCCCAGGCAATGCAGCAGCGTGGCGTTGAGGTCGTGGACGTGCATTGGCTTCTCGGTGATGTTGTAGGAGAAGTCGTCGGTCTCGCCGTGGACGAGTCCCTTCTTCATGCCGCCGCCGGCGAACCACATCGTGAAGTTGCGCGGGTGATGGTCGCGGCCGTAGTTATCTTTGGTCAGCGTCCCCTGGCTGTAAACCGTGCGGCCGAACTCGCCGCCCCAGACGACCAGCGTGTCGTCCAGCAGTCCGCGCTGTTTCAAGTCTTTGATCAGCGCGGCGGCGGGACGGTCGGCGGCTTTCGTCAGTTGGCGAATGCTGCCTGGTAGAGCACCGTGATGGTCCCAGCCGCGCAGGAAGACTTGCGTGTAACGGACGCCCCGCTCGGCCATGCGTCGCGCGAGCAGGCAGTTGTAAGCAAACGTGCCGGGATCGGTGACTTCCGGGCCGTACATGTCGAGCACATGCTTCGGCTCGTTCGAGATGTCAGTCAATTCGGGAACCGACGTCTGCATCCGGAACGCCATCTCGTATTGCGCGATGCGCGTGTTGATCTCCGGATCACCGACTTCCTCGAACCGCTTCTGGTTCAGCTTGGCCAAGCCATCGAGCATCTTGCGTCGCGTCGTCGGATCAACGCCGGCCGGATTCGAGAGGTACAGGACCGGATCGCCCTGGGATCGGAGGCCGACCCCTTGATGTTTGGTCGGCAGGAATCCCGATCCCCACAGCCGCGAGAACAACGCTTGCGTTGCCGAACCGGGAGCGATGCGCGACGTCAACACGACAAAGCTCGGCAGATTCTGATTCGGGCTGCCGATGCCGTAAGCGATCCAAGCTCCGGCGCTCGGACGTCCGGGGAGTTCACTGCCGGTCTGAATGAACGTGATCGCCGGGTCATGGTTGATCGCGTCGGTGTGCATCGACTTCACGATTGTGATGTCGTCCACGATCGAGCCGATCTCCGGCAACAACTCGCTGACGAGCGCTCCGCTCTCGCCGTGCGGCCGGAACTTGAACAGTGTCGGCGCGATTGGGAAACGCGTCTGCCCGGACGTCATCGTCGTGATCCGCTGCCCGTTGCGGACGGACTCCGGCAAGTCCTTGTCAAAATATTCCTCCATCTTCGGCTTGTAATCGAACAGGTCCATCTGCGAAGGCCCATCGGCCATAAAGAGCCAGATGACTCGCTTGGCCGTCGGAGCATGATGCAGCGCGGGGAGGATTCCGGCTGACTCATTCACGGCCGGCTGCTCCGCAAAGAGCGATTGCGGCCGCATCGTCGAAGCCAACGCCGCTCCGCCGAGTCCGGCGGCACACTTGCCGAAGAAGTATCGTCGAGTTTCACGCAATTGATATTCTTGAATCGGGTTCATGGTTTGGCCCCTTGTGGGTGAATTGTTGGGAATTGGCAGACTCCGTGTCCTCTGTGCCTCTGTGTTTCATGTTCTAAAAACACAGAGTCACAAAGCACACGGAGAAATTGGGTCAGCCGTCTGGCGTGTCGATCAATTGTTGCAGTCGTTCGGCATGTTGTGGGCACAACCGCGAGCACCACGATTGGTCGATCAGGCCGATGCCAAGTAGGTCTCGCAAATGGGTTCGGTCTTTGTCTCGATAAGAATTCAGTTTCATCACCACAAGCGCATCAAGAGACACCACGAGATAGTCATTGGCAGGAACGGCTTCGGTGACATCGACGGTCGGTAGCGGATACGAGTCTTTGACCTTCTCGTTCGCGAACAGCAAATGCACTCCGCGGCAGGGTTTACCGTCTGGACCATCGATGAAAACGTGAACGCCGTTCACGAAGGCATACTCGAAGCCGACACCCTCCAGAGCCTGTTTGATGGCCTTGAAATCCGAGCGGCGAACCAGAATGTCCACGTCGTTCGTGTTGCGGACGGCGTCTTCATCGACACGGGCGACCCGCGCCGCCACCGCATTGCCTCTCGCGATAGCGTACGGAATCCCCGCCTGCTCTAAAGCGGTGGCGGCCCGACAAGCTCGTTCCTTAACGGCTTCCACGGCGTTGATCATCCGTTGCCAAGAGAAATCGTGAAGCACTAACGCGGTCACGGCATTACTCCTTCGTCAACGTCTCGTCGAGGTTCAGGAGGAGATTCGCGACCATCGTCATCGCTGCGTACTCGCTGGCGTTGAGTGACTCGTCCCGTTTGGATTCGCCGATGCTCAGGAGTTTGACTGCCTCGTCTGCTTTGGCTTGATAGTGTGCGTGATGCTCTTGGAAGAGGGCGACGAGGACCTCCAGTTCGGCGGGTGATGGTTTGCGGCCGGTGACGAGACGGAAGCCGTGGATCAGACGATCCGGGTAAGTCGAGCCTCCTTCGAGCAACATACGGCGGGCGAAGTGGCGTGAGGCTTCGACGTATTGCACGTCGTTCATCGTCGCAAGTGCTTGCAGCGGCGTGTTGGTTCGTGGGCGTCGTACGGTGCAGACTTCTCGCGAGGGTGCATCGAATGTGGTCATCTGGGGTGGGGGCGAAGTTCGCTTCCAAAACGTGTACATGCTCCGGCGATAGAGGGCTTCGCCCGAATCGCGTTTGAATTGGCTGGTGGTGCTGCCGACGAACGCGACCGCTTCCCAGAGTCCATCCGGTTGATACGTCTTGACGCTCTTGCCTCCGACTTTTTCGACCAGCAGGCCGCTGGTGAAGAGCGCTGCGTCGCGAATGACCTCGGCATCGAATCGGAATCGAGGGCCGCGAGCCAGCAGCATGTTTTCTGGATCGCGTTTGACGAGGTCAGCCGAAACGTGGCTCGATTGGCGATACGTGTTCGACGTGACGATCAGACGCAGGATGTGTCGCATGTCCCAATTCTTGGGAACGGCGGCTTCGGTGTTTTCGACCGGCGTGCGAGCGGTCGGAGTTTGAAACTCTGTGGCCAGCCAGTCGAGTAATTCTGGATGAGTTGGCCATTCCCCTTGAACGCCGAAGTCCTCGGAAGTCTTGACGAGACCGCGGCCGAAGAATTGCTGCCAGAAGCGATTGACCGTGACGCGTGAGCTCAACGGATGCGCCGGATCGACCAGCCACTTCGCGAGGCTCAGACGATTGACTGGGGCACCTTCAGGGAGCTTGCCGCCGAGAGCAGCCGGGACGCCGTGAGTCACCTTGTCCCCCTTCTTGTTGTACGCACCGCGAATCAGGATGTTGGTTTCGCGAAGCTGAGGCATGTCGGCCATCACCATCGTTGACGGGATCGCTCCGTCGATGTCCGCTCGCTGCTTGTTGAGCGATTCGATCTTGGCATTGAGCGGCGCGAGCACCGGTTGCGACTTGGCATAGATGTTGGTGAGAAAGTAGTCGCGAATCTGTTTTTTCTGGTCGTCGTTGCGTTTGTCGGCTTCGGCTTTGATCGCGTCGCGGATCGGCTGCGGGACTTTCGATTGGGCTTGTGCCTTCTCGTAAGTCTCCCAGGCCAGCAGCGATTCAAAGCCAGCTCCGTCTTGCGGCGTGCGAGTGACAATGCCCGCCTTGTCCCAAAACATCGTGCCGCCGAATTGCGTGAAGGCCCAGCCGTTCACAAGCTTGCCGGCCGGCAGACCAACGTGAGCAGCATCGACTTCCAACCGTACCCATTCGCCGAGCTTCGGCAGGTCGCCGAGCCGACGATGCCCAGGCACGTCGCCGGTTCCGAACGCGATTTTGTCTTCGCCCCAGAAGGCTCGATGTTCCCACGCGCCGTCGTTCCATTGCAGCATGACGGTCTGCGGCGGGTTCGCCGGATCGAGATAGCAGTACGCGAAGAGCTTGTCCCCTTCGCCGACTTTCAGCGGAGCGGTCGCTCCGGTGAAGAAGTGCTGAGACATCGCGGCCCCGGTGCGTTTGGTGGACTTCTCGCCGGAAAAGACGGGGGCGGGCTTCGCGACGAACTCCCACGGCGAGTCCCCTTCCAACTTGGCTCCCGACGGAGCGGCGTCGTCAATCCACACGAACTCTTTCGGCTCGCCAGCGGGCTTCCCTTCGGCTGGCGCGGGTTCGGTGTATTCGATCTTGGCGACCTCGTCGCTGATCTGTTTGCGAACCGTGACCAGTTCGTCGTCGATTGCCTTGAACTTCGCGGCGTGCTCGGCCGACGGTAGTTTGATGACCGGCGGGGGCAACAGCGCGTTGCCGTCCATCGCCGCGTCGGCCGTCGAGCCATAGAAGGCGTAAAGCTGATAGAACTCCTTCTGACTGATCGGATCGAACTTGTGGTCGTGGCAGACCGCGCAACCGACGGTCAGCCCGAGCCACACCGTGCCGATCGCCTCGGTGCGATCAACGGCGTACCGGACTTGAACCTCTTCATTGATCGAGCCGCCCTCGCTGGTCGTCACGTTGCAGCGGTTGAAGCCGGACGCGATGCGTTGCTCCAGAGTCGCGTTCGGCAGCAGATCGCCGGCGAGTTGCTCGACCGTGAATTGATCGAACGGCAGATTGCGATTGAACGCGCCGATGACCCAATCGCGATACGGCCAGAGCGAGCGTTCGTTGTCGAGATGCAGCCCATGCGTGTCACCGTATCGTGCCGCGTCAAGCCAGTAGCGACCTTGATGCTCACCGTGCCCCGCGGAATGGAACAATCGCTCGACGAGCTTGTCGTAAGCCTCTGGTGAATTGTCAGCGACGAACGCATCGACTTCGGCGGGAGTCGGCGGCAGTCCTGTCAGATCGAACGTCAGGCGGCGGATCAGCGTGACCTTGTCCGCTTGCGGAGATGGTTTCAGTCCCGCCTTAGTCAATTTCTCGATTACGAAGCGATCAATCGGGTTTTTGATCCACGATTCATCTGCCACCTTGGGAACGTCTGGGCGAACGGCCGTGACGAACGACCAATGCGGCTTGTACTCGGCCCCTTCGTCGATCCAGCGTTTGAGCGTCGCGAGCTGTTCCGGCGAAACCTTCTTACCGGACGACGGCGGCGGCATCTTGAGATCTGCGTTATCGGTCGTCAGCCGCGCGATGATTTCGCTGTCGGACCACTTACCGGCGACAATCCCGACCTTGCCCGATTCGAGCTTCGCGGTCGCCCCCTCACGCTGATCAAGCCGCAGTCCGGCCTGGCGTTGCTTCTCATCGGGGCCGTGACATTTGAAGCAATTGTTCGACAGGATCGCTCGCACATCGCGGCCGAATTCGAGCTTTTCTGACGCCGGCTCAGCCGCTGACATAGTGCCAACGATTCCGACAATAACACCAAATCCCAAGAGCCAACGGGGCATCGGCGAGTCCTCAATAATTCAGGTGGGCAACGATTCGCGACCAACCAAGCTCGGCCACGGAAGAAGCGGGATTGTAGTCATGCGGTCCGACCGATCGGAAGTACCTTAATTGTAGCAGGCACATTCCATGTGCCGTCAGCCTGAAAAATGCGGACGGCACATGGAATGTGCCTGCTACTTTGCCGACCAAGCAAGTGCGATTAGGCGAGCGCCCTGCGGCTGATCTCATCGCAGCTTGTTCCACTTCGGGAAGTGCTTGCGACCTCGGTTCCTTAGCTGACGACCACGTCCGCGACGTCGCTTTCCGGGCCGCTGCCTTGGGAGTTTTTGCCGACGACTTTGAATTGATAAGTCCCGGCGGGGGCGACCGAGGCGTCATAGACGTTGGCGACGAGATCGGTGGCGACGACGGAGAAGTCCGCCGCGCCCGGTGCTTTGCGGAGCACGTCGAACTTGGTCGCGTTATTGCACACGAATGCGAGATGCACGAGTCCCGGAGCGGGGGACGTGGCGATGGTGATCTCCGCCTGGCCGGGGGTTGGCTGCGACGGTTCGGTCGGAATGGCGTCGATGACTTCGCGTTCCGGCGTGCCGGGCAGGAACTGAGCGCGGCCGATGATCATGGCGGTGGTCACGAAGTCTTCCAGCACCTCGGTTTTGTCGTGCAAGTCCCCTTGGGCGAGCTGCTGTTCCTGGTCGATGGCGGCCATGCCGTTGGATTTGGTCTTGGCGGTGGTGATCAACGCCACGAACGCCACGAGATCCATCGTGTCCCAGGCCTTGAACGCCGTGGCCGAACCGGGCGGGTTGGGCAACTGGGTCCAGAGCGCGTTGATCGCATCCCCGCGAGCCAAGGTTTCGCGACTGGTCCGGTCGGACACGGGCAGCCGGTTGATCGCCTGCAGGGTTCCCGCGTCGGTGCGATAGACCACCTTCATAATCGGATAGACCTGCGTGCAGGCCAGATGCAGTGCGTCGATGGATTCCTGCAATTCTCCGCGAGCCAAATCCAGCGTCGTGCTCTTGTTGAGAAACGTCGTCTGAGAAGCCACCACCGCATCGATCAACGCCTGAGCATTCGCCGGAGTTTTCCCCTCCGGCCGGTACGTCGGGAGCTGATCCATCGCGGATTTGACAGACTGACCTTGCAGAATCGTGAAGTCCACACCTTTGAACATGGCAGTTGCTCCCTAACAGATTCCACGTCACCCCAGGCATCGAATCTGATCCCTGACGGCGATTCACCGGGCACGGGACTTTCCTCAGTTCGGCTGTCTGAATTGTCGTAGGGTGGGACTAGCGGCGTTTCGCCGCGACGGCCCACCATGAGTTCTCAGCGATGTTTCTGGTGGGCCGGCGCTCGAAGCGAGCTTGTCCCACCCTACGTTGTCACAAATCAGAAAGGCGAATTCGCGGCCAGACGCCAGCCAGGATGTTTGCCGTGCGACAACAAGTATGCCGCGCCAGAAAGACACTCCGCTGCGTGTCGATTGGCCATTGCACCAGCAGGAAAGACCTCCGCTTCAGAAGAAATGCGGATTGCATCAGGCGGAACGACACCTGAATGAGAAAAAAAGTGAACTGCCGCACCTGGAAAGGCCATTGCTTCGCCCGAAAAGATGTCTGCCGCGCCTGGAAAGGTGCCTGCTGCGCGTTAAGAGGCCTATGCTGCGCCTGGAAAGGCGTCTGCTGCGCGAGGAATTTGCTCTGCTGCGCGAAGAATTGGCTCTGAATGGCCAGAAATGGTGGCTGATTGCCCAGGAAAGGCCGCTGCTGCGCCTGGACTGGCCTCTGAATGACCGCCGGACGCGATTCCTTGACCAGCAGCGACGATTGATTCCCAATCGACAAGCAATTTCCGGGCGTCAGGGACGTTGTCCTGACCGGCTGAGCCGCCGCCTCGCCAAGCAGGCGTCATTTCCAGCCATCCGTACCGCGACCGTTAGGGAGCGGCCCGCGGAGGCCACTCCCTAACGGTCGCGGAACGGCAATCTTCTCACCGATGGCCGCCTGGAGTTGGCAAATCTCGCCCATCAGCGACGCTCACTTCAGCATCGGTGGCGACTTCCAGCCATTCGTGTTGGCTCACGGACGCGGCGAGCTTGTTGAATTGCTCGCCACTTGGGCTTGTCCCAGTGGTTCCCGCGCTTCTGCGCGACCCGATGACTCCGAGGAATTGCGTCGAGGTCGAAGCGGTTGCAGAACCTAGCACGAAGCGCGAGCGAGTGGCCGAACGTCGGAAAGGCAACCACTCGCTCGCGCGTCGTGCTGGTTTGGAAATGGCGTCGAGGTCGAAG
>SYJG01000317.1 GCA_005798445.1 Planctomyces sp.
GCCGTTGCAATCACAGCCTCTGTCAGTTCTGCATTCATCGTCTCGTCCCTGAGACCTGGATGTTTCTCCCAAACCCTTTCGCGGTCTATAACTCAGCAAGCCAAACTGCCGGTAGATCAATTTCAACTGGCTGCCTTAGTCCGACTGCACACGTTCGAATTGGAGTCCCGGCTTTAGCCGGTTGAGCCACCGCCTAAAGGCGGAACTCCAACGAAAGAGCGCGCTGTCGAATTAACAGACACGTTGCGCAAGGGCTGCGTTGATGTGTCCTGCGCGTCCCGGTCATTGGATGCTCATCGGTGCCGGACCCGATACAATTCGTCACGGTTCTCGATTCCAAACCTACTTCGGGGAAACACGATGACCGATCCTGCGAATCGGCGTTTCGTTCTGGGTCGATTGGTGCGGTTGGCGATTGTGGCCGGTGGCCTGATTTCGGTCGTTTCGATCGGCCCCGATGTGCCAGGGCAGTCAGAGCCGGCTTCGGCTCCAACCGCACCAAACTGTACTTTGAAAGATCGATTCTTCGAAGACGAAGTGTGGGCCAAAGTGGGCGAGCGAACTTGTCTCCGCTGCCACAATCCGAAAGGGGACGCGGCCGACAGTGACTTTGTGTTGTCGCCTCGCACGCCTGATCACGCTCACGATTTGAGATGGATCCAACAGAATTGCGATACCTTTCAGGCGATGGCCAAGGCCAAGGAAGGAGATCTTTCGCGATTGCTGCTGAAGGCCAGTGGCGGTCTCGATCACGGCGGGGGTGCCGTTTTGAAACCCGACTCGTCCGGCTATCGAATTCTAGAACGCTTTGTGAGGCGTCTGAACCCATCGAGCAAAGACGCCGCTCCTGCCGAGTCCAAGAGCGACGACAACGCTCCGCCGTTCTTTGACGGGATCGCGAAGATCTCGCCGCAGCGGTTATTGCGGCGTGTAACACTCTCACTCACCGGGCGACTCCCCACCGTCGAAGAGCAAGAGGCGGTGAAGCAAGCTGGCTCTGCGGCGATGGACTCGATCCTCGACCGCATCCTGCAGGAGGATGCGTTTTATTTTCGGCTCAAGGAGGGCTTCAACGACCTCTTTCTGACCATCGGCATCGACGACAACGCGGAGACGCTCTTGTCGTACCACCACTTCGAGAAAACTCGATTGTGGTACGACAAGTACGATCTCAGTCAGGTCGAAGAAAAGGAACGCCAGCGAGCGCGCTGGAATCTGGCTGGCGTGTACCGCGACGCGCTATTGCGCGAGCCGCTGGAGCTGATCGCTCACATCGTCCGCAACGAGCGGCCGTTTTCGGAATTGGCGACGGCCGACTACATCATGGTCTCGCCGTACACGGCTCGCGGTTACGGCATTTTCGAGGAGATCAAAACCGAGTTCAAGAACCCAGACGATCCGTTCGAGTACATCCCCGCCAAGCTCAAGGCACTGACCGGCCGCGATGGGAAGACTCAGGAGTCCGCGACCGGGCTGTATCCGCACGCGGGATTCCTCAGCATGTTTCATTATTTGCGGCGATATCCCTCAACCGAGACCAATCGGAATCGGTTGCGAGCCAGAATGTTCTACCAGCACTTTCTGGGGATCGACGTCATGCAGCACGCTCCGAGAGTCACCGACGCGTCGGCCGTCACCGCGAAATACAAAGTCCCGACGATGGAGGCGGCCGATTGCGTCGTCTGCCACAAGACCATCGATCCCGTCGCCGGCGTCTTCCAGGACTTCGATTTTGAAGGACACATCGGGCCGCGAAAGGCCGGCTGGTATCAAGACATGTTTCAGGCCGGGTTCGAAGGGGAAGACATGCCCGCCGGCGAACGATGGCGAGCACCTCAATGGCTGGCCGAGCGAGCGGTCAAAGATCCGCGCTTCCCGATCGCGATGGTCGAGCACGTCTACTACCTCCTGATGGGCCGCAAAGTCCTGCAACCGCCGGAAGACATCGACGATCCGCTATTTGGAGCCAAACGCCGCGCGCTGTTGGCTCAACGAGCAATGATCGAGGAGATCGCGCGACGATTCACCGAATCGAAGTTCAATTTGAAGCTGGCGATCAAGGCGATGATCGCCTCCGACTTCTATCAAGCCGACGGACTGGCCACGATCGCCGAACATCCGCAGCGCAAGGCAGAGTTGGATGACATCGGCATCGTCCGGCTGCTCAGTCCCGAACAGCTCGAACGAAAGATCGCCGCAATTTTTGGCAAGAAGTGGGGCCGCCTCAACGACGCCTTCCAAGTTCTCTACGGCGGCATCGACTCGATCACCGTCACCGAGCGCAACGCCGATCCCAGCGGAGCAATGGGAGCCATCCAGCGGCTCATGGCCAACGATGTGTCGTGTGACCACGTCGCGCGCGATTTTCGTCTGGAGCCCGCAAAGCGGCTGCTGTTCCCGCAGGTCGAACCCGACATTGTCCCCGGCGAAGAAGCGTCGAATCAAAAGATCCGGCGGGCGATCGTGCATCTGCATCAGCGACTGTTGGGTCACGATCGCGCGGCGGATCATCCAGAGATCGAACGGACCTTTCAATTGTTCGCCGGGATCATCACTGACGCGAAAGCCGAAGGCCGCTTCGAGCCGCGTGAGACGTACTTCTGCGGCGGCCGCGAAGAGTTCCGATCCGACGATCCACACTACACCCTCCGCGCGTGGCGCGGAGTGCTGACCTATTTGTTGAGACAACACGATTTCTTGTACGAATGATTTCCTCTGTTTTCTCTGTGCCTCTGTGTTTAAGAATTTGAAACACAGAGGCACAGAGGAAACAGAGGGAGGAGCATCGCAAATGACAACCAACGAACTGACCGAAGCAATTATCGGTGCTGCCATCGAAGTGCATAAATGCCTCGGACCGGGCCTGCTCGAATCCGCGTATCGAACCTGCTTGGCCTACGAACTTCGCAAGCGGGGCTTCTCGGTCCAGGAAGAGAAGCCGGTCCCGGTAATCTACGACGACATTCAACTTGAGTGCGGTTTTCGCGCGGACTTGTTGGTCAATGCACAGATCGTTGTCGAGCTGGAGGCGAAGACCGACATTCATCCGGTCGACAAAGCTCAGACATTGTCCCATTTGCGTTTGCTTCACCTTCGATTCGGACTGTTAATCAATTTCCATGAAGTGAAGTTGGTCGATGGAGTGCATCGAATTGTGAACGGGTATTGAGCTCTCCGTGTCCTCTGTGCCTCTGTGTTTCAAAAAAAGAAGAATGGAAACACAGAGGCACAGAGATAACAGAGGAAAACAAATGTCGCGTCGAAACTTTCTGAAGTTGTGCAGCCTTGCGGGCCTGGGCTTTGCCGCCCCAATTGGGGTGTCGTCGCTGCTGCGAGCCGACGAAAACAAGAAGGACTCAGCCGGATATGCCGGTCCGTTCTACGTCGTCTTCAACGCGAGCGGCGGTTGGGACACGACGTACCTGATGGACCCGAAAGGTGTCGAGGGAATCAATCGCCTCTACAAAGAAGAAGACATTCTCACGTTCGGCAATCATCGCTTCGCGCCGATCGCCAAGCACATCGTAAAAGGGATGAGCAACGAAGACTTCTTCGCCAAGTACGGCCCGGAACTGCGGACGCTCAACGGATTAGACTTCTCCGTCAACAATCATTCGCCGTGCGCGCGGTATATGGCGACAGGCAAGCTCGACAGCCTCGCGTTCCCAACGTTTCCGGCGCTGGTCGCCGCCTGTTTCGGTGCCGAAGCGCCGCTCGCGTTTCTGACGTTCGGCAACTATTCGGCGACGGGCAACCTCGTGCCGATGTCGCGAGTTCCCTATCTCCAGTCGCTGAACTTGCTGGCGAAGGCGGACAACGTCGAAGGGAGCACGCATCCGTACCACGATCCGTTTGTCTCCGACCGAATCGAACGAGCACTCGAAGAACAATTCCAAGCTCGGGTGTCGGAGACGCGCCTGCCGCGCGTTGAACGAAGTCAGAGCATGCTCTACTCGGCGCAGGTCAACTCGAAGGCGTTGCAGCGTGTCGTCCCGTTCATCCCCAAGGAGCAATCGAAAGATCGACTTGGCCAGCAGGCCGATATCGCTCTGGCTTCCTTCAAGGCGGGTGTCTGCGTCTCTGCCAATCTTTCGATCGGCCAGTTCGACAGCCACAACAACAACGATCCCGATCAGATGAAGCTGATCCCCGAATTCCTCGCCGGCATCGACTACGTCCTTCGCCGAGCCGAAGACTTGAAGATCCGCGAAAATCTGGTCGTCATCATCCAAAGTGAGATGGGACGCACGCCGACCTACAACAACGGCAACGGCAAGGACCACTGGTCAATCGGCTCGATCATGTTTCTCGGTCCCGGCATTGCCGGCAATCGGGTCATCGGAGCCACTGATGAGAAACAGCTCCTCGTGCCGATCAACCCGAAGACGTTGGAGATCGATAAGGAGCAGGGGATCCGCGTCCGCCCCGAGCACATTCACCTTGCCCTCCGAGAATACGCCGGCATCCAAGGCCATGCCTTCAGCAAACAGTTCCCGCTCGAAGTCGCGGCCAACGATCAGCTCCGTGACTTCTGGAAGTAGGTTCAAAAGCAACAAATGCGAAGTGAGCGAACAATGTCCGAAACTTCTGCTGATGCTGCGCGTCTCCTATTGGCCGGCGTGGCGCGAGCGATCATCACGCCGCCGATTGGGATTCGCCTGCTGGGTTATACGGTTCAAGAGGGGTGCTCCCAGGATGTCGAGCGCGACCTGACGGCCACTGTGCTCGTCCTGTCCGACGGTGTGACGAGCGTTGTGATCGCGGGACTCGATCTGCTGTTCGTGCCGATGCCGTATTCGGATCGCATCCGCGCGGCGATTGGGCAGCGGCTGGGGATTCCGGGTGAGAACGTGCTGCTCAACGGAAGTCACACGCATCTGGGACCAATGTTTCCTGGCTGGCAGCAGGAAACGTCTCCACAACGGGAACTGCAAGAACGATATGTCGAGCACTTGGAAGACGTGCTCCTCGGCGCGGCGAGTTCAGCTTGGTTGAAGCGACAGCCGGCACGGTTGGGGAGCGGACGAGGGGCCGCGCCGCTGGGGATCAATCGTCGCGAGAAGATGCCCAACGGCGGAATCATCATCGGCGAGAACCTGGACGGACCGATTGATCGCTCGGTGGATGTGATTCGCATCGACGATCTCGTCGGCAAGCCGTTGGCGGTAGTGATGTCGGCGGCGTGTCATACCGTCGTGCTGGGACCGAAGACGTTGTCGTATTCGCCCGACTTCATCGGGCCGGCTCGCGAATTGATCGAGTCAGCGATCGGTGTTCCGTCGCTGTTCCTGCAAGGAGCGGCCGGCAACATCAACCCGGCGTGTGGCATCGGCAGCGGCGGGCCAGAGCAGTTCGAGGACATGCAGCGGCTCGGCCTGATGCTCGGCGGAGAAACGCTGAAAGTCTGGGCGCAGATTCGGACCCACAACCAGCGCGGGCCGCGACGGATCGTGCGGTCGGTCGCCGCGATTTCAACGTGGGATTACGAGCCGACCCCACAAGCCACAATCAATCATCTGTCGGTCACACGTCGCCGATTGAATCTGCCGCTGGCACTGCTACCAGATCTGACGACGGTCGAGTCAGACCTCGCTCGCACAAAAGCGGCGCGTGATGCCGCATTCGCAGGGAGTTCACTGGGGGCTCAGCAGGTCGCGCAGCGAATGTTTGCCTGGGCAGAGCAACGTCATCGGCTCGTCTCGGCCGGACATCGCATCGTCACGCGCGAGATCGAACTGTGGGCGCTGCGCATCAATGACATCGGCCTCGCCACAGTCTCTGCCGAACCGCTCGCCGAGTTGGGCCTCGAAATCAAACGCCGCTCGCCTCTACCGCACACGATGTTTCTGGGCTACAGCAATGGCTGCATCGGCTACATCCCACCGCCGGAAGCGTTCGCCGAAGGAGGCATGGAAGTCATCGAGTCGCACTACAACTACTTGTTGGCCTCGCAGCTCACGCCCGAATGGGCTCCGACGGTGATTGAGGCGACGCTGGAGATGCTGGCGGAACTGAAGTGAAGAGGGTGGATTACAAATTGCAAAATGCAAAATGGAAGAGCGGGACTGCTTGCTGTTGCTGGCCGTCAATTTGATATTTGCAATTCGCAATTTGCATTTTGCAATGCCTGACCGGATCGGAACTCATTCAATGTCAGATCAATTCTTCACAGGTCGGACGGCTTTGGTAACAGGTGGCGCGCGCGGCATCGGGCGGGCGGTGTGCCGGATGCTTGCAGCTCAAGGAGCTCGAGTGGCTGTGAATTTTCAGCGACAGTCGGCGGCTGCTGACGAAACTGTGCGGTTGATCGAAGCGGATGCGGAGCGAGTCATTACCGTGCAAGCCGACGTGTCGAATGAGGAGGATGTGCGGCGGATGATCGACACGGTGCGTCGCGAGTTGGGGCCAGTCGATCTGCTGGTGAACAACGCCGGCATCGCGGAATCGAAGCCGCACACGGCGGTGTCGTACGCTCGGTGGCGAGAGATGTTTGCCGTCAATGTGGACGGGCCGTTTCTCGTGACGTGGGCGGTGAAGGACGAAATGATTGCGCGCGGCTTTGGGCGAATCGTGAATGTCTCGTCGCTGGCTGCAAAGGTGCTCAAGCCGGACATGATCGACTACGCGACGACGAAAGCGGCTGTGATCGCCTTCACGCGACACTGCGCGGCGGCGCTCGCGCCGCATGTGCGAGTCAACTGCGTCGCGCCGGGACTCACGAATACCGATCTCGCTCAGTCAGCGAATCCTGAAGCCGTCGCGCGGTTGATCGCCGCCACACCGCTGGGACGCATGGCCGAACCGGATGAGATCGCCAATGTCGTACGATTCTTGTTGTCCGAAGATTCGAGCTTCGTCACCGGGCAAACGATCGTCGCCTGCGGAGGCCGTTCATGACCGCGAAGTCGATTCAGATCCCTCCACCCAGCGGAATCTACGCTGAGCCGTTCTCGCTGCGAAAATGTTTTCGTTTGCTGAGCAGCTTCGGACCAGCAGCAGTCGTCGCGTCGCTGTCGCTGGGAGCGGGCGAGACGATCATGGTCTGCGGACTCGGTTCGTGGTCGGGCTTCGGGCTGTTGTGGATGCTGGTGCTCAGCGTCGTCATTCGCGCGGGTTTCGTGATGTATCTGGTCGGCCGCTACACGGCAGTGACCGGTCAATCATTCGCGCATCGCGTTGCCGCTCTGCCTGGCCCGCGCGGTTGGTTGTTGATGCTCTTCGTTGCGGCCGAACTGGCGATCCTGGCCACCGGTCTCACGGCGATCGCGAAGCCGTGCGGCAATCTCGGGGTGTTTCTGCTGGGCGAGAAATTGGGACTCGCCGACACGTTGGGGCTGACAAATCCCGAGACCGCGCAGTTATGGGTCAACGGGATCACGTCGGTTTTTCTGGGGGCCGCGCTGGCCGTGAGTCTTGGATCGAGTTACGTGTCGTTGGAAAAACAGCAGATCGTTATCTGTGGCTTGATGGTCGCGGGGACGGCGATCGCCACGATCTTCGTTGGTCCGGACTTGATCGAGATGTTTTGGGGCGCGATCCGCTTCGGGCATTTGCCTCCAGCGCCCGACTGGGCACCTCCCGCCGCGAAGAACGAGTACACGCTCAACTTGGCGACGATCTTCGGCTACGTCGGCGGCAGCCTGTCGGGCTACATCGCGTATTCAAGCTGGGTCGGCCTGCACGGCTGGGGTTTAGCGGGAAATGCGACCGCGCGCGACTACGCCAATCAATCGTCGAAGCACGACTACTTGCCCGCCGATCCGCAGCAGGCCGCGAATCTGCGACAATTGCTGACGCCGCTTCGCTGGGACGTGGCGCTGGGAGCGGCCGTGCTGCTGGCGGTCACGGTCGCGTTTCTTTCCGCGGGAGCGACTGTGCTTTACCCGAAGCACTTGTCGCCCGGAGCGGGTCAGGAGTTCGCACTGCTCACCAAGCAGGCGGTGATCTGGGAACAAATCAGCGCGTGGCTGGTCCCGGTGTATTACGTCGCCATCCTGCTGGCGTTGTGGGGAACGATTGCCAGTGTGCCCGAAGCGGTGGCTCGCGTGACGTACGATCTGCTCGCCGCCGTCCGTCCGGAGGCGAAGCCGATTTCGTTCCGTAGAGTGCTGACGATTTTGGTCGCCTGGTTTTTCGTGTCGTCTCAGTTCTGGAATTGGGGCAACTTCAGTTTCAATCTGCTGGCTCAAATCGGCGCGCTGGTTACAGTCAACCTCGGCGTCGGCATCGTCTGCCTGCTGGCAACGTACTACAACGCGACTTTGCCGCCGTTGTATCGAACACGCTGGTGGGTGACTGTCGGCGGCGTTGTTTCCGGAATCATTCTGCTGATGGCGTTTGTCACGACGGCGATCGGAATGGTGATGAAGCTGCTGTGAGAAGTGGGCAATGCAAATTGCAAAATGCGAATTGCAAAATGCAAATTGACAGACAACATGGAGTCGATCTCATGAATTCTGACGAATTGGCCGATCGAATGCTGGACTTCGCGGCGCGAGTTGGAAAGGTTGTTGATGCTCTTCCCGACACGCGCTTGGGGCGACACATCGCAGGACAACTCGTGCGATGCGGGACGGCGGCGGCTCCGAATTACGAAGAAGGCTGCGCCGCCGAGAGTCGAGCAGACTTCATTCACAAGTTGCGCATCTGTCTCAAAGAGTTGCGAGAGTCACGGTCTTGGATTCGACTCATTATCAAGGCCGAACTGCTCGGCACCAAGAAAATGGCCGCGTTGCTCGACGAAAGCACGCAGTTGTGCAACATCGTCGGCAAGTCCATCGTGACGGCTGCCAGCAAAGTCACGAAGAAGAGGTAGCTGACGAGTCGCGAGAGGCTGCCGTGTCCTCAATTTGAAATTTGCATTTTGCAATTCGCATTTTGCATTGATGGCTTCGTGGAGACAGTCGGATGTCTACAACGATCGATCTGATGAGCGCCTTCGGCGCGAGTCGTCCCAAAAGTGCCACGATGTTTGAGCGAGCCAAGAAAACTCTGGCTGGGGCGGTGGGGCATGACCTGCGGTATTCGCTGCCCATGCCGATCTACATTCAGCGAGGGAGCGGCGGACGCAAGTGGGACATCGACGGCAATGAGTACATCGACTTCCTGATGGGGAACGGCGCGTTGTTGCTGGGACATGCCGATCCCGAAGTGGTCGAAGCCATCGCGCGTGCCGCGGCGCTGGGGACGCATTTCGGCAACGATCATCCGTTGCACATCGAATGGGCCGAACTGGTGCAGCGGTTGATTCCGTGCGCGGAACGAGTTCGGTTCACTAATTCGGGGACCGAAGCGACTCAATTGGCGTTGCGGATCGCGCGTGCTTCGACGGGTCGAAATCGCATTCTCCGATTCGCGGGGCACTTTCACGGCTGGCACGATGACGTTGTGCATGGATTTCAGCCGCCATTTGAGGCGGACGGTTCGCTTGGTGTACCGCCGCATGTTCGGCAAGGGCTGATCACGATCCCGGATGGCGATCTGAATTTGCTCGATGAGACACTGGCAAAGCACAGCGACATCGCAGCGGTGATTCTCGAACCGTCCGGCGCGTCGTGGGGGCGAGTCCCGATCGACGTGAACTGGCTGCGCGGCGTGCGCGAAGCGACCGCTCGGCGAGGAGTGCTGTTGGTTTTCGATGAAGTCGTGACCGGTTTCCGATTCAGTTCTGGCGGAGCTCAAAAGTTGTACGGCGTGACGCCCGACTTGTGCTGTCTGGCAAAAGTCATCGCCGGCGGGATGCCGGGCGGAGCCGTCGCAGGCCGTGAGCCGGTCATGCGTGTCTTCGACATCACGGGTGATCCGCATCACGACCGACATCAGCGCGTCGTTCACTTCGGCACGTTCAACGCATCGCCCACTGCGGCAGCGGCCGGTATCGCCGTGCTGCGTCGAGTCGCCAATGGCACCGCCATCGAACAAGCGGATGCCGCCGCACTTCGGCTGCGAAACGCGTGGGACGCGGTCCTCGAACGGCACGGGATCGCCGGCTATGTTTATGGTCCGGCTTCCACCTACCACGTCTATTTTGAAACGGATCTCGACCGCGTTGGAAAGGCTCGGTCGCGCCGTGATCTGCACACGACCGATGCCGCACGGCTCAAGGGGATGCCGGGCCGGCTCATTGCGCAGTATCAACTGCGAATGAGATTTGGCGGCGTGGACAACATGAGTTCAACCGGTGGCTTAACTTGTGCCGCGCACACAACCGACGACATTGATCGCGCGACTTCCGTTTTTGAGCAGGCGGTGCTTGCACTGCGCGACGAGAAACTCATCCTCCCCCTCAACTGAAACCTGCAAGAGCAAGGAGAACCTCATGAGCCAACCGCAAATCCCCACCGCTCACACGCCCACCGAACTGCCACCGATGCCGATCGATCCGGCCTGGATTCAGGAAGGGACGCCGACCGCCTGCGGAGCCGTATTGACTCAATCCCAGGACAAATTGTTGTCGTCCGGTTTCTGGAGTTGCACGGCTGGCAAATTTCAGTGGGTCTTTTCGTGGGACGAGTTTGTCTGCATTCTTGAAGGAGAGGTGACGATCCGGGAGGAAGGCGGCGCGACACACTCGCTGAAAGCCGGTGATGTCGCTCATTTCCCGCGCGGACTGACGACGTACTGGCATGTGCCGAAGTACGTCCGCAAGTTTTTTACGTTGCGCACCGCCGAACCGTTCAACTTGTGAGCGTTCACTCGGTCACGATCAGATCGCGGCTGAATCGGGAGAGCAGTTCTGCGCCGTCGTGGGTGACGAGCACGTTGTCGATGATCCGAGCTCCGAGTCGTTCCTCGCCGATGAACACGGGCGGCTCGACGGTCAGCACCATGCCGGCTTGGAGCGTGTAGGTACTGCCGCCGAACAGATGAATTGGCTCGGCCCAACCCGGTGGCGAACCGGGAGCGAGGCCGTATCCGCTCAGGTGAACTCGCGCGGAATCGAGTCCCGCGTCGGCGATCACGCGCTTCGCGGCCTCGTGCGGAACGACGGCCGGAACACCGGCACGAATCTCAGCGAGACAGGCGTCGGAGGCACGGCAAACAAGATCGTACAGTTCACGCATTCGCGACGTCGGTTGGCCCATGCAGAACTGGCGGCCAATCGTGGCGGTGTAGCGTTTGAAGGTCGCTCCGTATTCGACATTGCCGAAGTCGCCGCGACGCAGACGTCGATCGGTGGGCGCTCCGTGGCTGAAGCACGAGCGTTCTCCGGAGACGAGATTGATCGGGCTGGCCGCGAGTCCGCTGCCGGAGGTCAGCAGTGCGTGATGGACCTCCCCCGCGATCTCCAGTTCGCTACGACCTTCAGCCAGCGAGCCTGCGAATCGTTGCATCGCCACGCCAGCGATTCGGTTGGCTTCGCGGATGTACTGCAACTCGGTCGCCGATTTGACCAGCGAGAGATCGTGAATCAAGTTCGTCGCCTCGGTCACCAGCGACTCGCCGAAGAGCTGCTTGATCCGGACGTAGTGATGCGGGTGCAGGTAGTAGCCGGGCACCTCCATGCCGATGCGCGAACCCTTCACACCCAGAGAGTCCGCCAATCGATCGAGAGCTGCGATGGGGTCCTCGGGTTCGTTACCACCCCAAGTTTCAAGCTGATCGACCAGTGCGTCGTCCAGGAATTCGTTGCGCTCGCCATTGCGAGTCAGCACGCTGATTGGGCCGGGCTTGGCCGAGATCAGCAAGCATTGGAACTCCTGGTAACTCTTCGCGTCGGAACCGGTCAACCAGCGGATCGACACCGGATGAAACAGCAGAATCCAATCGAGACCAGCCGCACCGATCGCCTCGCGAGCACGGGCACGGCGGGAGGCGAATTCTTCAGCGGTG
The DNA here is from genome assembly GCA_005798445.1 of Planctomyces sp. Classification (GTDB taxonomy): domain Bacteria; phylum Planctomycetota; class Planctomycetia; order Planctomycetales; family Planctomycetaceae; genus SXKJ01. The sequence goes on from SYJG01000317.1 coordinate 11,833, forward strand.
AAATCGTGTTTGGACATGTGAGACAACACTAA
>SYJG01000031.1 GCA_005798445.1 Planctomyces sp.
CGCTAGCCGCCGGTATTTCCGCTCGACCGGCGGCTAGCGCCGTGCCGCTCACTCTGGCGTTTGCGCGAATATCAATCTGAGGATCAATAACCGCCGGCAACTTGCCGCTCGATTACACCACGGCGACTTTCACGCAGTGGATCGACGGCAGCGAATCGAACAGGCAGTCCCATTCCTCGCCACCATCGCGGCCGATCCAGAGTTGGCCGGTGGTTGTGCCGAAGTAGAGCGCCGGTGACTTGAGGTGGTCCACGTCCATTCCGTCGCGCTGCACCGTGAAGAAGCTCTCTTTCTTGGGAAGTCCCTTGGCGAGCTTACGCCAAGAGTCGCCACCGTTCTCGCTGCGCCAGACGGCCGGTGAGCCTCCGGGGCAGGTGCGCGTTGTCGGTTCCAGCGGCATGACATAGACGACGTCGGGATCGTGCGGATGCACGACGATCGGGAAACCGAAGTCGGTCGGCAGTCCCTTCGCGATGGAGCGCCAAGTGTGGCCGTGGTCGTCGCTTCGCAGCACTCCGATGTCGGGCCGCGACCCGCCGGGGCCAGTCCATTCGGACCAGCCACCGTGATTCTGCATGTAGAGCCGGCCCGGAACATCCTTGTGTCCCGCGATCTTGTGAACGCACTGGCCGAACTCTGGATACGGATCGGGTGAGAAGCCGGCCCCGACTCCGTTGTTCGCGGCTTGGAAGGTCGCGCCGCCATCTTCGCTCATGTAGTGGCCGCCGGTGGAGATGCCCAGGTGAATCCGGTTGCCGGATCGGTAGATCGTGTGCATGCACAAGCCACCGGCACCCGGTTGCCATTGCTTGGCGTGATCGTGATTGCTGATGCCAGAGACCAACTCCCACGAGTCGCCGCCGTTGCTGCTGTGAAACAGCGACGCCGGTTCGACGCCGCAAAACAAATCCTTCTTGCCAATGCCCGGTTCGATCGACCAGATGTTGGCAAGTGCTCGACCGTCCTCTTTAGGGAACGCGGGAGCCGACTTCGTCTCTTTGAATTTCTTGCCAAGATCGGACGAGACCAGCACTTTCATGCCGAACCACGGATTGCAGCTCGACGCGTAGATTTTCGGTGTGCCGCGTGTGTCGATCAGCGACGAGTAAACTGGCACTCCATTTCCGAACGGGCCTCGCAGCGAGAACTTGCCTCGCGTCTTGGAACCCTCGGCGACAAACAGACCCTTCTTGGTTCCGATCGTAAGCACCACTCGTTCGGGCATGATGAATTCCTTGTGGAGGATGGCCGCCCTCGGCCGTCCGAATGGCTTGCGAAAATCGACGGCCGAGGGCGGCCATCTTACGGAGTCAACCACCAGAAACGGCGGGCAAGATGAAGAGCGTGTCGCCAGGCACTAGCACCGTCTCCAGCCCTTGCCGCTCGCGCACATGGGCCGAGTTCACGAACAGATTGAGGTGACGACGAACCGCGCCGGTTTCGTCGCAGATATTACGGTACAAACTCGGACGGAGACGTTCCAACTCGGCCAGCGCAGCCCGCACGCTTGAGGCGGAAAGGAATAATTCCTTCGCCCCGTCGCATTCGACACGCAGTTCGCGCGGGACATGAATCGTGATGGTCGTGGACGTGATCAGCCTCCGATGGTCAGCTTCGTCAGTGCGATCTGCCCGGCGAAGCAGACGTCGACATCGTGGCCGCCGGTGCGGGGGCGATCGCGATAGATACCTCGGTAGTGCCAGCGGTCTTCCAGTGGTTCGAACCGTACGTCGTGGCGGTTGAGGTCCAAGCGGCACTCGACGATGGGCGGATGCGGAAGTGTCGGTTCCCAGATCGGAAAGTTGACGTTCCAGAAGCCTTCGGTCGGTGGCGAGTCAGCCAGCAGTCGAGACAGCACGCCTCGCAGCAATCCAGCTCGTGAGGACCAATCCACCGAGTCCTTCCGGCCCACGTACTGCGACAGCGCGATACCGGGCGTGCCGAGCAGCACCGCTTCGCGCACGGCGGCGACGGTTCCCGACATGTAAACGTCGATGCCGAGGTTGCCGCCGTCGTTGACGCCAGAGAGCACCCAATCGACGTCACCTGCGATGTGCTTCAAACCCAGACGAGCACAATCGGCAGGAGTCCCGTCGCAGGCGAACTCGCCCGAACGGACTTCCTTGAGCGACAGCGGCCGATCGTTCGTCACCTGATGCCCGCAGCCGGAGCGGACTCCATCCGGTGCGACGACGATCACCTCGCCAAAATCGCGAGCGATCTCCGCCAGCAGTCGCAGCCCCGGAGCGTCGATTCCATCGTCGTTGGTCAAAAGAAATTTCATCATGCTCCTGGCAAGCGGTTGGGCGTCAGCCCACCGAGTTTGTGGTTGTGAGAAGTTGCGTTGCGGGTGATTGTCGATGGTTCTCGGTGGGCTGACGCCCAACCGCTCGCCGATGCACTTGCCACCGGAATCGTCTTGGAGTGCTTGTGGATTTCGGCCTATCCTCCCAGCCGAATCATTGGACGGATTCTGTCGAACTGTGCGTCGCCGAGCAAACTCAGACATGATGTCGTCTCGTTTCCGATTTTACTGGCTTGTGCTGGTGCTGTTTGCCGTATCTGGCTGCGCGATCACGCGGCGGCATGTGGCGTTGGAGCTGCCGCAGGCGGCTCGGCTGGTCGAGGTGAAGGAGCCGGCTGCGATCGCTCCTCGCGTGCAACAGGCCGACATCCGCGCCGTCTCGACGACGGGTCGCGAGCCGAGCAACGTGCTCGTCCTCTCCGGTGGCGGTGCCAACGGAGCGTACACGGCCGGTGTCCTTAACGGCTGGACGGCGGCGGGAAATCGGCCGCAGTTTGATGTCGTGACGGGCATCAGCACCGGTGCGCTGATCGCGCCGTTTGCGTTCCTCGGTTCCGAATACGACGAGCTGCTCAAGCGGAGCTACACGACCAGCCGCGATCGGGACATCTTCACTCGCCGCTGGCTGCCAGAACTGGTGTGGGCCGATTCGCTCGCCGATTCCGCTCCGCTGCGCAGCCGCATCGCGAACGAGATCACGCCGAGCATCTTGAAACAGATTACCGACGCGCATCGCGAGGGCCGACGGCTGTACGTCGGCACGACGGACCTCGACTCGAAACGGCTGGTCGTCTGGGACATGGGAGCGATCGCCGACGGCGACGATCCGAACAAGCTCGAACTGTTCCGCGACGTGCTGCTGGCCTCGGCCTCGGTCCCCGGCCTCCTGCCGCCGGTCGAGATCGACATCGAGGTCGAAGGTGAGCGACACGCGGAACTGCACGTCGATGGCGGAGTCGCCGCTTCGCTGTTCCTGCAACCGGCAATGCTCGGCATGTCCGCCTCTGATCCCGACGAGGCGAAAGTCCGCGACGATCTGAACGTGTGCGTCATCGTCGCCGGGCAACTCCGCCTGCCTCGTCGCCGAGTGCAACGCAAACTCTCGGCCGTCATCGAAGAGTCGGTCGGCGGAGTCCTGCAATCACAGATGGACGGCGACCTGCTCAAGACCTATCTGCTGAGCCGTTGGGCCGGAGCCTCGTTCGCCCTGACCGCCGTGCCACGCGAGCTCGCCGAAGAGTCGTCGCCACTCGTGTTCGATCCACGCTCGATGCAAAAGCTGTTTGACGTCGGACACTCGCACGCCGCCACCAAAACCGGCTGGCAAAACGCCCCGCTCAGCCTGACGTCGGAAGAACAACTCCCGCCACGCGGCAGCGTCCAATTCAAAGTCGAGGAACCGCGATCTGGACGAGCATCGCAGCGATGATTCCCGACCTTGTAAACCCGACGCGTAAGCGAGGGCGTCGTTACAGTTCGCCCTCGCTTACGCATCGGGTTTCAACGTGGCAGGTCGTTGCCTGGATGTGGTATCCATGAATCATTCGTCGCGAATTTGTGGCACGTCTCCCTGGCCAAAACTTCCGGCCGAGCCGAAAAAACAGAACAGAATCCGTTTTCCTGCCCAGTTTGCCGAAGTATTCTGTTGAGCCGATGTGTTGCTCCCGCCTCGTCCTCCCGCCCCGAAAAGGTCTCCAAACATGCTCGACCTGATTGGTTCTGGAACTCGCACCTGTGACGGCGTCTCCCGACGCGATTTCATCCGCGTTGGTGGCCTCGCCGCTGGCGGCCTGACGCTGGCGAACACGCTACGCGCGGAATCGACTTCCGAGACCAAGCCCGCTCGACGCAAGGCGGTCATCCAAATCTGGCAAGCCGGCGGACCGAGCCACATCGACATGTACGACCTGAAGCCGAGCGCTCCCTCCGAGTTCCGTGGCGAATTCAAGCCGATCCCGACGAACGTCCCCGGCATTGAGATTGGCGAGCATTGCCCGCTGCAAGCTCAAGTCATGGACAAGCTGGCGATTGTCCGCTCGGCGACACACACGAATGCCGGACACGGCATGGGTTCGCAGTGGATGCTGACCGGGTATCAGCCGACGATCGAGGTCAACAACAACATCTATCCGGCATGCGGTTCGGTCGTCGCCCGCATGAAGGGGGCGAATGCCGAGAGCCTGCCCGCCTACGTCAACCTGCCGAACTCTTTGGGACTTGGCAAAGCGGCGTACCTCGGAGCGTCGTTCAATCCGTTCGCACCCGACAGCGATCCAAACAACGACGGCTTCAACGTCCGCAACCTGAAACTCCCCGGCCGAGTCAGCCTGTCACGTCTCGAACGCAGGCAAGGCTTGATGGGCAAGCTCGACACGATCCGCCGCGACATCGACACGCAAGGGGACATCGCCGGCCTCGACACGTTTTACCGCGACGCGATGGAGATGATCACAAACGACCGCGCCGTCCGAGCGTTCAACATCCAAAAAGAAGACCCGAAGCTGCGAGATCAATACGGCCGCAACGATCTTGGGCAAAGTTGCTTGCTCGCTCGACGCTTGGTCGAGGCGGGCGTGACCTACGTCACGATTCAAGCCGGCGGTGGCTGGGACACACACGGCGACAACTTCGCGCAGCTCAAGAACAACCTGCTGCCAAAATTCGACCGAGCGGTCGCTGCCCTCGTTACTGACCTGCATCAGCGCGGCCTGTTCGACGACGTGCTGGTGATGTGCTTTGGAGAATTTGGCCGCACCCCGCGCATCAACGGTGGCTCCGGCCGAGATCACTGGCCCGGCGCGATGAGCGTCGTCTTCGGCGGCGGTGGACTCACAATGGGTCAAGCGATCGGTACGACCGACGCCCGCGCCGAGTACCCGACGACGAAACCGTACACGCCCGGCTGTGTCCTCTCGACGATGTACAAGGTTCTCGACATCGACCACCACCACGTCTTCTTCGATCAGGCGAAGCGCCCGCTGCCGATCCTCAACGAAGGCGAGCCGATTCCGGAGTTGGTGTGAACCGACTGAAAAGGGCAACGACATGATCCGCGCGGTTTATGAACATGGTGCCGTTCGCTTGCTCGATGACGTTCCTGGCGACTGGAGCGAAGGACAAGAATTGGAAATCGCTCCCGCGTCAGCGAAACCTGTGAAAGAGCGGCAGAAACGCGGTTATTCGGCAGAGGAGGTTCATCAGCATCTCCAGATCAAGGGTCCGGCACCGGATGACGCCACCGTCAAACAATGGATTGACGAGCATCGCATGGAAAAATACGGACGATGAACGTCTTGCTGGACCTGAATGTTGTGCTCGACCTTCTTTTGCAACGCGCGCCGTGGTGCATCGAGGCTCAAGCGATTTGGAATGCTCATCATGCTGGTCGTCTGACGGCTTCCATTTCAGCGGCCTCGCTTCCCACGATCTTCTACGTCATTCGTCGCGCGGAGGGATGGGATGCCGCTCACATTGCGATCCGCGACTGTGCGAAGACATTAGAAGTCCTCGGCGTCGATGTGTCGGTCGTGCTTATAGCCCAGACGCTTCCCGGACGAGACTTTGAGGACAACCTGCAAGCGGCTTGCGCGATCGAACATGGCTGCGATGCTCTGGTCACGCGAGATAAGTCCGGCTTTCGGAATGGGTCAATCAATGTGCTGACTCCCGCTGAACTCTTGGGACAAATTCCGTGAGGGGCTTGAGGTCACGATGAATCCGCATCGCTTTTTTGCTCGCTCAACGTGTCTGTTCGCGTTGACCACGCTTTTCGCGGCGAGTGACCGAGCCACCGCTGAACTGCCGCTGATCCGTTTCGACCGACTCAGCCCGATTGGTGCGGCGGCGGGGGCGACGGTTGAGGTGGAAGTGCTGGGCGGCGACATCGAAGAGGTGAAGTCGTTGCGGTTCGATCATCCGGGGTTGAAGGCGGAGTTCGTCAAGGAGCGGTTTTTCAAAGTCAGCGTTGCGGCGGATGTGCTGGCGGGAACGTATGACGTGCGGTTGGTGGGGCGGTTCGGCGTCAGCAATCCGAGGTTGCTGGCGGTCTCGCACGGGCTGACCGATGTCGCGGAAGTCGAGCCGAACAATGAGCCGGAGAAGGCGCAGCTTGTCGCGATCAACTCGGCGATCAATGGGAGCAGCGATCAGAACGGCGAGGACTGGTTTCGGTTCGAGGCGAAGCGCGGTCAGCGAGTGACCGTTGAGTGCTTGGCGATGCGGCTGGATTCCACGATGGATGGGAGGCTCACGCTGACGAACAAAGTCGGCAAGCCGCTGGCATCGAACAGCGATTACTTCGGGGCCGATCCGTTTCTCGATTTCGTCGCTCCGGAAGATGGCGAGTTCTTCGTGAAGTTTCACGACTTGACGTTCAACGGCGGAGCGCCGTATCGGCTGGTCATCTCGAATCGGCCGCACGTCGAGAACGTCTTTCCGCGAGCGATCACGGCGGGGCAATCCGCGACGTTGACGGTGCTCGGCCGGAATCTCGGCAGTGGGGCGAAGCCGTCGGTCGCACGCATCGCGGACTCGCCGCTCGACGAATTGACGTTGCCACTGTCCGCTCCGGCGGACCTGCTCGACTTGCAGACGTATCGGTTTCTCGAACATCCGACCGATCACTCGGTGTCGCCGACGGCGGGAACCTGCACGCTCACGGGGTTTCAATGGCGGCCGGAATTGCCCGGCGTTGGGCCGGCCATGAGTGCTCAGCGGCTGCTGGTCGTCCGCGATCCGGTGACGATTGAAGCCGAGCCGAACAACGAGTTCGAGAAGCCGCAGCCGATCACGTTACCCGCGATCGTCGCGGGACTCTTCGATCAGCCGCGCGACGCCGATTGGTTCGAGGTCACAGTTCCGGAGAACGGCAACTACGCGGTCGAGGTGTTTTGCGAGCGGCTCTGCGGCCGAGCGGACCCGGTCGTTGTGGCGTTCGACGAAAAGCGAAATCGCGTCGGCGAGCACGACGACTTCGGGCATCGCCAGCAGGCGTTCGACGGCCATCTCCGCGATCCCGTCGGGATGCTCTCGCTGGTCAAAGACCACAAGTACCGCATCCTCGTGCAAGAGCGTTACGGCCGAGGCGGCCCGCGATACCAGTACGTCTTGTCGCTGCGAAAGCCGCAGCCCGATCTGTACGTCGCCGCGATCCACAGCCAGAACCCCGGCCCCGGCCACCTGACGCTGTGGAAAGGGGGCACCGCGCACCTCGACGTCGTGACGCATTTCCGAGACGGCCACAACGGCCCGTACACAATCACCGCCGAAGGTCTCCCGCCGGGAGTGTTTTGTTCGCCGACGACGACCGACGACCAACGCGGCACGCTTGTCTTCTGGTCCGACGAAAACGCCGCCGACATCGACGCTCCAATCAAGCTGATCGCAACGGCGAAGATCGGCGATCAGACCGTCCGCCGCGAAGTCCGACCGTACACGCGCGTCTGGAACCAAGCCAACATCAGCAGCAGCCGCCCGACGCGCGAGCAACTGATCTCCGTGCGCGAAACCTCGCCGTACTCGCTGGAACTCGTGCCGATTCAAATCGAGATCGAAGCGGGCAAGACCGCCGAACTGAAGGTCCAAGCCAAACGCTACTGGCCCGAATTCAAGAACTCGATCAACCTGATCCCGCTGTCGTTCAAAGGCAATTTCCAGATGCCCAACACGACCATCGCCGCCGACACAAACGACGTGACGATCCGCATCACGGTGCAGCAGGGGACTCGCCCCGGCGAGTACACAATGTCGGTCCTCGGCCAAGCCCAAGTCCCGTTCAACAAAGCCAAGGACGCGAAAGACCGCCCCAACACGCTCGTCTCCATGGCCAGTCGCCCGGTGACGATCAAGGTGACGGAACCGCCGAAGAAGTAACTATCCGACGTGTTGGAAAACATTTCTTAGGCTGGATGTGCGATCAACGATCGAAGCGCTTGGTTGACGGACTCATCCGTGGGAAACGCCGCGCGAATGTCTGGTGCGAGTAAGGCGAGGTTGGTTCCCGCGCGGAATCGCTGCAGATACTTTCCACGGACGCCTCCCTTAAGTTTCGTGAGGTCGTATTCCGGGCGGAGATCGTCGTCGTCGGAGTGATCGTCAGGCGTTTTCATAGGCTTGTCTCTCTTTTCGATTCGCTGGTCGAGCGCTGATGAGTCGTGTGCGGTCCTCACGATCTGTGTGGGAGACGACCAGTAATCGGCCATTACTGGAGTGGCCGAAGGTGAGAAACCGCTCTTCCGCTTCGGAGTGATCCGGATCGAAATAAGTCATTGCGAGCGGGTCGTCAAAAACGGTCGCGGCCTCGTGAAACGAGACGCCGTGTTTCCCCAGATTGCGATCAGCCTTGTCGGGATCCCACTCGAATTCCATAGGACGATGCTAAACCACTGTCATCGAGTGGGCAATTCATTTCGGTCATGGTCGCAGGCTCAGCTTGGCTTGCCAGACATTCTCGCGAGCTTCTTCAAAGAGTTGATCCAGTTCGTCATCGGCGACACTCGCCGTGGCCACCGATTGAGCAAACGGCGCACAGATTTCGTCCAGCGTCTGGCTGCGAGACAGTTTCTCGCGAACGGCTTCCACGACAAACGCCGTCACATTTTGCGGACCACGAGCCAGCCGCTCACGGAGCGTCGCTTCGATGTCAGGTGGAAACTCAATAGTCACACTCATGGCTGGTATCTCCCGCGTGCCGCGATCCCCAATCGTTGTCGCAACTCAGCCGTCACTTGAACGGCCGGCCTTCCTCGATCTCCCGCTTGCATGTCCGCCAGAGCTTGCTGCATCTGGAACAGGTTTTCCACCAAGTCCTCTGGCAAGGGATGTCCGATTTCCCACTCCTTCAGTTCATCAGAGGTGAGTGGCGCGAGCGCCGCATCGGGAATCTGAAACGGAGCACCGCGAAGCTGACCCACTTTCGGACGCCGACCCGGTGAGTCCGTGATGCGCACCAACCGAGCAACCGGCTTCTCGCCTCGCGAGATGATGACTTCGGCACCGGCCTCGACTTCATCGAGCACTTGCGGCAGTTCCGACTGAGCCTCATCAACCGTGATCGTTCGCATGATTGGTTCCCGGACAGCCAATTGATTCAGAAGCAGTCTAGCCGGATTCAATCCTGCGAACGAAGGCCAAAGTCCGCGAATGCCAGATGGCCAAGCTTGGCGCTTAGCGGGCCATCTGCGCATGGTCTACGACACTTTTTCAATGAGCCAGGTTATCAACCCCGCATCGATTGCCATCCCGGCCAGTTTCTCAGGACCAATAACTATCACTCGCTTGTCACCGCTCTTGGCAGTCCCGGAGTGATGGACGAAGAACATCCGTTGATAACTCCCGAAGTTGTCAAAGTTCGCCTCGTACTCCGCAAGATCCGATGCGTCGGTGTCAGACTTAACTTGCACGATTGCTCGTTCACCAGTGCTCGGCAAAACGAGATCCAGATCGAGGAACTTCTGTGTCTTTCCTGTCGGTCCTTGGCGACGCCATCCGCTGATTGAAAAAACCAACTCGACGAGCGTCTCGAAGTCCTTTGGCCCCAGAAGTCGCATCATTTCAAGAACCGATTTCTTCATTTGCTCCAACGTGACTATAGCCCGCTCGACTTCAGGAGGCTTTTTGCCGTTGATGCGCCGGACAACATATTTGGCAACATCAACTTCGCAAGAAGTCCCGCGATAAGCTGCGAGCTTGGTGAGAGCGCCGGAAAGGTTCCCTTTGATAAGACGCTCGCCGTTCAAATCGCGCCACTGCCAGCCACCCCTTAGTTTGCGAAAGACGCCATCACCGCTTTGATGAAGTTCGGCGGGCTCGGGTTGAAGGAATCCCCAACACAATCGCTCACCGATAAAGGTAATCCAAAGTGTCGAACCGTCATCCTCGAAGAAAATCCGCGTCTCATTCGTGGACCGTGTGGCCGTTGCTTTGTCTTTTCCGGCGACGATGAAGGATTTCGTAAGGTCTTTCCAGTTGCGACTGCAGCACAATGGAAATCGTTCGTCGCTCGCGCTGCCGAAGCCGAATCGGATGATTCCATGCTCCAGACACTCCGGTTCCCATTTGCCTTCTCTCCCCAACTTGATGTATCGCACTCGATCGGCGCGAACTTCGAGGTCGTCCGTTACGCCGACGTTGCTGCCCTTGTGGACTATGTTCCCAAATTTATCCCGGAGCAGAATTGTCGAGAACATCTGGCCGACGGTGCCTTGGCGGCTGGGCAGCGGCTTTTTCTTCGCCATATCAGGTCTCTTTTAGCTCAATGTGTTGCGCCACTTCACTCGCCGCGTGGTGGGCGTTGCATGAGGGACTCGGTGGCGGCGGCGGGGGATTTTGACTCGAACAGGACGGCGAAGACTTCGCGGGTGATCGGCATGTCGATCCCTTTTTGCCGAGCGAGGTCGTGGATGCTGCGAGCGGTCGTCACTCCCTCGGCGACGGCGGTCATGCTGGCGAGGATGTCGGGGAGCGTTTGGCCGAGGCCAAGGCGTTCGCCGACTCCACGATTGCGGCCGTGGCGGCTGACGCAGGTGGTGATCAGGTCGCCCAGGCCGGCGAGTCCGAAAAAGGTTTGCTTGTCGGCACCGAGCGCGACGCCGAAGCGAGTCATCTCGGCGAGGCCGCGTGTGATCAGCGCGGACTTGGCGTTGTCGCCGTAGCCGAGTCCATCGCAGATGCCGGCAGCGATCGCGATGACGTTCTTCAACGCTCCCGCCAGTTCGACGCCGAGCAGGTCGCGATTTGTGTAGACCCGGAAGCGGTCGGTCGCGAAGAGTTTTTGAGCGGTCGCCGCGAACGCTTCGTTCTCGCTGGCGATGACGACGCTGGCTGGCATTCGGCGTGCGGCTTCTTCGGCGTGACACGGTCCGCCGAGCGCGGCGACCGGTCGCGAACCGAGGACACTGGTGATGATCTGCGTCGGGCGAGCGAAGGTGTCGTTCTCCAGTCCCTTGATGACACTGAGGACCGGTACGCTGGCCGGCAGTTTGTCGGCGATGTCGGTCAGCGCTTGTCGGAGAAAGGCGGTCGGGACTGCCGCAACGAGCACATCGGCTCCGGCGGCGGCCGATGCGACATCTGACGTGAAATTGATCTGATCGGGGATACGGACACCGGGCAGCAGGCGGTCGTTGACTCGAGAGGTGGCCATGTCGCGCGCGAACTGTGCGTTTCGCGCCCAGATTGAGATATCGAGACCCGGGTGCTCGGCCAGCACAATCGCACAAGCCGTTGCCATCCCGCCGCCACCGAGGATTGTAATTTTCATACTGGGCCTGAACCGATGTCGTTTGTATTCCACCCTCTCTGAGGCTGGACATTTCGTAGGATCACTCTTCGACAAGATGTCTCGGCCTCGGAGAGGTCGGACTGCGATTGGCGAAAGGGAGCGCATTCCAGTTGTTCGGAACGCGCTGGTCAGCAGGATTCCGCGGAATCTTCCGCCGACGACGGCCGAGGGGTCTGAAATACTCCGTTCCACGCGAAGCCAATTTGCTCGTCCGACTCGTGTAACCTAAGTTTGCGGTCGAACAGTCGAGGAGCCATGCTAATGTCCCAATTACTTGAGCAAAAGCCGGTCACGTTCATGGACCGTCGTCAAGCCGACGATGGCCATCCTGACGGCCGCGAGCGCCGTCAATTTCGTGATTCGCACAGCCTGCTGAATCCCGATGCGCAGGAGTTGGCCGAATCCATCGACCAATACAAGCTGCCGCATCGCCGACGCTTCATCACCTACGAAGAGCTGTACAATGTCATGGTGAGCCTCGGCTACCACAAGTAGTCGCCGGCTCGCTGTGACACCAAGACGTGAGAGCCTGGTCGCTCGGTTTGAGTGACCAGGCTCTTTTCGTTGGACCATCAGCAATCCAACCGGTAACCGGGTAGCGGAGAGTAATCGACAACCCCCGTAGGGGTGGCTTTGGCTTGTCGCCCGCAACCGAACGCAGACATCGCTGGAACCAGCAGTGTCAGCATCACGTTGGTGCTTCGCTTCATGGCATGTTCTTAGCGCGTTCCGGCTGATACGCTCAAAACACGGTCTTGTTCTTGGACAGGTTCTATAGCCGGGACTCCAACTCGAAAGTGCGCAGTCGGATTATTGGTAGTGGGCTAGTCTAATCAGCAAGCCGCTTTCTTCGGCCGGGTGTTGTAGCTCAGTTCGGGAATCAGATCGACCATCTCTTCAATGCTCCACTTGTGATCGGTCACACCGGCCTTGATCGCGGGAGTCGTCTTCAGCGTTTGGTGAACCCGAACGAAGTTGTGATACATGAACGTGATGGCCACGCTGTAAGCCAGCATGTCGGATTTCTTGGAGAACGCATTCGTCAGCCGCGTGTAACGGCGGTTGTTCATTCGGATGTTGAGGTTTTGGCGTTCCGCGAATGCCGTCGAAATGTGCGCGGCATCGGGATTGCCGATCACGTTCTTTTTCTTCGCTCCGAGACACTTGCCGGGGCTGTAGCGCGTCTCAGCCATCTTGTCCTCGCCGTACAGCTTGACGAGTTGGGCGTAGTCGATCGCATCACCGAACGCCCCTTCAATCGCCTTCAGATAGACGGCATGGCCATCTGTCGTGAGTTGTACGCGGCTGGCGAGGCGTGATTGCACGTCTTCCATGAACTCATTGCCCGTGGTCGCGTCGCGTGATCCGAGCCGCCAAGAGAAAATCAGCTTGCTCTCGGCATCCATCGCGGTCCACGTCCAGATTGAACCGACGCCAGCGTGATCCTTCATCCAATCCGGCAAGTTCTTGTCCTTGGCGTAGCAGAAGCCCCAAATCTCATCGCATTGAACGCGCTTGCAGTTCAAGTTCTTGAGATGCTTGTCTTGGAACTGCAACACCGCTTCGCCGAGATCGCGGGTCAGCTTCTGAATTGTGTCCTTCGCGACTCCAGTGATTCGAGTAGTCCCGCGAATGGAGACTCCATCCACGAGGCATCGGACGACCGCACAACGCTGTTCTTTGCTGAGTTGTTTCATGGTGCGAGCAGTATGCTTGAGCGGTCACGGACTTTCAAGTGAGAAAATATGACTTTGTCATAAAATCCTAATTGACGCTTCGGTCTTGGCCGATATAGTTATCAACTGGCTGGAGACCACTGAATATGTCCCAAACGACAAAATCACCTGGCGATTTCCTCCGAGAAGAGTTGGAGGCTCGCCGCTGGACGCAGGCAGACTTGGCCAAGATTTTGGACAGGCCGTTGCCGACAATTAACCGCATCCTTCAGGGAAAACATGCTGTGCTCCCTGAGATGGCGATTGCACTTGGGCAAGCATTTGGCAACGAACCTCAGATTTGGATGCAGCGAGAATATGAGTACCGCTTGTCGTTGGCCTCGCTTGATACCGGAGATGTTCGCAAACGGGCGAGGCTGTATGAGCTGGCCCCGATCAAGGACATGCAGCGGCGCGGGTGGATTCACAAAACGGACAAAATCGACGGTCTGGAAACCGAACTGAAGGCGTTTTTTGGCGTCGAGTCATTAGACCGCGACCCTACCATTAGCGCATCGGCCAGAAAAACGGACGCGAGCAATCCATTCAACGCGGCTCAGAGGGCGTGGGCGTTTCGAGCGAAGCAGCTTTCACAGACGCTTCGCGTCAACGAATACAGCGATGCAAAGCTGGGTGTAGCCATCAAAAAGCTGCGGCGGCTTCTCGGTTGGCCAGAGCAATCGCGCAAAGTTGCTTCCATCTTGGCGGAGTGTGGAATTCGGTTTGTTGTAGTCGAACCGCTGCCGCACACGAGAATTGACGGCGTGGCGTTTTGGCTGGATTCCAATTCGCCTGTCATCGCAATGTCTATGCGGTTCGACAGGATCGACAATTTCTGGCACGTCCTCGGTCACGAAATGTCCCACATTCGTCATCGCGACGACCCCGCCGTTGATGCTGATTCGGTAATTGACGAGCGACCCAGCAGCACGGGAGACGAAATCGAAGACAGAGCTAATCGAGAGGCGGCAGCAACGTGGATCGACAAGTCAGAACTTGAGTCGTTCATCGACGGAGTCGGGCCACTCTATAGCCGTGACAAGATCAATCAGTTTGCGAACTCCCTAAGAGTTCATCCGGGGATCATCATTGGTCAGTTACAGGGCCGCGAAGAATTGCGTTTCAACGCTTTCCGGGAATCGCTTGTCAAAATCAGAGACACGGTCACTGCGGAAGCTCTTACAGACGGTTGGGGTCACGAGGTGGGTATTTGAGAAAGGACATGATGGCTGCCAAGATCAAGAAGAAAACGAAAACTGAGTGGTGCCAAGACATCGTCAACGACTACATCGCCGCCGGAGAGCCGTGGCCTCCCGGCAAGAGAGAAGTCGCCGCATGGGCGATTCTGAAGAAGAGATGGACGGCTCCAAAACGCTCATTGATTGACCAATGCGCGCAAGACTTGGCGGACGCGATGGGTCAGGAAATGAAGCTTGATCCGCAAGGCCGAACTGTTCACGCGAAACGCTGCGCCACGATTAAAGAGAAAGACGAAGACGGCAAGCTCGTTCAACGGACCATTTGGTTCGACGAAAGCAAAAGGACGCCAAAGCTGTTTCGTGTATCCCAAGCGCAGTGGAAAAACAGAATTCTCGGAGAGTGTCGTCAACACCGCATTGAGGAAGATTCATTCAACGACAACAACCCGGAAGGCGTCAAAGTGCAAATGTCGTTGGACTTTGAGAAGCTCCTCCGCTTGGAAAAGCATTCAACGGAATACAATCCGCCGCCATTCGACGATGGCGACGAGGACGAAGAAGACTTCGGCGACGGCGTCGGGGCAGCCCTCTAGCCCTTTAGAGACTTCCAGCGCGCTGCGGCAGCCTTCTTTGCAATCTCCGACCGCTTTTTCTTGCTGAGGCTCGCGGCCCGCGCCTTGCCACCTTTAAGCCCGCCCAGCCGTCCTAATGCGACTGCGGCGGGATTTTTCTTTGGCTGATCCTCTTTGGGTTCAGCATCGGGCACAATGGCGTCCAACACGCTCCGCGCGAGTTGCTGGGTATCCTTCTGATTGCTTGAGCGGTTTGGCATGGATAGATTGTTGCAGCACATCAATATGCCGTCCAGTCCTTCTCTCCAAAGCGCGGAACAATCAAATGCCGAAGGTGCCACTGACGCCAAAGAAGTTAGCCACGGACCTCACGTCTTTCTTTTTGCAGAATGGTAACTTCTTTGCTGCGGGTGGGCCGATGAGCCTTCAGGCCGCCCCAGCAGCGACACAGCGATTCATTGAGGAGGCCGATGGAGGGTTTCATGGCCTCGCAGTACAGTCGGTCGGATATACCGTTGGTGATGAAGAACGCGGGGAAGATCCCTTTGACATCGACGCCGAAGATGAAGATGAGGATGGCGAACCTGAAGATCGCCCAGGAGTGCATATCTACGTTGCACGCGGGTCAAAATCTTTTCTGCGTTCGCTACCGGATGAAATCCACGGCATCCCCTGCACTGTCCACAACGTGGGAAAGCTGTTTGTGAAGCCGCATCTTTCGGCAACAACGACAAACAGGGGGAATCTCTACGAGCATGACGATCGCGTAGCATGCGGAAGTTCGTGCGCTCCGGCCGGGTTGATGTTGGCGGGGACGTTTGGGGCTTTAGTCAGGAAGAACGCCGGCGGCAAACTCTATGCGTTGTCGAACAACCATGTTTTTGCCGACTGCAATCATACTTCGGTCGGACAGCCAATTCTTTCGCCCGCTGGAATGGACGCGCGGGCGGGTTTGCGAGCACCCAGCGAGATTTGCAGACATTCAGAGATTGTGGAGTTGCGAAGTGGTGCGCCGGCTTTGGTTGCCCCTTGCCGCGAAGACATCGCAATTGCCGAAGTGCCGGATGGTGATGCCGTATCATCATGGCAGGGGGATGACGAAGACGGCTACGACACCCCTACGGATACTACCGATCCTGCCACCGGATTGCGGGTTAAGAAGTTTGGTAGGACGACTGGGCTGACCTTCGGTACAATGCAGTCTGTGCAGGTTCGGCTCAGCCTTCCCTATCAGTCCCAGAATTTTCGGGCACTTGTGTGGTTCCAAGACGTTTGGATGATCCGATCGAATGATTCAGACCCGTTCGCTCTTGGTGGGGATTCCGGCAGCTTGGTTGTGACAGAGGATGGCGATAAGGTTGTCGGCATTCTATTTGCGACGAGCAACAAGGGGGCGTTCGGAATCGTAATCCCAATTGATCGCGTCCTAGCGGCATTTGGTGGACTATCTCTGGTCGCAGGGCATGGCGTCTAAAATGAACGCTAGAGAAGCAGCAACTGCCTTGTACGACGATTTGTCGGAGTATCCGTGGCTCGCCTCGGTTGGAATTGGCAAGCCGGATGACGGCGCCGACACGATCTATGTCTATGTCACGAACGCGAAGAACAAAGTTCTCGACAAGCTCCGAAGTGGATATCGGGGGTTCCCAGTGGTCATCGAGAAGGCTGAGCGATTCCGGCCTGCGCTTCGTTAAGCTGGCTCTGGCTGTCGATGCTAACGCAACCGATCCGCTGAACCACTGCGATTAGACTAGCCCACTACCGGATTATTTGCTCTTCGGTGGGGATTCCGGCGACTTGCGGCGTGGGGCATCGAGGTAGCGGAAGCCGGCATTCGGATTGTTCTTGTCGAACGCAAAGGCATCGACGTTGTCGAGGAAGTGCTTCACATAGACCAGCGGGATCGCGAAGCCCAAGCCCTCGCCGAACAACACCTTCATGTTGGTCACACCGATGACTTCGCCGCGTGCGTTGAACAGCGGCCCGCCGCTGTTGCCCGGATTGATTTGAGTCGTCGTCTGGATGTACGTCAGCCCTTCGCGATTGCGGTTCTTCGTGCTGACGATCCCTTTCGACACCGAGCGTTCCAGGCCCAACGGGTTGCCGATCGCGAAAACTTCTTCGCCTTCCTTTTGGTCGTCGGCTTCGGACAACAAGACTGGCTTGAACACCAAATCCTTTTGTTCGGGGATTTGCAGCAGAGCCAGATCGAGGAATTGATTCATGGCGACGATCTTCACTTCGTCGATGCGCCGCCGAGCATATCCTCCCTTTGTGTCCTTCATGAACAGTGTGACGGCGATGCGTGTTTCCTTTTCGATGACGTGGTAATTCGTGACGCAGTGACCTCGTGAATTCACGATAAATCCGGAGCCGAGTCCGCCCGGCGTTTGCACCAATACGACGCCATCGCCGTATTCGTTCGCAAGTTCTTTGACTGGCTTCAGTGGCAGCTTCGCAACGGAATACAGATCGCCCTTTTTGACCTCGGCCTTGCCTCCTGGCTTATCGAAGCTGGCCGAGCGGGACTTGATGCGATCGGTCGGAATTTTGAGCACATCGACCCCGATGTCGATCACGACGATTTCCGCACCGTCTTTGAGAATCTCCCCCTCAATGCGACTGCCGTTGGTCAGTTCGATGACTTCGGCGAATGAAACGGTCGCGGTCAGGGCCACGATCAGACAGGCGATCCTTCCAGAATGACGCGGCATGAGATTCCTTTTGAATGCGGGTTCGCGGTCGCGATTACGGTTTGAACTTCGGATGACAATCGTTGCACGATTTGGAAACTTTAATGATGCCCTCTCCGTACAACGCGAAGTTGCCCGACTTGGCGGCCTCGGAGATTTGCTTGCCCCCTTCGATCAGCGGCTTCGCGAAACCGGCGAATTCTGCGTCGCCGTCCCAGCCGAACCCCGGGGCGGACAGAATTGAACCCAAGAACGTGAGGACCGCACCTTCTTGAGCCGTCTTCTCGGCTTCCTTCTTCAGGCCCGCTTCGCTGGAGACGGTGGACTTCAAAACCTCTTCCGATTTCTTGATCCGCTTCATAATCGCAACCAAGTTGCCGCCGACGGCATCTCCGAAGGCCTTGTCCGCTTCGGCATCGGGCAAGCCAGCCGGCTCGGAGCCTTTCAGGATGTCGTCGATCTTGGCAAACGTCTCCGAGACTTGGTCGAAGCTGTTCTTGGTCTTGCCATCTTTCGACAACGTGATTTCGCCGATCTTCCAGGAGAGGTCACGAACGTATTTGGCGTTCTTCTTCCAGGAGACATCGTCGGGATGCTTCGAGACCGCGACGGCGAGCACCGCCAACGTCGCTGCTTCGGGAGCGATCTCCAGCAGGCTGGAGTTGTACGTGGAGACCGATGCGGTCTTGCCCGCCAAGTAATTGCGAACATTCTTGATCTCGTTGGTCAGCGAATCTTTGTCGATGATGTCTTTGATGGACGTTCCGCCCCCCTCCTCTTTCGGAGCTTCCTTCGCAGGAGTCGTTGGCTCTGCGGCTGGAGTTCCTTTGGAGGCGTCATTCGCGGCGACGGTTGCGTTCGTGGCGGCTCCGGTTTGCGTGTTGGCAGCGATCGTCAGCGGCTTGTCGAAGAAGACGTCGTAAGGAATTCCGTCAATCGTTTTCAGACCGCCGGCGCTGGCTTCTGCGTTGGCACCGTCTGACTTCGAGCGTTTCGATTCACTCTTGTCGGGCTTTGCCTTCGATTCATTCGAGTTTGCGGTCCCTTTGGCAACTCCTTCGTTTGAGCCGCCGCATCCGGAGATTGAAACCAACAAACCACACGCCCCGGTGAGCATCACGCCGCAGCAAAATCGTTGGATGGACAATGACGGGTTCATGCAATGGGTTCCTCAAAAAGTTCGCGATGGCAGGATTATGGAGACTGAACCTGCGACGACGCAACGCCGTGCCGTCGCACCGGACGAGGGCGTCCGGTCTACTGGTCGCAAACGAGCGGCACAAACGAGAACATCCCCAACGACTCTTCCTGCAATTCGCCGTTTCGTCGCGTGAATCGGAACATTGTCTGCCCGCTTCCCGGCTCGCCGATTGGGAGGATGATTCGACCGCCTTCGGACAGTTGGTCGAAAAATGCCGCTGGCAATCGCTCCGCCGCGGCCGCCACGATGATGGCATCGAACGGAGATTGTTCCGCCCAACCCAGCGAGCCGTCTCCCAACTTGGTAACGACGTTGCGGAAGCCGAGCCGTTCCAATCGCTGCGTCGCGGTGTTGCACAATTCTGGCCAGCGTTCGACGGTAAAAACCTCGGCGACCAAGCAGGCCAGCACGGCGGCCCCATAACCAGTGCCCGTGCCGATTTCGAGCACTCGTCCCTGCCCTTCCAACTGCGCCGCTTGAGCCATGAAGGCGACCGTGTACGGTTGCGAGATCGACTGCTCAAACTCAACCGGCAACGCTCGGTCGTCGTAGGCATGTGGTCGCAACGCCTCTGGCACGAACTCTTCGCGAGGCACTCGCTGCATGGCCGCCAGCACTCGCTCATCCGTGATGCCGCGTGCCCGCAGATGTTGGTTCAACATCCGTTGTCTGGCGGCGAACAGATGCTCCGAAACCATGACGATTGATCCCGTGCTTAGGCGAGCGGATGACGTCAGTCCTCCGAGGATTGTGAGGCTGCCGGAGGCGATTGCACCTCGATCGTCCATTGCGGCCGATATTTGGTCAACCAAGCGTTCAAAGAATGATTGTGATACTTATTGTCACCAAAGATCACAGTCAAACGCGGCAGCTCGTCGACCGTCACGCGCGACAACAGTTGTGGCGCGGCAGTCCCGAAAGACCAACAACAAGTCAGACTCAAAGCAATGCTGCAATGCGTTTCGCTGTGACGGACCTGAGGCCGCTGATGCAATTCCATCAACGACAAAACCCTTGGACGGTAATCACGCGACCAAGGGTTTTGATGTGAATCGAGACGGAAAAGCTCCCCGAGCAGTTCAGCATTCACATCACGGACTCGTGGAGCAAGGTGCGTACATAACCATCAAGTGACATCAACGCCGCAACGATGATCTGTACCCGTGGTGCCCGATTCCGGAAAAAGAAAGGGCATCCCAAAACCCGATGGCTGCGACCCACGATCCATCGCGACTGGCCTGTTACGACCAGTCTCTGCTCGACTTCGTGAAGTTTGAAAGCCGGGCGGCTCTTGCCCGTTTCCTTGGGGTCAGCCGGGCACGCGTGACGCAGGTGCTCAAGCAGTTGAAGGATTCCCCTCAGACCACTCCATGCGTCGCCGTTCGATCCGCCTGAGTATTGGGGCGTCGGCAGTCGACTTTGCAGGAACAGCCCTGGCCTGACCCAGAGAAACGAACAACGAAGCCAGATACAATCGCGGCATGAGCGATGTCACTCGAATCCTGACAGCCATTGAGAACGGCGATCCGACCGCAGCCGACGAGTTGTTGCCGCTGGTCTATCAGGAGCTGCGCAAGCTGGCGGCGGACAAGCTGGGTCGTGAGAAGCCGGGGCAAACGATTCAGGCGACTGTGCTGGTCCATGAGGCGTGGTTGAGGTTGGTGGGGTCGGAGGCCGAGATCCGCTGGAAGGGGCGCGGGCACTTCTTCGGCGCTGCCGCGCGAGCGATGCAGCGGATTCTGGTCGAGAACGCTCGCCGGAAGCGATCTTTGAAGTCGGGCGGTGACTACCAGCGTGTTGAGCTGTCAGAAGTGGCGGCGGCCGTTCGCGGACGTGCCATCGACGTTCTTGAAATCGACGAAGCGCTACGGAAGCTGGAGTCGCAAGATCCCCGCAAGGCGGAGTTGGTCCGACTCCGTTTTTTCGCGGGACTGACGCTGGCCGAAGCTGCCAGTGCCTTGGGGATCTCCGCTTCAACGGCCGACAACGACTGGGCTTACGCCAGGGCGTGGCTCAAAGTGGAGATGGCCGAAACGGAGTGAGCCGAGGAGAATCCGACTTTTTTTTGAAATTCGATTGGGTGTTTTGAGGCTGAATCTCGCACTGTCCTTTGAAGCTTTCTTCAAACCTGACGGAGACGACCGACATGACATCTGACCAACCGAATGTAGCGTCGATCTTCAATGCCGCCCGAAAACTGACCGTTGCGGACGAGCGAGCTGCTTTTCTGGCCAAATCATGCGGTGCAGACATCGCGCTGCTCAAGCGAGTTGAGAAGCTGCTCGCGGCGCTCACCGAGGAATCGCAGTACCTGGAACAGCCGGCTCCCGGACTTCAGGCGACAATTCTGACGGGGCCGGACGGGAGTGATCGAGCGGCCGAAGTCGGCGGAGATGCCGAAGCAGGATGCGGACAGTCGGTATCGGTTGGATGGTGAGATCGCTCGCGGCGGGATGGGGGCGATTCTCAAGGGGCGTGACACCGACCTCGGCAGAGACCTCGCGATCAAGGTGCTGCTCGATCAGCACAAGGACAAGCCGGAGGTCGTGCAGCGGTTTGTCGAGGAAGCTCAGATCGGCGGGCAGTTGCAGCATCCGGGGATCGCGCCGGTTTATGAACTCGGACAGTTCAAGGACAAGCGGCCGTTCTTCAGCATGAAGCTGGTCAAGGGGGAGACGCTCTCGAAGCTGCTCGCCGATCGGAAAGAGGCGGTCGCCGAGCGTGGCAAGTTCATCGGGATCTTCGAGCAGATTTGTCAGACGATGGCTTATGCGCACTCGCGCGGGGTGATTCATCGCGATCTGAAGCCGGCCAACATCATGGTCGGGGCGTTTGGCGAAGTGTTGAAACTCGTTCCTGCGCAGGAAGCGATAACGCTCCGGTTACGAAACGTCGTCATTTTGTTGTTGCTGTGCCAAGTGATACAGTTTTGCGACCTGCTCAGCATCCTCGTGAGGTATCCGCATGACGGCTTCCGCTGACAACTCTGATCGAGCCACGTCACCGGTGGATGCGGAACGCTCGCAGCCGTCATTTCCCAGCCGGTCCAGTTTGGGTGACGAAACCAACAAGTCGTTGGCCAGCGGATCAGCGTCGGGTGTGACCAGCATCGTCGGCCAGCGGATTCGCGATTACGAGTTGCTCGAACTGCTCGGCCAGGGAGGCATGGGTTCGGTTTGGAAGGCGAAGCACACGCGGCTGAAGAAATTCGTCGCGGTGAAGCTGCTGCCGCAGGACAAGACTTCGGATGCCGCCGCCGTTGCGCGGTTCAATCGCGAGATGGAAGCGGTCGGAGCGTTGAAGCATCCGCACATCATCGAGGCACTCGACGCGGGGGAGGAGAACGGCACGCATTACCTCGTCATGGAGTACGTCGCGGGGATCGAGTTGGCGGCGTTGTCGAAGAAGGTCGGCCCGTTCCCGATCGCCGACGCCTGCGAGCTGATGCGTCAGACAGCCCTCGGCCTGCAACACGCTCACGAGCATGACCTCGTCCATCGCGACATCAAGCCGAGCAATCTGCTGCTGTCGAAGGTTGAGGGTTTAGGGTTGATGGTTGAGGGTCAGACAAGTGCTTCTGCGTTGCCCTCAACCATCAACCCTAAACCCTCAACCTGCATCATCAAAATCCTCGACCTCGGCCTGGCGTTGCTGCATGGCGATCAACCGGCGGAGGAGCTGACATCGACCGGGCAGGTGATGGGGACGTTGGACTACATCGCTCCCGAACAACTGGCCGACACGCACGCCGTCGATATTCGAGCCGACCTGTACAGCCTGGGTTGTACTCTGTTTCGGCTGCTGACCACGGAGCC
>SYJG01000318.1 GCA_005798445.1 Planctomyces sp.
GAGGGCGGGATGGTTTGGGACGACGACATCTGACGGCAAGCGACGTTTTCAACGTGCAACATCAAGACAAGAAATAGAGTTCAGGTGGTTGTCCGCTTGGCGAGTCACAAGTAGTTCCGGAGCCAATTCATGCCCATCACCGTGACCTGTGACGAATGCTCGGAACCGCATCGCGTTCGCGATGACGCGGTGGGGAAGCAGTTCGTCTGCAAAGGGTGCGGCAAGTTGCTCACGGTCGAAGCGTCGGCCGATGACAGCCAGAATATTTCCCGCGTCGATGCTGAAGAGTCGCACGGTGATGCTGCTCCGCCGGCAGGTGACGCTGAGTTCGATTTGCACCGATTCTTGACGGAGACCGTGCCAGCGGACCTGCGCGTGCAACGAGAGTCCCCTCCGAAACAGACCCTCACAGCCAAAATCGACACCTGGATCGGCTGCGTGTTATTCCTTGTTGTCTCAAGTTGCTTGGCGGTTTGGTTGCCGGTGTCGTTTTATCGGGACCACGGCCCTCCCGTTTTGGGGACAAACTTTCTTGGCTGGTTGGCGGTTTCCATTTTCTGGGCAATGAGCCTTGGGGGAGTTTGGTTGAGCGTCCGGTTGATTCGGTTTGTGATCTTCGGCGTGAAGGTACAACAAGGGGTCGTTCCCGGGCCGGAGTATTCCAGCGAATCGCTCGTCTGCACGGCTTCCGGTTGGATGGACAAACCCGTACGCGTCATCGTGGACTTGGCCGCGATGATGATCCACTTTCACAACTGCCACGTTCCCGGCAAGTTTTTCGGCGTGAGGGCGCAGGTGTGGTTCAGTTGTCCGCTGAAGAAAGTGATCTCGGCACATCGGCTTTGCTACTCGCATCGAGGAGGAACCAAGACCGATTTTCTGAGAATCGTCACTCCCGCCGGCATTGCGGACATGCATCACACGGCGACCAATTACGGGATGTTGTGTGTCGCACTGGCTTCGCTGACTCGACGTGGGCCGACTCTCAGCACGAGTCATCCCGCGCTCCCCTTGTTGAGTGGCGGTGGTGCATTCTGTGGAATCATCGCGGTGTTCTTGTTTCTTCCGCTACGAGGCTCGTTTGAATCCCTGCTCCTGTGGATCGTGGCCGGAGCCATTGGGGGTGCTGTTGTGCCGTTCGTATTCGTCGCCGTGGTGTCGCGGTTTCAACGTCGGAACTAACTCATGCCCATCTCCGTGACGTGTGACGAATGCTCTGAGCCACATCGCGTTCGCGATGACGCGGTGGGAAAACAGTTCGTCTGCAAGGGCTGCGGCAAGTCGCTCACGGTCGAAGCGCCGGCTCAGATCAACGATCGGCTCGATCAGCAGTCATCGTCCCCAGGTGTTGCGTGGGGATCCACGGGTCAGGGCTGGCGGCTCATCGCTTCCAAGCGGTCGAACTTTGAAGCGGTCGCCATGTTTGCGATCTGCGTGATTGCCCTTGTTGGTCTGGTAAGCTCGATCCAGCTCTTACGCGCCGCATGGAACGACCTCGGCGGCTGGTTCATTTTGGCTTTCTGTTTGCCGGTCTCGATCTTGTCCGCGTATCAGATGGCGTTCGCGCTTTGCGGAAAGATTGTCATCACCGTCGAGGGATATCAGGGGACCGTTTTCACGGGTGTGGGCGTCGTTGGCCGACGTCAGCACTTCGATTGGTCGAGAACGACGAGCGTTGATGACGAGTGTGTTTCGTCGGGAAGCAAGGGACTCGGCTATGAGCTTGTGCTGGACGGCACCACTCAGATTCGGTTTGGCCGGTCGCTGTCCGAGCAACGGCAACTCGAAGTCCTGGCCGTGCTCCGCCAAATGCTGCGGCAAGAGCAACTCTCTCAGCGTCCCGGTTCATTACCAACCAGTTCCTCGAAAGTCGTCAACGATCTCGACAGTGGCCGTCGTCGAAGGAGCGACCTGAAACGTCTCGCGGCGGGTGCTCCGAAGTTTGCGAAGGATGCTCTCATCTGCGAGGACGTCGGCTGGAATGGCAAGCCGGTTTCGGTGATCGTGGATCGCACTGAGGGCATGATCCACTTTCAGAATTGCCACTCTCCGCAGGGATTTTGGGCAGTGTCGGCTCCCGCATGGTTCATTTGCCCGCTGAGCGAATTGGTGGCCGTTCGCCATTTGGATCGCCGGGGCAAGCGTCTGATGATCGTGACCAAAGCGGGTGAGGCGTCGATTTCATCCACCGCGACCAACTACGAACGACTGGACAAGATCCTGCCCGGGCTGATTCCGCAACACCCTCCAACAATCAGCGCCGATCATCCTGTTGTCATGAAAATGTCCATGCTGTGGTCGCTCTTCACGACGCTGGCCGGATTGATGACCGGGTGGTTCATGACCGCGTTGAATGCCTCGAATTCATCACTCTTTCTGCATTTGCTGGTCGGCGCTATCGCGGGAGCCGCGCTGCCATTCTTCACCGCGCTGCTCATGAGCCGAAAACGAGATCTGTGAAAACAGCATTTGCGAGTCACACATTTCCTCAAGTTTCAAAGGATTACTCGATGGCCAAATCGTCGCCACAGAAGAAAAGCCCCGCTCTGTTTCTGATGCTCTTCATCGCGGGATTTGCTGGCTTGATGGGTTATGTCTTCGGTCACGAATTGTGGTATTCGCTTTCGGGAAAAACGACCGAAGCCAAGATCACTCGGCAATCGACCGAGTCGCGGAGTGCCGGTCGTCACGGCGGCAGCCGCACGGTCGTGGTCGTCGATTATTCCTTCACGGAGTCCGGTGGCCGGCACCGCAGCGAGTACGATGAAGTTCCAGGCAATTCGGTCGGTGTACCGTTCGCCGTGGAATACATCCCCGGAGTCGGCGGCCTCTCACGCGTGCAAGGCAAACCAAGCAAAGTCACTGCAGTGCTAATCATCGGCGGCGTATTTTTGTCAGTGTGGTTGGGTATCTGGTGGCTCAATTTCCGACCGCGCTTGGGTCACTTTGTCATTTGGCTTGGCAGTTTCATTCTGTCCGTCATGTGTGTCAGCGGCTTCATCGTCACGCTCGTGTGGGACGGTACGCTCGCGCACAGTTGGATCGCGATTCTCACGTCACCGGTGCCTCTGGCCTTTGGCGCGATCGGCCTTGTCGGTCTGTGGTTCAGTAGCCATGAGTTGTGGAGATCGTCGCGACCCCGGTCGCAAGAAGCGGACCTCCGCGCCGATCCCGATGCGCCAAAGTTTTCCGCCGACTCACTCGTCTGCGA
>SYJG01000319.1 GCA_005798445.1 Planctomyces sp.
CCGCTCGCCATAAACATCTCATTTGAGGCCGCGTGGAGTATAAGCCGCACAGACACGGCAACTCGAAGGTCAGAGCCGTTCACAAGTGGTGCCATGCTCGATGATGACTCACGAGCCGTTCTACACAGCGACTTTCACGACGACTTTTCGAACGGCCGCCGGTTGGCCATCAATGGCGGAGCCGGGAATATGGCCGTCTTCAGGAAAGAAAATCGTGAAACTCCCGGCCGGGACCGTCACGAAACATCCGCTGCCATTGAATAGCGCGTAATCGACCTGCTCATCGTACGGCTTCTTGACCGTCAACGTTTTGATGTTCGCGTAGCCCATCTCCTCGACTCCAGCAGCGACGAATTGCACGTCGATGTATTTTCGATGCGCCTCCCAAACTCCCTGGTCACGAGTCTTCGTTGTGTTGTCCTGCACGAGCGCGTAGACCTGCTCGCCTTGAATCGGAATCTTCCCAACGGGCAATTTGGTGCAGTCGTTCTCTTTCAGATACTTCAGCGCCGTCACGATCCGTTCGCCGAGCACGAAGTAACGAGCCGCGTTGTCCAACGTGTCGATGATCATTCGACGAACCTCTTTGAATTCTCTGTCGAGGAATTCGGTTTCGAGTGAGGGAGTGTCTCTGGCGAGGCATGCCAAGTTCTATTTTTCAGATTGCTTGGCCTCGATGCGAAGAATCTGCGTTCGCGTGCGGATGAAGAGACCGCCTTCGGCGATGGCGGGTGTGGCGATGATGCTCTCACCGACATCATTGACGGCAAGCTCCTCGTAGTCCGCCGCGTTCTTGAGGACCGCGACGTTGCCATTCTCGCTGGCGAGATAGATCTTGCCGTCGCCGAAAATGGGGGACGCAAAGTAGCCGCCGCCGCTTCCGATTCGTTTGGGGCTGCGCACCGGTTCTCCCCGTTTCGTGTCGAAGACGGTGCTGATGCCACCCTCTTTGACCAGAAACATCCGGCCGTCGGAAACGAATGGCGAGACGATGTGATCGGTGTTCTTCGTCTTGTGTTTCCACAAAAGATGCGTCTTCGTGACGTCCCCTTGGCCACCGCCACGAACCGCCAGAATGAACTGCTCGGCGGCAGCGTCGCCGCTCACTTTGAAATCGGCTCCGGCAAAGTTGTCGGGATGCAGGAAGGCCACATCCAATTCGCGTCCTTCGAGGAACCCGTCTTTGTTGAGGTCGCCACGGTCAAACGTCTTCTTAAAGAACGCCTCCGGGATCGGCTGCTTACCGACGAACTTCTGGATCTCGGCCTTGTCGAGCTTGTTGTCGTTGTTGCCGGCCTTCTCGTCGCGGTCCACGGACGCCAGCCATTGATTGGCGATCGCGCCACTTTGCACCGAGATGTAAATCACTCCGTCGATACAAACCGGCGTCGTCTTGATGTTTCGCAGCATGACCTTCGCAAACCATCGACGCTTACCAGACTGAGGGTCATAGCCGATCAACCGGCCGGTCCCCGCGACGACGATTTCGTCGCGGCCATCCACCGTGTTGACGACCGGATGCGAGTAATTCACTGCCATGTCGAGCCGCTCGTCCTTCCATCGCAACTTGCCGGTGGCTTTGTCGAAGGCATAGAAGGCGGGGTTGAGATCGTCGTCCTGACAGAACAGAACCAAGTCGCGATACAGCACCGGCGACATCCCCGGCCCCCACTTGAAGACGAAGAATGGAGTCGGGAGTTTCTGCTGCCAAACATCCTTGCCCGTTTGAGCATCGACGGTCAGCAGGCCCAGCGTGCTGAAGTAGAAGTAGACTCGGTCGGCATCAGCGGCGGGAGTGGCGCTGGCCTGACTGTTTGTCGCATGAACTTCGGCGAGCGGTCCGGTCGCCCAATCGCGTTGCCACAACTTCTTGCCGGTGGCGGCATCGAATGCGAACAGGCTGACGGTTTCGTCGGCGGTCATGCCACTCACGAACACTCGCCCCGCTGAGACGACCGCACCGCCGACACCGTCACCCACTTTGGCCGACCAGCGAACGTTTTCCGTGGCCGAAAACTTCACCGGAAGCGGCTTGGTTCCCGTAGACAGGCCCGTGCAATTCGGTCCCCGAAACTGCGGCCAGTCGTCGCCTTGGGCAATCACCGGAAAGATCGCGGATGCCAGCAGAATGCCGACTGGGATGAAGCTCCTCAACAGAGCCTTCAGTCCTGAACAATCCTGAGAACAATCGCTGCGGCTCATCTCGGTCATCTGAACTCTCCCGTGAATTGAATCTGTCATCGTCCCGCACAGGAGAGCCGTCCTACGGCAGTCTCCAGCGGACAACTTCCAAGTGGGTTTTTCCATCTTCGCCTCGGTACGAATACGACGTGACGAGCACACCGTCATCGAGTTGCACGGTCGGGCCGAAGCCGCCCCCCTGATCCTTGCCGACGGGCGTTCGCGTGTCGAGCATCAGACGATCGCGAGCAAAATCGAATTCAAATCCGTCGTCCGTTTCGCGGCCGGGGATCGCGCGCACTCCGAGCGGCGGCTTGAGATCACGAACCGTGAATGTCAGCAGCAGCCGCTTGTCGTGTAGCCGCAGCAGCGACATGTACATCTCGCCGTAGTCGCCGAAATCGCGGATGCGGTCGAAAGTTTTTCCACGGTCGGCTGACGAGAACAAAATGAAGTGATCGGCTTGATCGTTTCCCGCTTTGATCGGCCGATCTTTGATCGGCATTTCGTTGCTATCGACTCGGACCAACGCCCAGACCTTGCCGGATCGAGCCTGCCACAGCCAGGTCTCGCCGCCGAAGAAGCCGTATTGGCTTTTGAAATCGCGAGGCTCGCACTTCTGCGACTTGTCCCAAGTCTGCCCGCCGTCGGTCGAGCGCCAGACGAAATACGGACCGCCCCCGCCGTCGTAATCGACACCCAGCAGCAGCAAGCCGTCCGCCATCTCCAGCACATTGCGAGTCGTGTGATTGCTGGCCTTCGGCTTGATCTGCTCCGATTCGACGCGCGTCGATTGCCACGTCCGGCCGCCGTCGGTCGAGCGATGCAGGAAACCGGTCGTGTAGCCCCACTCGTTCCGCACGTCCTGCGCCAACAGGTGACCAGTGATGAAGATCGTGCCGTTCTTGAGCACCGTCAGGTACGGCTCGCGGCCGAGCAAATCGAGCCGTTGCGGACCGGACCATGTGCGGCCGCCATCCGACGACCGAAACAGCAACGTCTGTTCGAGCACCTTGTTGCCATCTCGCTTGTGCTGATGAAACGCGGTCAGCAGCAATTCGCCACTGGGCAACTTCGCGAGACAAGGCTTGTAGTCATCCACTTCGCCGAGCGGAATCCGCTCGCAGGCGAGCTTGTCTGTCATCAGCGATTTTCGATTCGCGATGGCAATGTCTTGACTCGCCAAGCGGAACGAGTCCATGACGATCGACTGATCGGCCTTGCCGTAGGCATCGTCACCACCGACGTGCCCGAAGACGAAGATGCGACCATCCTTCGTTTGCACCGAGCGGGGATAATAAGCCGTGCCAGGGAGGTCGAGTTTGTGCCAAGTCTGGCCCGCGTCACTGGTCCAATGGATGCCGCTGGTCGCCACGTGCAGGATCGGACCTTCGCGCGTTGCAAGCAGTTCCGGCTGACCGCTGTGCGGCAGGACCGATGGGCCAGCCTGCTGCGCGATCCAGGTGTCGCCCGATTTCTTGAGCGTGCTCTGCCAACGTTTGGCATCGCTCGCGCGCCGGAAAACGCACAGCAAATCACCGTTTGTGAGTTCCGCGATGTCGAACTCTTCGGTCCAGCCGCCACGCTGTTCAACGAGAGTCGCAGCCACCGGCCCTTTCCAGGTGCGGCCTTGATCGGACGAGACCAGCAGCGCCGGTTCGACCTGTGCACTGAATTCCGCTCGCGTCTGGCTACCGGCTGCCGCCTGCGCCACGCCGGCCAGCAGGACGATCCGGCCGTCGCGCAAAACACGAATTCGGCGCGGCCAGCTCGAATACTTCGCTGCATCGAGCGGCAATTCCGGCTTACCCCACGTCTTCGTGCCGTCGCTGGATCGCTGCAAGAAACCTGTCTGCGGCAAGTCTGGATCGTAGGGCAGATAGAATCCGAACACGCCGCGCAACACGGTGCCGTCAGCCAGTGCCGTCTGCGCCTCATTGGTGACGCCGTTCATGCACGACTTGAAAGGATCGGCACTCACCTGCTGCCATGTCTTCCCCGCATCAGTCGAGCGGAGGTGGACGTTTTGCAGATCCAGCCCGGTCATGTCGTAGCCTGGGTGCCCCGGCGGAGGCCATGTCAGTCGGTGCTGTACTTCTTTGGGTGCCTGTGGTCGTCCCTCGATCGGTCCGGTCGCCTGAGTGAAGCTGACCATCAGGCTGCCGTCCGGCATCGTCCAAGCACCGACCCAACTCGTGAAGCCGGGCTTTTGCGGCGAGTGATAAATCGTCTGGCGTTGGTATTCGCCCGCGGAGAACTCGTCGGCCTTGGCGGTCGCGAGCAGTGCGAAGCCAGCCACGACCAGCAAAGACATTAAAATCCGTCGCAAGTTTGCCGTTCTCATAGCAGTTCCTGAATCGGTCGGCCGCTGCCGACGATGCTGGTGGGGCGGCCGCTGGAGTCTTCGTAGTGTGTGTCGAGCGGAATGCCGAGCGTCTGATAGATCGTCGCCAGCAGATCGAGCGGCGTGACGAGTCGCTCCTGAACACCTCCGCCCCATTTCTCGCTCGCCCCGACGATGCGCCCCCCCTGAAGGCCGCCGCCGGCCAGCAGCACGCTGAAGCAATCTGACCAGTGATCGCGGCCCGCGTGACCGTTCATGCGCGGAGTACGGCCGAACTCACCAGCACAGTAAATGATGACATCGTCCAGCAAGCCCCGCGCATCGAGGTCTTCGATCAGCGTCGCAATCGCACGATCCAACGGCGGCAAATGTTCGTCCAGCCCTTTCTCGATGTCGTTGTGATGATCCCAGTTCCCGGTGTTGATGTTCACGCAGCGAGCACCCGCTTCGACCAATCGCCGAGCCA
Organism: Planctomyces sp.; assembly: GCA_005798445.1. Classification (GTDB taxonomy): domain Bacteria; phylum Planctomycetota; class Planctomycetia; order Planctomycetales; family Planctomycetaceae; genus SXKJ01. The sequence goes on from SYJG01000319.1 coordinate 4,992, forward strand.
GCAAGGCACTCTGACCGTACCGGTGCCGGCCGTACTGATCGCGCACCTTCGGATCTTCCGCGTTGAGGTTGAATGCCGCACGCATCCGTTCCCCGGCAACCATCTCCAGTGCTTGCTGCTTGAACGTGTCGAGTCCCTCCATCACGCCGGTCTCGTCGATATCGCGACGGAGCGTGTCAAAGGTTTTGAGCAACGCGCGTCGCGAATCGACGCTGCGGGCCGTGAGTCCGCTCGGCAGCGATAAGTTTGGGACCTTAAACTCCTTGGCGTTGGGATCGGCTCCCACCTCGAACGGATTGAACGCCTTGCCGAGATAGACTGCCCCCTGATACCCAAACGATTCCGATTTCGGGATGGTCACATAGGCGGGCATCGGCGGCTGACGCGACCCGAGAGAACGCGCGATGACCGAACCCAACGACGGTTTCTGTGCGGCATTGCGAGCCAGCGTCGGACCGAAGTAACCGGTCTGCACCCAGTGAGCCGACGGGGCGTGAATTCCATTCTCGTGATGCACCGAGCGAACGATCGACACCCGGTCCATGACCTTCGCTTGAAGCGGCAACCGTTCGCTCAGCACGATGCCCGGCACGTTGGTGCCAATCGGTCGATACATGCCTCGGTACTCGGCCGGCGCATCGGGCTTCACGTCGAAGCTGTCTTGCTGGCTGACTCCGCCGTCCGTCCAGAAGATGATCAGCGATTTTTTGCTGTTGCTCGTGGGGGGTCCCGCTTCCGCTGCTTGAGATTCTAGTCGCAACAGATCGGCAAGCCCTAAGCCCAGCAGCGGGGCACCGATTTGCAGAAAGCTTCGGCGCGTGACGCCGGAGCAGTTCTGGAATGAGTGGCCGTCGATTCGCAACATGACAGGGACTCCGGGCAGATCAGTGATTGAACAGGAACTCATTCGTCGCCAGCAGCGACCACAGCAGCGAGCGGCAGGCTTCCGCTCGATCAGGTTCAGCGGCAAGGAAATCGACAGCAGCCTTCAGCTCTTCCGGTCGTGGTCGTCGGGCCATCGCTCGGAGAAACACTTCGCTCGCGAGTTCGGCGTGTGACTTGTCGCTGGCGGCGAGTCGCTCCGCGTAGCCGGTCTTCTCAGTCAGCTTGCGTTGGATCTCCGCCGAGTTCACCAGTTCCAGCGCCTGCGTCAGCGCCGGGGAATCGACTCGTTCGCATTCGCAGGCCGACATCCGCGCCGGTCGGCCGAAGACATCCAGAAAATGTGCGGCCACGTTTTCGTCGGGCAGTTCGATCGCGCGAGTGCCAGCGGCGACGCCTGGAAAGTTCGTCGGCACATCCAGGACTTGGCTGATGCCGTCGAGCAGCACCTCGGCCGTCACTCGCCGAGGATAGAACCGAGCGAACGTCTGTGTGTCGCCAGCATTACCCGGATGAGGAGTCGATTCCAAACCGTAGGCGTAGCTGCTGGTGATGACCCGGATGAGATGCTTCACGTCGAAGCCGCTGGCGATGAAGTCTTGAGCCAGCGCGTCGAGTAGTTCGGAGTTGCTCGGCGGATTCGTGCTGCGAGCGTCATCGATCGGGTGGACGATGCCGCGGCCGAGGAAGTGAGCCCACATCCGATTGGCCATCGTGCGGGCGAAAAACGGATTGTCGGCACTGGTCATCCACCGTGCGAGACTGTTGCGCGGATCATCGTGCAGGCCGAGCGAGAACTCCTTCCCGCCGAGCGGTCTTGGCCTCAGGATTTCGCCGGTGCGCGGATGCAACACGTCGCCGCGTTCCTTGAGGAAAATGATCTCGTCGGTCGGGACTTCGGCATCCGCGAAACCTCCCTTGCGGCCGACGCGAGAGAAGACTGCGGCCAAGCCGAAATAGTCCGATTGGCTCCATCGTTCCGTCGGGTGATGATGACACTGAGCACACTGCACACGGACTCCGAGAAACGCCTGGGAGACGGACTCGACGTATTCCGGCGACTTCCGCACGGTGCGATACCAGATTGCCGGCGGGTTCTCGTTCTGGCTGCCGCTGGCGGTGATCAACTCAGACACAAACTGGTTGTACGGCTTGTTCGCCGCCAGCGAGTCACGAATCCACGCGGCGAAGAGCGTCGTCCCCGCGCGCTGCTTGCTGGTCGAATAGCCGGCCCCGCGATTCTGCAAGATGTCGGCCCACTTGAGCGCGAAATAGCTGGCGTACTCCGGTCTCTCCAACAGACGGTCGATCAACCGCGAGCGTTTATCGAGGCGAGTGTCGGCGAGATACTCGGCAACTTCCTCGTTTGTCGGCAGCGAACCGCAAATGTCGATCGTCACGCGGCGAAGGAACGTCGCATCATCGGCCGGCGCGGACGGGACGACTCCCAGCCGCCGCCACTGCCGCTGCAAGTGGCGGTCGAATGAAGCCGCTCCGAGTTTCGGTTCCAACAGATCAAGCTGTTGCTGAGCGGCCGCCATCTTCACCGGATCGCTGGCGAACGGGACCGCCGCATGAAACGTGGCGATCTGCTCGCCGAACCGAGCCATCACTGACACGAGTCCGTGTTGCGAACTGGTCTTCACCAACCCGTCTGCCTCGACGGACGCGATGTTCGGCTCGTTGGATTGGTACACGGCCTGCCGAGTCACTTCGCGCGACGTCCCATCGGAAAAGAACGCCACGACGCGCAGTGGCTGAGACGAGTTGGTCGCGAGGACTTGCTCGCGAGGCGAAAGCTCAATGCGCACCAGTTTCGGATCGTCTTCTCGCGGTGCTGTCGCTCCTTGAGCGATCCAGTTGCGCAGAATCCGGTAGTCGTCACTGGACTCGTCCAGCCGCCGACCGCCGCCATGTGGCACACGGGACGTCGCCTTGAGCAACAGCAAGCTGCGATCCGGGTCAGCGAGAGACAGCCGACGTCCTCGAGCGTCGGTGACGAGCGCGTCGTAATCCACCTCCGGCTCGAACCCGAACAGCGAGAGCTTGAAACCGTTCTGTCCGGTCGCCTTGCCGTGACAGCCGCCACTGTCGCATCCAAGCTTGGTCAGGATCGGCACGACGTCGGTTCCGAAACGAACAACGGATCCAGTTGGCTCTGCTGCGACGACTTCGCCCGACAACATCACGAAGGCACCAAGGGAAACCACGGCCCATTTGGTCGCTCTTTGTGCCTTCGTGTCTTTGTGTGAGATTTGTTCGATCACTCCAAAATCTCCAACGGAAAAAAACTGCTGCCGAAATAGGTTGGTTCATCTTCGACGACACCGACCGTGAACAGTCGCAGGAATTGCTGTCGGCCCAGTGGGGCGTCGTCGTTGATGACAATTTGCAGAGTTCCCTTGTCCGTCTGACCGGTGAATGTTTCGCCTCGTCCACGCAGGCCAACGACGTCCGTCACGCGACCGGGAGCGGCCAGTTCCGTGTGCATCTTGCCAATGAATCCGTTGAGTCGCTTCGCCGAGTAGCTCAGTTTGATCGTGTCGCCTCGTTTGGCTTGCGTCACCGCGAACGGATCGACTTCCACAAGGATCGCTGTGGGTTGCACGTCGAACGTGACGGGGTTGCTGACGACCGCGACCGTCTCCGTTTTCTTGTCGGGAGTGGGGACCGTGGTCTCGGCACGGACAACCAGCGAGTAACGTCCGACAGGCATCGTCGGCGGCAGGTGGAAACTGAGATATCCCTTTTGCTGTCCGGCCGGGATGACGGTCGTTTGATTGTGGATCGAATCCGGAAGCCCCGCGCCAATCATTTTGACTGGAGCCTGATGACCGGTGTCGCGCCGCTCGATGTGGATGGCAACGTCGAGCACTCCGCCCGGCGAGTGCTTCGGAGAAAGCTTGCCGTAGAGATGATGGTCCAGCGTCTCGTGCGCATCGGCCGTGATTCGCAACGGCGCTTCGCCGGCGACCGCGATCGGGATTTGCGAAGTGATGCGCCCCCATCCGTTCGGCGTTCCGGATCGGACGATCGTGCCGCCGCGCACCGGGTGACTCTTCCGTGCAGACTCTTCCGTGACGCCTTCCAGTTTCAATTCGCCGAAGAGAGCCGACGCATTTCGATCGGCCGAAACAACCAATGTCGTCCCATCCACACCGGGGCCGAACCAGACGTCGGAGCATTCGATTCCCGCTGGGAGATCCTTGGCGGAAACGTGAATCGCTCCTTCGCAGCCTCGCTGCCGAAACACGAACAGATCGAGCACCTCGCGTCCGCCGCGCCGCACGTTCAAGCCGGCGAAGTCGTCGCGACGCGGAACGGCCACGAGTTGAAAATCGGGTTCCTCACGACGAATGCTCAGCCGATAGGTCCGGCGCGGATCGGCTTGCAGTCCGCCAATCAGATTTCGGATCGCCACCAAGTAGCGGCCATCCGCCGGACAGACCCACCGACCTGCCGGATCGAGATGAGACGTCGGGAATCCACCACCGATGTTTCGTAATTCATCGCCGAACTGCGCCAGTTCCTGCTGACCCGATGGGTCAAGCACGCTGATCTGCAAATCGACCGGAGCTTGCAGCCGTTGTCCGATCGCCTCGATGAAAAACACTTCGCCGCGCCGAGCGGGAATCGCAAACCAATCTCGTTCGTCACCGGCTACCAGTTGTCCGCTCACTTCGCACGGAACGATGACCTCCTGCGCTGACGACGGCGAGTGATTGCCGTCTTGGTTCATCGTCACCGGCACGTCGGTCAAACCGATGACCACTGGCGCGTGACTGCCGGGAATCTGGTAGGCGAATCCTTCGAGCATCGCTTGCGACGGCTGCAATCTCACGGGCAATGGCCAGGACGGTTCAGCGAGCGACGCGGGGATGTCCGCATCCAGGCGATCGAACAAATCATCCGGCGAGCGGGGCGGCGTCAGCCCCCCGGTGGTTGCGAGGGCCGTTGACGACCGGGGGGCTGACGCCGTCCCGCTCGCCTGGGCCAAGTTCCAGCCGTACAGCGAGACGCGCGACGCCTTGCCACGTTCGATGACGCTGGGTACAGAGAACGCGACGCGCGGGCCGGTGTCGATGTCGAGCCGATAGTAGTGCTCAGCGCTTCCCGACGAAGTCAGATCCTGAACCTTCACGATGTAGAAGCCGTCGGCTGGAACACGAAAGTCGATCAGTGGGTCGATGCCGAAGTAACCGCGATTCACCGCGAGTCGTTTTCCCGTCGCGTCGAAGATCTCCAGTACCGCACGCAATCGGGAGTCGATCCGCTCTGCCAAGCATTCGACGATGACACGCTGTCCCTGTTTCGCTTCGAAGCGGAAGTGATCCGAGTCGCCGGCTTTGTCGAGTCGCCCGTTGATCACGACATCCAGCGGGACCAACATCGCCGCTGACACCGTTTCGTTTGGCTCGGTCTCCAATTGCTCCCTTCGATTGCCAATTGCAAACGTCCTCGGCGAACTGACGCCGTTGTCGCCGACGGCCCACAAGTCGCACAGTCCCGGCGGTGTGTCTGCCGGAATCGTCAGTCGCATGCGGCTGGGATCCAATCTCTCACAGCGGACGCCGGGGACATTGCAATGCAGAGTCCGCAGTCCTTGCAGGTTCGTGCCGCTGACCGTCACTTCCACCGACTGCCCAACCTGCCCGCCTGTGGGGAAGACCGTGTTCAGCACCGGGGGCACCTGTCCGAAAGCCGAGCGCCCAGCGAACGTCGCCAAGCACACGGCGACGGGCAGCAGCACTTCGCGGTATCGGCTGCGAACAATCATCAACAACTCCCAGAGCGACATCAAAATAATGCAACGGTCACCCTCGCCCCAATATATCGACCTTTGTTGATGCACCGATAGTTCCGAGCGGAAAGACCGAGTTTGGCGGGCCGGGCTTCTGGCCGGTTGTATGAATCCTTCCGTCCGATTTCTTCTCGGCATGACAAGAGTTGACGCAGTCAGGCAACGTCCGGCAATCCAAACGGCGAACGATATTTCTTGCCCAGGAGTTGGTTGGCCTCTTCGCAGTCGACAAAACGCTCAGACTTGGGATCGAAATCGAGCCGGCCGCGAGTGCGAAGCGCGATCTCTCCCAGATGTACCAGTGCGCAACTGCGATGCGCGACCGCCGCCGAGGCGCGCGTCGGCGTCCGTTTGCGAACGGCATTGAGGAACTCGGCCATGTGTTCGGCGTAGCCGCGCTCACCGCGCAGTTCTTTCCCTTCAGTTGGCCCGGGAGTTCCCTTCGGTCCTTGAAAGACACTGAACGCTCCGCGGCGCGAGAAGATCATGTAGCCCTCGGTACCGTAAAACACGTTGCCGTTGTCGAAGCCATGCAGGCCGTAGGCGGTGAAGGGGTAGTTCTCGTAGATCAGCAGCCGACCGTCGGGGTACTCGTAGGTCACGTTCATGTTGTCCGGGTACTCGCTGGCGTGACCGTCGAGCAGCATCCGACCGCCGCGCGCGGTGATTTGCTTCGGCAATGTGTCGATGCCAAGTCCCCACGCGGCCATGTCGAGATCGTGAATCCCGTCATCGCCGATCTCGCCGTTGCCATAGTCGGAGAACATCCTCCACGTCTGATGAAAGCGATGCGGATTGAACGGTCGCTTCGGCGCTGGGCCGAGCCAGCGGTCGTAATCGACACCCGCCGGAGGCATCCCGTCCGGCAACGGCTTCTCGACCGTTCTGGTTTCCGCCGTCCACGCCCGAGCCACTTTCACTTGTCCGATGATTCCTTCCTTCAACAGCCGGCCAGCCTTTTCGGTGACTGGACTGCTGCGCATCTGGCTCCCTTGCTGGACGACTCGGCCGTATTTTCTCGCGGCGGCGATGATCAGCGGCCCCTCGTTGAAGACGTGCGAGATTGGCTTCTCGATGTAGCAGTCTTTCCCCGCCTGCATGGCGGCCAGCGCGATCGGAGCGTGCCAGTGATGCGGCGTCGCGATGATGAGCGCGTCGACATCTTTGTCGGCGATCAGGTCTTCGTAGCGTGCCGTCCGCTTCGGCGGTGCGGATTGGAAGTCGCGTGTGACGTGAGCATTCATCTTGTCGATCTGCGCGGGATCGACGTCGCAAAGCCACGCGATCGATACCGCTTCGCGCCGGCTGACGAGACCTTTGACATGGTTCGTCATGATGCCGCCGCAGCCGATGATTCCCAACCGAACTTTCGCTGGTTTGTCCTCGGCGAAGACAGGCACTCCGCCGAGTGCCGTCGCTGCTGCGACGATGGCCGCCGCTTCCGTGGAATGCTGCAAGAACTGACGCCGGTTGGTCTCGCGGTTCATGATTGGCTCCTGAGGTAATGGATGGGGCGTGATGAACCGTATTCTGATCAGCCTGTTGGAAAATGTAACCCGAAACGTGAGCGAGGCCTGGATGGCCCTGAATCGTGAATTCCTTGGTGCGCCCGCCCTCGCTGACGCTTCGAGTTACAAAGTGCGTCGTGCGCCCGCGAAGAATCGGCCGCGAAATCAGAAATTGACACGTTTTCAGCGGACTTCCATAATCCCGCCCCTTCTCAGATTGGCCAATTTTGCCTCGTCGTGCGCGAGGTGCGTGTCTTGCCGAACTTCTCGGCTCACCCAGGGAAAGGAATCCCGCGATGAGCGATCTTGCGAACCGCTCCAGTTTCAACACGGATGTTCCGTCGGTCGTGCTCGAAGACGTGCATGAGGTGCGGCTGCGCGGATTGGCTGCCGCGACCGCGTCGGCTCCGCGAGCGCAGGTCGATCTGTTCGTCCAGGCCAGCCAAGTTGCCGAGAACCTGCGTGCTCAAGTTGCCGAGCTGGAACGGCGCGAGCGAAATCTCAACGAACAACTTGCGCAATTTGATCGAGAACAACGGTCATTGCGACTGCGAGCCGCCAATGCCGAGGAAGAGGCGCGGTTGCGAGCCGAGCAGCTTGCACAACAGGAACATGAATTCTCCGAACGCTTTCAGCAGACCGAGCAAATTCTTGCCGAACTGAAACTGCGAGAACGCGAGTTGACGCAGGCCAATCAAACACTGGAGCAACAGCGGGCAACGCTGAAGCAGCGGTTGGAGCGTCAATGCGAAGTCGACAAAGCGGCGATGCAGCACTCGCAGGCGATGGCCGATGCGGAGCGCAAGCAACTGGCCGACGAGCGCGAGCGCATGGCCCGCGAGCAGCAAGCGATCCTCGAAGCGGTCAAGTCCGAGATCGACCAGGAAAAGGCAAGACTCCGCAAGGAATACGCGTGGGAGCTGGACGGCGAGATCGAACACTTCGGCAATCAGAAGGAAACGTGGTTCCAGCAGCAGGCCCAGGAACGCGAGCAACTTGCCGAGGACAAGCGAGTCCACGAAGAGGCGTTGCGGAAGTTGCAGGCCGAATGGGCCGAGCAGCGTCGCCAGCAGCAGTCGGATTTGGACGCAACGCGTCGCCAATTGGAACAACAACGTCAACATCTTCAGCGCGAACATGACGAGGCTCTGCGACGATTGCAATTGAATTGGGAAGCCGAACGACAACAGCTCCGCGTGCAATGGGCGGGTGAGCTCGACGAAGAGAAACACGCATTTGCCGAAGAACGAGCGACGTTCGAAGCAGGCCGCGATTCCGATCGATCTGTCATTCAACGCGATCGCGAATCGCACGATCGCTACGTTCAACAGTCGCTCACCGAATTGCAAAGCCAACGCAAGCAATGGGAGACTGACCTCCGCAAGCTGCGAGACGATCATTCTCAGCAACTGCGAACCGACGCCGTCGAGTTCGATCAACAGAAAACCGATTGGGAACGTCAACGAGCCGCTCAATGGGCACGACTGGGCGAAATGCAGCGTGAAATGGAGACGACTCAGCAGGAAATCGCGCGGTCGTGGCAGGCAGGACAAGCCGAGAACTTGCAGCGCTGTGAAGACCTCGACCGGCGTGAATTCCAACTGACGCGGTTCCGCCAGCGACTCGACGAACGCGAAGGGTCACTGGCCAGCGAAGCCGAAACGCTGCGACGTCTGCTGGCCGACCGCTCGCACGAAATTGTCTCTGAGCAAAGTCGACTCGACCGTGAACGGGCAGAGTTTGAGCAACAACGCCTGAGCGAGTCGTCGGCCATACAACAGCAGTCCGTACAGCGGGCTCTGGAAATTGAGAAACTCGAAGCCCGCCGTCAGCGGTTCGAGATGATGCGCGGCGAGTTGGAATGTTCCAATCGCCTCACGCTGGAATCGCGACTGGCGATGGAAGAAGCGTGGGCGGAACTCTTGCCGACCGTCGATCCCGAATTGAGTCGTCGTCGCATCGAGGCGGGGCGAGCGGCAATCGCCGAGCACTATCGCCGGCTGCGAGACGAACTCGAAGTCGATCGCCAGGAGATTCAACTCGAACGCATGCAGTTCCAGGATCAGGTCCGACGCCAGCAAGACCAACTGCGAGCCGAACGCGATCAGCAACCCGCCGTGCTGGCGATCCGCGAGGAACAAGTCCGCATCGCCGAGCAACGCCTCAAAGCCGAAGCCAAAGAATGGGAGCAACGCGAACTCCGCTGGCATTCGGCACGGGCCAACTGGTTGGAAGAGAAACTCGAAGCCGAGCGAATCATTCGCGGGTTGCTCGAGCAATTCGCGACGTCGCATCGGGACGAGGTCGTGTTGCCATTCGCGAAAGCGGCGTGAGCCACTTTGGAGTGCGACGACCAAAGTCGTCGCTTTCCAAAACGCCTCGATTGCGCCCCGAGATACAATCTTTGTCACTGACAAATGACAGCGTGTCGAAAAGCGGTGACTCTGGTCACCGCACTCCAAAGTTATCGCTGCATCTGTCCGAGGATCGCTTGTTCGAGATCGTCGTCCCGACCGAGGAGATACCAGCCAGACGGATTGCTCTGCCCAACAACGACGGTCAAGTTGCGTTCCAACGGAGTGTTCTTGCGAAAGGTCGCAGCCCCGGCCGTGTTCTCGGCAACGCCCGAAACGTCTTCCTTTTCTTTGAACGCTTCGACCCCGACCAGATAACCCCCTTCGACCGGCGTCAGGTCCACCTTCACCTTGCGGCGAATGGATTGCAGTGTGCTCTCCAACCGGCTGCCAACTCCAACCGAATCGGCATGCCATGGCTCCAACACGTTTGAGCCGACTCGATAGTCGGTTTCGATGACGCCATCCAGTCGGTTCTCGCGAGCGATTGGAAAGTGAAAATTGTGCAACACTTCAACCGCTCGCTCCCAGGCCGCGTGCTGCGAATTCGCCGGCACGAACACCGGATTCGACACGATCATCGGCCGCGACGACGCGCAGCCGGACAACAGTGTCAGCGCCAGCAACCACAACAGACCGTGAAATCGGACGACAGGCATGAGAGAACTCGCGCGGAAGAGGTGCTCGCGTGAGAGGGGAGGACTCGAAGGGGGCGGAAATGTCTCAGCAATCTCGAAACCGGTAAAGGCGAGTTTTACCGCGAGAGACCGAGGGTGTGACAAAAACTCTGAAACACTGTCCTGCCAGCATAGCGAATGGCCAACGTCTGAATTTCACATCGTGGCGCAGACCTCACCGATCGGTCGTTTGCCGACAACAAACGGCAGTAATATACTTGACTCACCAGTCATTTACAAGGCTGGCGGATAGTGTCGGCCGCTGATCGAAACTGGCCTACCGCTTCTTCGCCGCCTTCTTCTTCGCCGCCTGCCACTTCTTCTCGCGATCTTCAAGCACACCCTTGGGGACGGCGACCAGCTTCCGCATCGCTTGGTCGAATTCTGGGAGCGCTGAAAAGGCTTCTCGGCGCGACGTGCTCATTTGATGCCTTTGATTTTGCGGGTTGTTGTGGTATTTCTGACTACATAGACCGGCAATTGCTCGCGTTAGTCTGGTCAGCCTAAAATTCTCTCGAATTTGCACGTCTTGGCCGTATTCTGATTGGCCGCGAGACGTTTCCGATTTGGTTCATCATGGTTTTAACATCGCCAGAAAACGTGCTTGGAATCGGGCTTTACACGCCAGCAGAGGCGGCTTTGTATGCAAGGATCGCCCTTCCGACACTGACGCGATGGCTCTTTGGAGCAGGTGGCCAAGCAGTCGTCACATCAGAACTTGAAGGCGAGCGCATTGTAACCTTTCTGGACTTCGTTCAAGCAATGGCCGTCCGCTCGATTCGTATCACAAAGAAAGTCCCGCTTCAAAAGATCAGGGACGCCGTTAGTTTGGCTCAAGACGAATACCAAGTCCAATATCCGTTAGCAAAGAAGCACACGGTGTTTCTATTGGGCGACGACATCATCATCAATGTCGGAAACGAGGAAAGCAAACGTCTTGTTCAAGGCTCTGGAAAAAGGCGACGTAACCTCGTCATGAAAGAGGTTGCCGAGTTGTACATGAAGGACGTCGGATTTGACCCAGATGGATTGGCGAATCTCTACACCGCATACGAGTGGAGCGAGTTCGTAGTCAAAATGGACCCACGTTTGCGATTCGGGGAACCGTTGTTGCCAACGTGTGGATATTCGGCTCAAGCGCTATGGGAAGCGTCGATCGCCGAGGGAAGCATCGCCAACGCGGCCAAGGTGTATAAAGTCAAGGAGGGAGAGGTAGAGACAGCCTGCCGCTACATCGACCTAATCTCTCCAAAGACAGCAGCGTGACACCTCGCTTTATATTCGACGAATGCTTTGCGAAAGCGGCCATGATCGGACTTGGCGAGCTTCTAAAACCATTTCCTGATCCTCCCGAATTCCGCCACATTTCCGACTTTCAATTGGACGGGATACGCGACGAGATTTGGATTCCATCATTCGCCAAAGATGGATGGATAACGATCACGGGAGATGGTGGAAAAGCTGGCAGCAAAAAGGGACCGAAACTGCCAAGGGTCTGTCATGCCCACAAGATGACTCACGTTGTCCTTAGTCCACAACTTCACTGCCTGCCTGTAAAGAGAAAGATCCTCGCCATAGCGTCAGTCTGGGAGCAAATAGCCAAACTCGGCGAGGAACCTCCGGGATCGCGATTCTCGCTTCGGATGAATCAATCTCGCAGTGCAATTGTGTTGTTGAAAATTGAACTTGCTGAGGACGGCTTCCCAATTCCAAAACAACGGAATCGAGAGGCTACTTAGCCGTCTTTTTCGATGGTTTGCGACCCGGCCGGATCGCTGGCTTATCAGTAATTTTCACAGAGCTTTCGGTAGGTCAGGCGGCGTCCCACCACTCGGCCCATGACTTCCGCGAATCGCTCGCCGTCGTTCAGCTTGCGACCGTTGAACCGGCAGACTTGCTCGTCAACGTAGCGGAACAGTTGCCACGGCATGACGCTGATATAGGTGCCGTTTATGCACCGCTTGAGCAGAGACCAGAAGTTTTCCATTCCGTTCGTGTGAACGTCGCCGCGAACGTATTCCTTCGAGTGGTCAATCATCTCGTGGGTGAACTCGTCACCCAAACCGATGTAGCTCTTGAGTTCGTCGGTGTAGACGGTCGAACCGGATTCGACGTTCTCACGAATCGCCTTTTGCACCGCCGGACGTTTCCGGTTTCCGACAACTCCCGCGATGATCTTGCCGCCACGCTCAAGAACACCGTGAACGATCGCCTTACCACCCGCACCGCGTCCGGTGATCTTGCGGGCGCGGACGTCCTCGTGCATGTTCTTCGCCTTGCCGCCTACGAACGTCTCGTCGCTCTCAACAGTCCCCTTGAGCTTCACAATGCTGCCTTCTTGCATCGCGAGTCGGACCCGGTGAAGCATAAACCAAGCCGACTTCTGAGTGACCCCAAGAGCGCGGTGTAGTTCGTAGCTGCTGATTCCGTTCTTCGCGTTGACGATGCACCACACGGCCACGAACCACTTGTCGAGACCGAGTGGACTGTCTTCAAAGATCGTCCCGACCTTGTAGCTGAATTGCTTTTTGCAATCGCGACACTTCAGAATCTTGCGGGTTTCGAGTTTGTAGCAGTTCTTCCCGCCACACTTCGGGCAGTCGATCACACCGGCGGGCCATTTGATGCTGGACATGTACTCGTTGCAGACATCGAGGTCAGAGAAGAATTTGACGGCTTCAATCAGGGTTTTCGGTTGCATGATTCTCGCTCCGTTGGTTGGGACGCGAGAAGTTTACCCGTTTGTCGCTGGTGAGTCAAGTATATTATTGCCCAACAAACGTCAGAGGGAAAGGGTACGACGAATTGAGGGAGACGACGAATGTGCTCTCGTTCAATTCGTCGTCTCCCTCAATTCGTCGTACCCTTCTTTTTCCCAGATCATTTGTCGCACCCAACTTCCACTTCGATCGCCTGCTGTAACTCTTCGCGAAATGTCGACCGTTCGCTGAGCGTCGCGGCGATGGTCGGTTCGGCGAAAACTCGAACCCGCTTCACGAAGTCGTCGAACTGCGTTTTGGCGAGTGCCTCGACGACCGGCGAGACCCGATTGAGCGGCTGATACGTCCGCTCCTTCGGGTCGAAGATCGAGACATTGAACTCGACCTCGCGATGCGGCGGCGGTGCGTCGATCAAGATATCGACAGGCGAGAGACGCCGGCCAAGCGTGCTCGACAGCGACTCGCACAACCGCTGGCCGACGCGGACGAGGAAGTCGTACGGCCGGCCGGCGAGCTGCGAGTACAAGTCAGGATGCAGCGTGTGCGTCAGCTCGATCACTCGCTTGAACAGCCGCCGCTTTGGTCCGAAGACACCCTCGGTCAGCGGTTCGCATTCGGTGCCGCGCGCCGCATGTCTCAGCTCGCGGATCGTTTCCGATTCGGTCTGCTCGAAGAACGCTCGCAGGTCGAAGCGGTTTCGTAATTCGAAGAAGCTGCGAGCGAACATCGCGGTCGCCGAGCGCACCGCGTGATGCCAATAGACCTCGCTGAACATGACGTACCGGGCAAAGACCATCAGCTCCGCTGCCGTCTTGCCTTTCGTGCTCAGGGCGAGTCCGTCTCTGGCCTCGTTGACGAGCAATGATTGCATGAGTCGCTGTTTGTCGAAGTGCCGACCGTACGGGACGCCGCAGTGCAGGCTGTCGCGGTCGAGGTAGTCCATCTTGTCGATGTCGATCGGCCCCGACAGCACCGACCGCATCAACCGCAGCGGTTGCGAATCGGTCATCGGTTCGAGCACGTCGAGCACTTCCGCCGGATCGATCTGCCATTCGGTTCGCAACACCTGAGCCAGCTCGCGATGCGGCTTCAGAAACTCGGCGGCGAAGGCTTCGTGGTGCTGCAACTCCGGCAAGTCCATATCTTCGATCGGGTGGCAGAAGGGCCAGTGGCCAAGATCGTGCAGCAGCGCGGAAACCATCAACACTTCCGCTCGATGTGAATCGACGACGTCCGCGAATCGGGGATCGCGGCCCAACTGCCACAGATATTTCAGCGAGTTGAGGAACACGCCGAGCGCGTGCTCGAACCGCGTGTGCGTCGCTCCAGGATACACTTTCGAGGCCAAGCCCAACTGCGAGATGTGAGCCAGCCGCTGAAACTCCGGCGTATCGACGATCGCTCGGACTCGCGGCGTAAACGGCACATCCAGCTCGACCGGAATGCGCACGAGGCCACGTCCGGCCTCGAGATTCATCAACTCCGGAATGTGGCTGTAGGGGTGTGGCATGCTTCATCGGACTCCGTTTAGGCAAGCTACATTGGCGACATTCCTGCCGCCACTATGATGCCTGCATGAATTCGGCCACAACCATTTCACGACGACTGATCGCTTCGATCCTCTGCGTGTTCGGAGGAATCGTCGCGCAGACTCTGAGCAGCCAGACAATCCTTGGCTCCGAATCGCTCGCGGCGAATTTCTTCAGCCGCGAACTGTGGCAAGCGCAGGTCAAACGGCTGGGTGAGTGGATCCAAAATGACAACTCTGCCGGAATGTCGGGTGACGTGATCCAGCAGGCCATCCTTGCCGAAGTCCATTTCTTCCCGCTGTTCTGCGTGTGGTCTGTGATCGCCGGAGTCGGCGTGACGCTCGCGGCTCGTCTGATTCGCCAACATCACCGTTCGACCTGGAGTGACTCGTTCATCACGGCCGGGTTCGCCTGCGGCTGGTGGTGGCTGATGGGTGTGTGGGAACTGGCTGGTTTGTTGGCCTTCGTCTTCAATCTGCCCTTCCTCGCACAATTGCAGTTCGTCACGCCGCAATTCTGGCAAGCGATCGCTCTGGCCGGCTGGCTCGTGCAGCCCTTCACGCGGCGAAGTGGCGAGGGGCGAGGGGCGAGGGACGAGCAAGACAAGAACAACGCGGCGGTCCTGCCTCCCAACTCGCCCCTCGCCTCTCGCCCCTCGCCCCTCCTCTCCACCTTCGTCTCCCGACACTCGTCCCTCAAATCCGTCGCCGTGCTGATCGCGATCTACATCGTCGTCTTCACGGCGATGAACTGGCGGCTGTGGCAGAACCTCCGCATCCCGCATGGTGACTCAGCGATGTACGAGGAGCACTTGTGGAATCTGTGGCACGGCAAAGGCTTTCGCAGCTACCTCGACCAAGGGCTGTTCCTCGGCGAGCACATTCAGGTGATCCACCTGCTACTGTTGCCGCTGCACTTCTTCTGGCCGTCGCACTTGCTGATGGAGCTGTGCGAATCGACCGCGCTGGCGCTCGGAGCGATTCCGATCTTTCGGATGACTCAACGATCGACCGGCTCGGCGCGCGCGGGGCTGCTGATGTCGGCTGCGTTCTTGCTGTACTTCCCGCTGCACTTTCTGGACATCGAAGTCGATCTGAAGACTTTTCGGCCAGAAAGTTTTTGCGTGCCGTTCTTCCTGTTCGCGTTCGAGGCATTGGAAGAGGGCCGCTTCCGCCGAGCGTTGATCCTGCTCGCGATCGCGCTGTCGGCGAAAGAGGACTACTCAATCATCATCGCCCCGCTGGGCGTGTGGATCGCCACGACCGCATGGTTCCAGAAACGCCCCAACCCTGCGCTCGGCGCGGGTCTCCTGACCCCGCCGCTCGGTACGACCGCAGGTCTCCCGCAATCGAACGGAGACCTACGGTCCACTTCAGCGGCGGGGTCGGGAGACCCGCGCCGAGCGCAAGGAAGCGCACCGCATCACCGAATCATTCTCGGCCTGTGCCTTGCCCTCTTCGGCGTCGTCTATTTACTGCTGGCAATCCTCGTCGTGATCCCGTGGTTTCGTAGCGGGGCGGAACTGCATTACGTCCGCTACTTCCCCAAGTTCGGCAACACGATGGTGGAGGTCGCGAAGAACATGCTCACGAATCCGAGGCTGCTGTTCGGCGAGCTACTGACCGCGAAGACTGCGCTGTACTCGTTGATGATGCTCGCACCGGTCGGCTTCCTCGCGTTGCTCTCGCCAACTCGCCTCGCTGTCGGACTGCCGCTGTTCAGCATCTTGTGTCTCAGCGAATTTGCGGGGGACGGCCCGCGTCATCACTTCCACGCACCGCTGGTCCCGGTCGTCTTCTGGGCCACCGCCATCGGAGTCGGCAACGCGGGACGAGTCTTCGCGAAACTCCGATCGCTCGTCACCTTGTCACCCCCGCACCGTGTCACCCCCACACCAGCCGACTCCTTCGCACGCCAATTCGTCTGGGCCAGCGCGTTCACCAGCGGCCTGTTCTTCAGCCTCGGCCCCGCCGGCATTGCCTTCTGGGATCCCGGATCGCCAATGCCGCTGCGGAAGTTGTACGCTCGCGATCCGCGAGCGGATCAGTTCGAGAAAGTGTTCACGAAGATCCCTCGCGAGTCGCGAGTCGCCTCGACCGACTTCGTGCATGCGAGATTCACGCATCACGAGCGGTCGTACGACTACAGCAAGGTGCTCCGCCGCGTTGCCAACTACGAAGACCGCGTCCCTGACGATACTGACTTCATCGTGATCGACGCACGGGGTCCGTACAGTGGGATCAAGTCCCCGGACCAAGTCCGCGAACTGCAAACCGAGCCCGACCACTGGGATCTGCTGCTCGACGAAACCGACGGCCACTTCATCGTGCTGCGGCGGAGAACGTCTCGATTCTGACATCATGCCTCCGTGTTCTCTGTGCCTCTGTGTTTCAAAATATTTGGAAACACAGAGGCACAGAGGACACAGAGACGACTATGTTGGTTGCAACTGCAAAGCCGTCGCCGCTGCATGAGCCTCAACAAGCATCTGCTCGGTGCTTTGCGAATCGACCTCGCGGCAGCTTGCGGTGACTTGATTCGCGAGGTCGCGAAGTTCGTTTTGCCATTCGGCGGCATCGAGTCCCGGCGGACAGTGCGGGATGAATTCCTCCAGCAGCAGCACGAACCGCAGCAGGTGCCGAAACAAAATTCCCTCTTGCTTGGCCGCTTGCCGCGCGGAGACCAGCTTCTGGAAGTCGCCGCCGAATTGCAGCAACGCACCGACAGCCCAGCAGGCTTGAATCGGAACGTCGGTCACGTCGGGGAACTCGGCCTGGAAGAGCAGCCGCAGTTTCTCGGCGAGCGTCAGCACGCGCGGGCGATCGTCCTCGTCCCAGAATTCTTCTTCCTCTTCGTCGGTCATTGCGCCGAGTTCCGCTGCCGTCGCGAGTCCACGTTGCAGCAGCGCCGGATGCAGGAACTCCATCGCCAGCGGCCCGAACGGCATGAAGTCCGATCGCGGCACACGCACATACTTCGCCGCCGATCTCGCGATTTCGAGCACGCTTTCAAACGCTTGAATCCGCTCTTCGCGATTCGCTTTGCCGAGATGCTCGACAAGGAACATGCCGTAGATCGGATTGACGCTGCGAAACGTCATCAGCTCGGCGAGCTTCTCCGTCGGCATCGCGCGATCGGGACGATAGACGACCTCCGGAGCCGTCGATTGCCCAGTCGCCTCGTGCCGATCCCTCACAGCTTGTCCGAGCAGAAACTTGGCGGCGGAAGACGGTGCCGCGCTCTCGCTGGTCTCCCTTGCGCTGTGGCCGGTCTCCTGACCGAGCCACTTCGGTTGACCGAAGGTCTCCTCGGACGCCGCTGGACTTTCGGGGAGACCTGCGGTCGGAACGGCGGCGGGGTCGGGAGACCCGCGCCGAGCGCTTTCGGCTGGTGGCTCCGGCTCCAACGTCACATAGCCGCCTGCCCACAGCGAAATCAAACGGCGATCAAGTTCCTTCTGAGCTTCCGAGACATGCTTCCCCTCCAGCAATCGCTTAGACACGAAGTCGCGCAGCCGGACGACATCGGGAGTGATCTCCAACAAGTACGCCAGCAACCGCCACGGCAGCGGGCCTTGGCTCGTCAGCTTGCCTGGCGGAGCGGTTCGCAATTTCTCGAATTGCTCCTTCGACCAATACTGCTCGGTCTCGCGACGCTTCGGTTGTTTCTTCTTCATCGCCTTTTTGGCCCGGATCAGCATCGGATCTTTCGCGTCCTCCGGGATCTGATCGTACTTCTCTTTCCAGCGGAGGATTTTGACATCGTCCTCGTGAGCCAGCGCGTAGACGAAGCCCTCTTTGTCGAACTGCGGGCGGCCAGCGCGTCCGAACATTTGATGAGCGGCACTCGGCTCGATCACCTTCTTCTTCCCCGGCGGACCTTTGATGAGCGAGGTGATGACGACCGACCGCGCAGGCAGATTGATCCCGGCCGAGAGAGTCTCTGTGCAGACGCAGACCGAGAGCAGCTTCTGCTGAAATAAGTCCTCGACGATCCGCTTGTACTTCGGCAGCAACCCCGCGTGATGCACCCCCACGCCGCGAAACAAGATTTGCTTCAGCTTCGGCCCGGCACCTGTCGTGAGATCGAGTTTTTCGATTTCAACGGCCAGCCGCTTTTGCTGCCCGTCCGCGAGCAGCGACTTCCCTTTGAGTTGTTCAGCCACCTCCCAGCATTCGTCCCGGTTGAAGCAGAACACGAGCGCCGGCGTGCGTCGCGATTCGTCATCGCCGTTGGCCATCCATTCGAGATGCTCACTGAGTAACTGGTCCGGCACCCATTGATAGCTCAGCGGCACTCGGCGTTCCGTCCCCTGCACCAGATCGAGCAACCGGCCATGCGCCCGCTGCATCCACAGCGTGAAGTCCACCGCATTGCCGACCGTCGCGCTCAGCAACAAGAGCCGCACATGCTTGGGCAACAGTCCGAGCGACAGCTCCCACACGACGCCCCGTTCTGGATCGGCGAAGCTGTGAAACTCGTCCATCACGACCGCCGAGACATCCGTGAAATCAAACGCCTCGGCGTGCAGCAAACGGTTGAGCAGAATCTCCGCGACGACGACGAGCACCCGCGCTTCCGGGTTCACTTTGCGATTCCCGGTGACAAGTCCGACGTCATCCGCTTGAAATCCCCAGCGAACCGCCGCCGCCTGCATCTCGCGAAATTTCTGCTCGGTCAGTGCGATCAACGGCGTGGTGTAGTACGCGATCGTGTTGGAATGCAGCGCCTCGAACAGTGCCGCCTCGGCAATCAACGTCTTGCCGGTCCCCGTCGGAGCACAGACCAGCACGCCTCGCTCGGCCGTGAACCACGACAGCAACGCCTCCTCCTGCACCGGATACGGCGGGTACGGCAACTGAGCAAGATACTTTTCAGCGAGTTCATCACGCGAGAGAGTCGGCATTGGGTAGTCCAAATCGTGGGATAGGCTTCCAGCCTGCCAGTGTTCCGCAAAGCTTGGCAGGCTGGAAGCCTACCCCACGACTTTCAACCAAACAGCTTCTTACTGTCGATCCCCTCATTGAGCATCGCGCGTTCGGTGCGACCCTTGTGGATATCGATCGGCCCCAGGTGATCAGCCCTCATTGACGGCTCCCATGCACCCTTGCCCCAGCTTCGAGCCTGCCGCCACCTCGCCCGACTTCGCCTGCGACGCTTCATCCCCCGATTCGGACAGCGTCTTGTGAATGAACGTGTAAGCGTCCATCTCGTGGGACGATGGCGCTCCAGGTGAAGAGGGCGGATCACACTCCCTGCGGCCGATGGGTCGTCCGAGTCAGATGCCGAAACACCTTCAGGCTTAGTCATCAACTCACCTCGCCGGCTCGTTCGCTTTCAGTTCCGCACTCGATGACGTCCGGCAGAGTCACAGAGGTCTCTGAATCAGAGACACTTTAGCCGGGATAATCCCAGCATCGAGGAGCCTGCGCGTCAGCCGGTTAAGAAGACTGGTTGAGCACGATTTCATCGTGCTCAACTCCCAAAGAAATCGGGCACGTTGGAAACGTGCCCCACGTTTTTCAACACGTTCTGGCGAACAGGGCGACGGTTTTGAAACGGCTTTTAGTCCAGCACGTTTTCGGAGACGCGAATCCCCGCGCGGTTTGTACCGCTCAGATTGCCACGGCTGCCGGTACCGATGCGGCAGCCGTGGATCAGGTTGCCGGTCGTGGGCTTGCCGGTGTCGCGCCAGACGATTGCATGCTCCATCAACTTCGGCGAGCGTTGGTCGAGCACCGTGCAACCGGAGATCAAAGTGTCCGAGCAGTCCTCCAAGACGAGGCCGTTCGGCGTCCCCTCGAAGATCTGGCAGCCGGTCAGGTTCATACGACGACTGCGAACGAGTTCGATCAAGCCTTCCTTTTTGTTGGCGACCGCTCCGGCGACTGTGTTTTGTCCGGCGAGAGCGTCTTGGATGATGAGGCCCGTGACCGTGCAGTCCTCGCAATCGACGAAGCGGATGCCGGTCGAGAGTTCTTTGTCGCCGTAGTCGGGGTTGTGGCCGAGCGTGTTGGCTCCGATGGCGATGCTGCGCGAGCTTTCGATGACAATGTTTCGCTCGTGCCCGCTGTAGATGTAGTTGCCGGAGATCGCGAAGCCTAACGCCGACGTCAGATGAATGTTGGTCGCCTGGCTGCCGATCAGGTTGCCAGCGATGGTCCACATGCCGGCTCGATGATTGCCTTTCGAGCCGCTGCCAATGAAACGGATGTTTGCGCCGTTGGGGCTATACGTCGCTTGGATCGTGTTGCTGCAAATCGTCCCCTCACGGACGGTGCCGTCCTCGACGTCGATGTAGATTTCGGCGGTCGGCTCGGCGTCGGCATCGGGGACACCGATCGCGCGGTTGTTGTTGTATTCGATGTCGTTGCCGGTGACTTGGAAGTTGCGAATTTCGCCCCCTTGAATGCGGATACCGCCCAACCGGCAATAGCTGATGTGGCTGCCGGTGATGATCGTCTGGTGCAGGTTGCAGTGGTCGAGGAAGACTCCGATGCCAGTGTTTTCGTAGATGTGGCAATGACTGATGAGCACATTGCGCGACCGTCGCGTGACGTGGATTGCGTTCCGAACTTTGTGGATCAGCACACCGGTCAGCGTCGGCTGCATGACCCCTTCCAGCCGGATGCCGTCCGCTTCGGGATGCTCGCCGGTGATTTCGATGTCGCTGAGCAGTGGCATCCGCTCGCGCTGCCAAATCTCTGGCTTGAAGCCTTTGGGATCGGCGGACTTGTCGTGCGAGCCGACGAAGAAGAACACAGGCCCCTTTCCGGCCATGATGACCTTTGCAGTTCCGCCACTGCCCCGAATCGCCGTTCGGCTGAACTTGGCGAGGTCAACGACGATCGGCTTCGTGATGCGGTAGTCGCCGCGCGGGAATTCGATCAGCCCCTCGCCGTCGGCCAGGGCGTGCTTTATGGCTCCGGTGTCGTCGGTCTGGCCGTCCCCGGCCGCTCCGTAATCGCGAATGTTGCTCATTGAGTTTCATCATTCTTTGGGGCTTCCGCCATTCCTGTTGAATGTGGACCAGGCGGGAGGGCGAGGCTCCTGCCGAGCCGGGTCGGTGAGCACGCGTAATTCACGTACCGGCTCGGCAGGAGCCTCGCCCTCCCATTCTCAACACGAATGGCGGAGAGTCGAACTTTGAGGCTTCCTCAGCCGCACTCTATCGGCCGTTTCGACTGGTTCAACGCGCAGCGTCCACACGACCGGCACGAGTCGCACGCAAGCCAAGATCGTGCGCGGCGGCAGTCACCGGTGGACTCTGCCCGGATTCCCCCAGCGGAGTCTGCGGTTGCCGGGGGGCTTGGTTCGATGTTTGGTGAGGCAGACTAACCCGAAGCGCCAGCGAGGGCGGGCGTTCCAAAACGCACTGAATTCACGGCCAACTGGAGCGTTCGCCCTCGCTGACGCTTCGGGTGAGTTTGCAAAGTCATCGTCTGGTTCGGGCACCCGTTTCCGGTACGATCGTCAAAGTCAGTTTGACACGTTTTTTTGAGCACTCGTATACTCGCCCCGAATTGGTGGCAGTCGCTGCGGTTTCTCGACGAGACGTTTCGTTCGTCGGACGGGGCGATGCAAGGATGCTGCCACGAAGGGCGTCACGATGAAAAACAATGTCGGTAAAGTGTTCGTGGTCCTGACCACGTTCCTGAGCATCGCGTTTCTCGGCTTCTCGTTCTCCGCCCGGATCGCCGGCACGAACTGGGAGGGCGAAGCGGCTGCCTTGGAAAAGTACACCATCGAAAAGAACGTCAACGAGAAGGAGACGACCTACACCGTCAAAAACATCATTGAGCATTCCAAGCAAGAGCCGCTCAGTAAGACCGCGAAGCTGCTACCGGAGGTGATCGTGGCTGCCTACAGCCATGAGGCCACGCAACTCAACGCACTGATTCAAGAGCTGGAACCAGTGCCGGAGCAACTCAAGAAACGGCAAGACGAAATCACGGCTCAGCAGAAGCTGGACCTCAAAGCGATGGAGGGACGGGAGCAGGAGTTGCAGAAGATCTTCTTGGCGCAGGTCAAGACGATCCAAGAGTTGTCCGTCGAGGGTGTCAAGGTCGCTCAGGAGGCACAGGCGGTTTGGAAGGAAGGGGAGTTGCGTCGCGAAGACGTTGCTCGCCTGCGAAACCATTTGGAGGAACTGGAAGTCGATCAATTCCAGTCCCTCGAACAAAAGAAACGACTGCAGGACGAGCTCAGCCGTATGCGCGGAGTGCTGGCTCGCTTGCAGCGACGAAACGTTCAATTGAAGTCGTCCTACGAAGAATGATCGTGGGACGCGAAAACGACTGGGGGGGCGTGACATGTCATTTCTCGGAAAACTACTCGTTGGTTTGCAGCTCTTTTTGAGCATCATGTTCCTGATCTTTGCCGGAGCGGTCTTCTCGACGCAGAAGAACTGGAAAGCGGCCAAAGAGACGGTCGACGCCAACTACGCGAAGCTCGATGCGGACAAAAAGCAGGTCGAGGAGGCGTTTGCCGCCTACAAGACTCGCCTGGAGATCGATCTCAAGAAGGAGCAGGAGCGAGCCTCGAACGCCGAGGGACAAGTCAAGCTTCACAAAGATCAGGTTGATGCCGCCAATACGCAGTTAGTCGCCGCCGAGACCGAACGGAATGAACAACGCGAACTGGCGAAGGTCTCCGTCGAAGAAGCTCGCCAGCGCCGCGAAGAGGCATTGCTGCAACGCGGAATTAACAACGAGATGCAGAAGTTGCTCAACGAAAAGAACGACCGCGTCAAGGCGTTGGAAGACATCAAGTTCAACCTGCAAGTGGCCGAAAGAGCACTGCAAGACAAACACTCGAAGTTGCTGAATGATCTTGTGCTCTTTCAGAAGATCATCGCCGCGAATGGACTGTCGACCGATCCAAAAACGGTTGCCGGCTTGCTCACACCACCGCCGGCCGTCGATGGCGAAGTACTCGAAACGAAACGAGCCGGCCGTAGCGGTTCGGATTTGGTCGAAATTTCCATCGGCAGCGACGATGGCCTCGCCGAAGGGCACAAGCTCTCGGTCTATCGTCCGCAACTGGGCGACCGGGCCGCAAAATTTCTGGGCGACATCAAGTTGGTGTATGTGACGCCGGACCGATCGGTCGGTGTGGTGATCCTGCCCGCGAAAAACGGCAAAATCGAAAGGGGCGACAATGTCACGTCGAAACTCGGACAGTAAAGCAGCCAAGGCCACGCCGGACGTTTTCGTCGGCCTGTTGTTCGTCTCCGTCGCGTCGCTCATCACCGGCATCATCCTGCTGGTTCTGGAGCTGAACCGCTACAACTGGCAGATGGGCTGAAGGAAATTTTGATTGACGATTTTTGATTTTCGATTTTGTGTTCAATCGAAAATCAAAAATCGTCAATCGAAAATTCCTCAGCCGCCGACGTACCGAGCGTACAACGCTCGTGCCGCAGCGATCTCCTGCGTACCGCGGATGATGGCGCGGCCGTCTCGAAACACGGTCAGCTCGAACTCTCCGCCGGTCAGTGACAGCCGGGCGAGATACGGATTGCGAGTGATCGTCCCGTGGCCGTTCCATTTCAAGGCGAGATCATCCAGCGACAATGTCGTCGGCGAACTGGGAACGACTTGCACGGAGTTTCGTCCGCAGAGAACCGTCGATCGTGAGCCGCTTTGTCCCGACAACCACAACCGTTCGCCGCGCTTGCAGGCCGGGCAGTCGCCGCTGACGTGCAAGTTGCCGACATCGAGCGTCCGAAACGTGTGGTCCCACAAGTCGATCACGGTCAGCACTCGCGGTACGTCGTCGAGATGACCGCTGAGAATCTTCATCGCCAGCATCGCCTGCCAAGACGCGATCACATTGACCGTTGGGCCGAGGATGCCAGCCGTTTCACAGGTCTCGGTCGTTCCCGCTTCTGGCGGTGACTCGATCACGCAGCGGAGGCACGCCGACTTACCGGGCAGGACCGCCATGATTTGTCCGTGACTGCCGATACAGCCGCCGTACACCCACGGGATGCCGGTCTCCAGCGAGAGATCGTTGACGAGGAATCGCGTCTCGAAGTTGTCGGTCCCGTCGAGAATCAGGTCCACGTCCCGAGCCAACTCGCGGACGTTGCGGCAGTCGATATCGGCAACGACCGCTTCCAGCTCGATTGTGCTGTTGATCCGCCGCAGCTTCTCGACGGCAGCGACGGACTTCGGCATCTGGGCCGCGACATCGTCTTCGTCGAACAGCACTTGCCGCTGCAAATTCGTCGTCTCGACGAAATCACGATCGACAATTCGCAAGTGCCCGACACCGGCTCGAGTCAGCGTCTCGGCCAAGACCGTGCCCAGGGCACCGCAGCCGACCAGCAACACGCGGCTGGCCAGCAACCGCCGTTGCCCGGCTTCTCCCAGCGGAGCAAACCGCGTTTGTCGGCTGTAACGAGCCAGAATGTCTACCGCCTCGGTCATGCGTCGTTCCTTGAAGTCAGTCACCGGAGTATAAAGCCGACTCGATTCGGCCCCAACGAAGATGGACACGACTTTTCATGCGGCAACACCTGGGCATTTTGTTGCAAGTGATGGCTCTCGCGTGGCTGCCGTTGTTGATTGTGTACCAACTGAATTTTGGCTTTCGGTTGCTGGTGATGCCGACTTGCACGCTGATTGGGATTGTCATCTTCTGGATTGGCACAAGGCTCCGCGAGACATGAAGTCGATTCTCTCGCTGCTGATTATTTTGGCGCTGGTCGCACCGGCGCAGGCTCAGCTTGTCGCCACGAATTTGAGCCAGGAAGCGATGACGCTGGACCTGGACAGCGCCGCGACGAAGCGGCTCGCGAGCATTGAGGACTTCGTCGCCGAAAAGCAATGGGATGGCGTCGCGACGTTGTTGCGTCAGACACAGTCCGAGAAGGCCGACAAGCTGGTTGCAATTGCCCCAGGGTGGTACGTGAGCGTTGCTCGATTCTGCCAGTCTCAAGCTGCGCTGCTGCCGTCGCCCGGCTTGACCGCGTTTCGTCGCCAGGTGGATGGCACGGCGAAGAAATGGCTTGATGACATCCAAGACCAGCGAGGACTCGATCCGTCGCGTCAGCGAGCCGCTTGGCTCCGCATCGTTCGACAAGGCTTCGCGAGCTCCTCTGCTGACGAAGCGCTCGCTCGACTCGCCGAGCAGTCGTTTGAACGAGCGGATTACGCGGCGGCGCGAACGTATTGGGAGATGCTGCTGCCGGCCTCTGGCTCGCTGCGCTCTGCCGCTGGCTTGGGGCTTCTGCGGCATCCTGATCCGAGCTGCGATGCCGCGCAAATCCGTGCTCAACTCATCCTGTGCAGTCTCTTCGAGAAGGATACTGAGCGAGTTGGTCAAGAACTCGCCGCATTTCGCAGGCTGCACGGCAACTCGGAAGGTCGCATTGCAGGTCGAGAAGGAGTGCTGGTCGATCTGCTTTCTTCAATGATTGCCGATCAGATCGCAGAAGCTTCGAAAGACGGCGAAACGAGTTCGTTGGACCGGCACATGTGGACCGTCGAATTGCCAAATGGTTCGGGGACAGAAGTCGGTGAGATGATTCCCGTCGTAGTCGGAGAAACACTCTTCATGTCGAACGGCGAATCGGTGTTTGCATTTGATGCCACCACCGGCCGACCGAGATGGTCGGAGACAGCAGAACCAGCACGCGATCCACAAGCGTCCGTCATTCATTCACTTGCCGATCCAATTGCTCCCAAGCTGTCCATCGACGGACGTGCTCGACATTCGTTGACGGCGTATGGGGATCGGCTCTACGCACGGCTGGGGACTTCGATCACCGGCAAGGCGAAGCAGGAAACGAATGCGCACAGCGAATTGGTCGGGCTGGATGTTGGCGATGGCGAAGGCAAGCTTGTTTGGCGAATTGACGCCAAGGAAATCGATCCGCAAGACCCGCTGAGCGTGGCGTCGCCGTGGTGTTTTGAAGGTCCTCCCGCAGCCGATTCACAGCGAGTCTTGGTCGTGTTGCGACGCAGCCTGCCTCAAGATCAACTCAATGTCGCTTGTTTTGATGCCGACACGGCGCTGCTGCTTTGGAATCGCAAAGTGGGGATCACCGTGGCCTCGACCGAAGAAGCCGTAAATTCCACCAGCCACCTGGAGCTCACCGTGGCCGAGGACAGCGCTTTCGTCTCGACCGATGCGGGGGCGATCGTCGCAATCAATGTGCACGACGGGGCTACTCGCTGGGTGCGGACGTATGTTTCGGATGCGGTCATTTCTTCTCGCGATGGACGGCGCGAAGGACACACTCCGCCGATTTATCACGATGGCGTGTTGTATGTCGCTCCGCTTGACACCAACTTGCTGATGGCGATTCATGCCGAAAGCGGATTGTTGCTGTGGCAGCATCAGTGGCCCGATCCACTTCGCTACGTTTTGGGAATTGCCAGAAATACGTTGATCGTGCAGGGCCGCTCGCTATGGGGAGTCGCCCTGGCGACCGGTGAGCCTGCCTGGCCGCATCGACGAGTCGGCAACGAGGATCCCGAAGGATTCTCAGCCGGCCGAGGAGTATTGATTCACGGCGAAGTTTGCTGGCCAAATCGGGACGAGTTAATCATCGTCGCCGGTGACTCAGGGCAGATCATGAGACGCATCGCGGTGCGAGAATCGTTGGGATTATCCGGCGGACATCTCACTAACTGCGGAACGTCGCTCGCCATCAGTCGTGGTGCCCAACTGTCAGTTTTGGGATCGCATCGTTGAGTTTCGACCTGTCAAACAACGGCTTTGGTCAAAATAACTTTTGACCGCGATTTTGAGGATCTTCTAGAATCGGCCTGTGTTTGGTCGGCGCAATTGGCCGATTCCAACAAAACGGGAAGAGGGATTCCGGCGGTCCAGTCGGATGGCCTCATCGCCGAAGGACGTTCTCTTGGTTGATGGTTGAATCCAGCGACCAGAGCGCGCAGCCCGACAGGACTACGTGCCCTCAGTTGCTGGGTGAGGAGGCCGAATGGCTCCGTTGCTCAATGGGGAAGATGTCTTGCGTCGCCTGTTCGCAGGCGCGGCCGAACAGACCTTTGAGGCGGAACTAGGCATCGCCGATCCGCCCTTAATCGAGTATCTCGTTGGGATGCTGTTGCGCTTCTTGCGGCAAGAGGCAATCTATCGCGTGCGAGACACGTCCGGCCATCGATTGACCCAGGTCGTGGACATGGTTCAGGAGGCGGAGCATCGTCCCGCTCGTTCCCGGTGCGAGATCTATCGGCACATCGGCGACTTTACGCTTTTTTATAGCGGCGTGTTTCCGGAGCATCTGCCGAAGCTGCAAGCTCCCGACTGCAAAGA
This sequence comes from Planctomyces sp., assembly GCA_005798445.1. GTDB lineage: Bacteria > Planctomycetota > Planctomycetia > Planctomycetales > Planctomycetaceae > SXKJ01. The sequence continues at coordinate 32,753 of SYJG01000319.1, forward strand.
CTTCCTGGTGAATTATTGTCAGCAAGGCAAACGGTCGTATCTCATCGCCGCCAGCTACTCCGAAGACGACGAGTCTCGCGAACAAGCACCGATCCTGCGGCATCTCAGCGAGGAGTTCGAGCTGTGCTCCGAAGGACTCAAACGCATTCGTCGTGAAATCGACTTGTTACCCAAGCTCGCGCAGCAAACGGCGGAATGGAACTGAGTCGAGAATCTGCGGCCCGATCAATCGATTGCCGCTGAGAAGCACGATTCTCTGGATTGAGAACTTTGCTTCGCAATCGCTGACTGAAGTGCAACGCCGCTGCTCCGCTAATCGTTGCCGCCGAGGTTGTCAGGCAAGCTCGGCCAACAATTGACAGGATCAAATTGGTCGCACGCAATGTAGCGTTGGACGTGCGGGTGCTTCAGGTACGCCAGCGAAGCGTCGATTTGTCTTGTCCCCGGTTGACGAACCGTATCATCAGCCGAAGAATGACCATGGTTTCAAAAACCTGAGCCCGTTGTCAGTTCCAGGAAATTACCCGCACCGAGATTTTTTTGCTGGATATGCGAGAGTCCCTTGATAGGATGTCGTCTTCGTTTCTTGTTGGAGTGGGTGAAACGACGATTGCTACGAAAAAGAACTGAAGTCGAATTTTCGTGTCGGCAGTTTCGCCGACTCGATCAATGGGTTGGATTGGTTCTCACGTTGAAAGAAAGGAATCTATCAAAGAGAACCCGCTTGTCTGAATTTGCTTGGGAAATTTCCGAAGAATGTACGAGTCTTGGTGCAAACGAATCGAATTCAGTGGATTCGATTTTCGCTGCAACGGCCGCCGCGAGCGAACAGCGCAAGTCGGCAACGTGGCCCGCATCAAGTCCGGCTCTGGGCCAAGGTATCGAGCCGCGTGAGATCGGGTGAATCCCAAGTCGCTCAGCAACGGTCGTTGTCAGACTCGATCATGACGAGCGATTGCGAAAGCCTCCCGGTCGTGGGACGGCGATTTTCCGAAACCTTGGCGTTGATTGTTCGTCTTCAGTTGATTGTTGATTGAATTTTGATTGTGCTGGATGTGGAAACCAGACTTTGCCCATGGGAGCCGTGTTCCCCAGAAAGACACTAGGATTTTGGATCTTGAGTTGATCGTGGACCGCAAAGGGAAGTGCGCTCATTTCGATTTCAACCCAAAGGAGTTTGCCGTGCATCGCTTGTGTAACAGGTTCAATACGCTGATCGAAGAAGTCAAAAAAAATCACGGCGTGATGACCTTCCAAATGGTCGATCGTTACCTGCCTGACGAAGGTGGCGATCCAAAAATGGTCGACGAGTTGTTGATTTGGCTCGACGAGAACGCCGTGGAATTGATCCACGATGTGGATACGCCCATTGATGATCCCGACTACGTACCTGAAAAGGAACACCCAGTCGAGACGGTGCCGCAGCCAAAGCTGACAGCACAGGAGGAGCGAGCATTGCTCTCGCGCGATCCCATTCGGATGTATCTCAGCCAAATGGGAAACATTCCGCTGTTGACACGCCGCATGGAAATCTATCTCGCGAAGCAGATCGAGATCACCCGCAAGCGATTCCGCCGCGGAATCATGGAATCGGACTTTGCGTTGGAGATGGGCATCGAGACGCTCGAAAAAGTCAACTCCAAGGAGTTGCCGTTTGAACGTACCCTGCGGACTTCGGAGACAGAGAACACACGCAAGGAACAAATCGAAGGCCGCATGCCCAAGAATCTGCCGCTGCTTAAGAAGTTGTACGAGCAGCATCGGACTGACCAACTCATCACCATTGATCCGGAAGCATCGGCAGCCGACAAGAAAGTTGCCAAGCACCGTCGCGTCGTGCGCCGCCGCAAAATGTGTACGTTGATCGAAGAACTTTCGATCCGTACCCAACGTCTGCAGCCCGTAATGAAGCGCATGCATCAGATTGCCGAGCGCATGGAACAGCTACTCAAAATGATCGAGGAGGCCAAGAGTCCGCGTGCTCATCATCGCCATAACTACGGCAAAAATCTGATGGATGGCCGCACGGTTGTCACCAAGGACGTCGCGGTCCTGCAAAAGGAACTGGATGATCTTGTCGCGATGGTTCGAGAGCCGGCGCAAGAGTTCATCCAGCGGTCAAAGACGATCAAGCGTCGTTTCGCACAGTGGACCGAAGCCAAGCAGAAGTTGTCTGGTGGCAACTTGCGACTCGTGGTTTCGATCGCCAAGAAATACCGTAATCGAGGACTGAGCTTTTTGGATCTCATCCAAGAAGGAAACGCTGGTCTCATGCGCGGTGTCGAAAAATACGAGTACCGCCGAGGCTACAAGTTTTCGACTTATGCGACTTGGTGGATTCGGCAAGCAATCACGCGAGCCGTTGCCGACCATGCTCGCACGATTCGGATTCCGGTTCACATGTTTCAGAGCATCTCGCAGCTTAAAGCCAAGAGCGAGCAGATCCGCCAAGAAACCGGTCGGGAACCAAGCATGGATGAGTTGGCTCACGCCGTTGGTCTCTCGGTTGAGGAAACTGAGCGGATTATGAAAACTTGGAAGCACCCCATCAGCCTTGACACCCCCGTGGGTGAAAGCGAGGACAGCGCCTTCGGAGATTTCCTCGAAGACCAACATCATGGCAGTCCGGCCGAAGCCGCGATGCACGAAATGCTCAAGGACAAGATCGACGTCGTGCTTCGCAGTCTGACGTACCGTGAGCGAGAGATCATTCGCCTGCGCTACGGCCTCGGTGATGGCTACAGCTACACACTCGAGGAGACGGGCCGCATTTTCAAAGTGACTCGCGAGCGCATCCGCCAAATTGAGTCGAAGGCCTTGAAGAAGCTCCAGCAATCGAACCGTGCTCAGCACCTCAAAGGCTTCGTCGAAGAACTTCTGCCCAACGAAGCTCCCAAGTCCGAGGAGCTGGTGGGGACAAGTGCATAATCAAAAAGCAGTCGGGGCACAGAGCGATCCGATTGGTCCGGTCGGGAAGTTGATCATTCGACAAAAACAAAAAAGGCTCCTCAAAGCGTCAGCTTTGAGGAGCCTTTTTGAATGACTAGTGATGACTAAATGTCGATGCGATGATCGCGCGCCGGTCCATGATCCGTACAGTCGTCGTTGTGCCAGAGCGGCATTCCGGCGGCATAACGAGCGGCGAGCATCAGCACCTTTTCCTCGGAGCCTGGCTTGGCTTTCGTAGGTTCGCCGGGATCGACTCCCATCGCTTCAAAGTCAACGTCTTCGTACTCGTCGCTAAAGTCATCTGACTCACCGACCAGGAAGCCGTCCTCATGAAAGCCAGCGTCGTCATCGAGGTCCGAATCTGCCTCGAGCGGATAAGACATGCCCAACTCCAATCTCTAACGGGGTTTCAGAGACAAACAATTCGGGATGGAACAACACGATATTGGTCACATCCACGTTTCACTCACGGGAAACTCGTGAATCACTGAGCGACGTCACGACAACAAGGATTGATTCCCCAATGACGCCCAAACTCGCTCGACCGAAGAAAGCAAAACAGGCGGGAACACAAGCAGAACGGGGCGGATTGTCCGACGGAAATTGCAGAATGTCAACAACTTTTTTGGAAATCTGAAACGGTCAAAACCGCATGATTCGTCAGGGAAAATCAACGTTTGTAGTAGTCTGAGGTGATGCTCGCGTATGCATGCCTAATCTGGTCGATTGACGCCATAACGTTTGAGTTTGCGGTCCAGTGTCGATCGTTCAATTCCCAAAATCGCCGCCGTCTGTGACTTGTTCCAATTCGTCTTTTCGAGAGTCGCGAGGATGTGATGTTGTTCGAGTTCATCCAGCGATTTTTCCATTTTCACGGTTTCACCCTGAGCGACAGAGGGATTTGCCGCAATGACATTTGTGGGCACCACCATTGTCGGCGTCGGTGCGGTCGCGGCTGAAACACGAAGACCGGACAATTTTATCTCCGATGCGGAAACCATGTCGCGGGTACTGAGCACGACGGCGCGCTCGACACAGTTCTGAAGCTCACGCACGTTTCCAGGCCAGTTGAACTGACACAGCACCTCCAGCGCCTCATCCGTGAATCCACGCAACGGCCGACTTGTTTTCTTTGCGAAACGATGCAGAAAATAATTGGCCAACACCGGAATATCTGAGGGATGTTCACGGAGAGGAGGCGGAGTGATCTCCACCACGAACAGCCGGAAGTAGAGATCTTTCCGAAACAGTTTCTCTTGGACGGCGAGTTCGAGATCGCGGTTCGTCGCGGCCACCACGCGCACGTCCACATTGATTGCCTCGTGGCCGCCGACACGTTCGAAAGGATGTCCTTCGAGGACTCGCAGAAACTTGGCTTGAATCGACAGGCTCATTTCGCCGACCTCGTCCAGGAACAGTGTGCCGCGATGTGCTTGCTCGAATTTCCCTGGTTTGCGGCCAGTCGCTCCGGTGAACGAGCCTTTTTCGTGACCGAACAATTCGCTTTCGAGGAGCGTTTCGCTCAACGCCGCGCAATTCAGGCACACGAACGGGCCATTGCGGCGGTCGCTTCCAAAGTGGACCGCGCGAGCGACCAGTTCTTTGCCGACACCGCTTTCTCCGCGGATCAGCACGGTTGCGGCGGTCGGAGCGATCCGGCTGATCTGTTGCTTGAGTTGTTGCATCTCAGGGCTGTTTCCAACCAATTCCGTGTCGATTGCCAATTGGTTGCGCAGCGATTCGTTTTCGTTTCGTGCGCGCGCCAATCCCTCAGCGAGCGATTGCTTCTCACGCACGTTTTCAAACGCGAGTGCCATTTGATCGGCGACGGCCAGCGTGAATTCAAGATGCTCTGGTTCCAGCGATTCGTCACTGAGCGTCGAATACAAGTGGATCAGGCCGTAAATGAGGTCCTTGTTGCGGATCGGGGCACAGATAACGCTCCGGGCTGAAATTTCGTCGAGGCTGTCTCGATCGGAGAGCTTGCTGTCATCGGCGACATTTTTAGCGAGCACCGCCTCACGATCTTCCAGGACCATGTACGACAGTGCTTTCGAGATGGTCTGATACGATCGATCCCCTTGTGACTTATACGCCACAACGCGGAGTTGGTTTGGTTTCGCTCCAGCGGACATCGGCTTTGGGAGCACTAAGACGGCACCGATGTCGGCACCGATTACGGCGAGCAATCCGTCCAAAACGACGTCGGCGAGTTGCTTTTCGTCCTTCGCTGAGCCCATCTCGACTGCCAGCTTCCAAAGCTGAGCCAGGTCTTGGCTGAAGCGATCAGCGCCGGCATGCTCGGCGGTGCTGGTGGGAGAGTACCGGGTGCGCTTCCGGCGTGAGATGATTTCAGGCTCGCTGGATTTTCCATCCTTTTCTGGAATCGGGATCGCATCCTGGGTTTGTGTCGGAGATTCGATTTCGGAGTCTTCGTCGTCGGCTGGCTGCGTGTTTTTGGCAAGCTCGTGAGTGAACACGATGTCACACGTTCCGAGCTGAATCGTCTGCCCTTCTTCCAGCTCCCAATCGCCGGAGATACGGCGTCCATCGACGGTCGTGCCGTTGCGGCTGCCGAGGTCGCGGAGGATCCACATCGGTCCGGCCTGAAAAATCTCGCAGTGATTGCGGCTGCTCATTTCGCTGCGAATCACGATGCGATTGGTCGGCGCACGGCCGATGGTCATGACTTGGCCAGGGGTCAGCCGGAACACGTCTCTCCATTTGTCGCCATCGCGCACGACCAAGTATGCCGCCCGGGCGGGGCGGTCGGCGAACGACACGGACGATTCAGATTGGCGCGGCATGACGTTGTTTTCAGCACCGACGAGAGGTCGGGGTTGAGATTAAGCCGACCTTTCTGGTTATTCAACACGCCACGACTACTGTTAGAGGCGGCTTGCCGTCAGGAGTTCTCGACGCCGTAGCCGAATGGGTCCGGTTCGGCAGTGATTGTGAAATCTTGTGTCGAGGCAGCGGCTGCCTCTGAGGACTGAGTGATTTCTGGTACGGCAATTGGAGAATCGGCAACGATTGAGACTGGCTGACCTTTGGCTGCGTCTTCGTCGAGCAATTCTTCCAGCGCGTGTTGTGCGGCGGTTTGTTCCGCCTCTTTTTTGTTGGATCCCCATGCGGCGGGAAAGACTCGGCCGGCGACGACCGCGCTGATATGGAACACTTTCGAATGATCCGGGCCGCGCTCGTCGAGCACTCGATACATCGGCGTCGATCCGAGTTTTTTCTGAGCGATGTGCTGCAAGAGGCTCTTGAAGTTCTGCATGTGCAGCGTCGCGGCGGAGCTTTCGATTTCGGGGTTCAACAGCGGCATCAGGAACGATCGTGCGGCTTCCAGGCCGCCGTCGAGGTAAATGCCAGCGATCAGTCCTTCAAACGTCCCCGCCAAGATCGACGAGGGAATGTGACCGCCGTGGTCCAGCCCCTTGCCGACGAGAACGAATTCTTCCAAGTGAACTCGGCTGGCCATCGCCGCGCACGTCGCGCGGCTGACGACGATCGACTTGATGCGGGTCAGTTCCCCTTCGGCCGCTTCGGGGAAGCGGTGATACAGAGCCTCGCAAACGACCAAACCCAGCACGGCATCGCCGAAAAATTCCAATCGTTCGTTCGAGTGCAATCGCGTACGAGCCGACGAGGCATGAGTCAAGCACATTGCCAACAATTCGATGTCGCGAAAGCGGTAGTTCAATGCCGCCTGGCACTTCTCGAGCAGCACTTCCAGCTCGGCGAAATTATTGACTTCCGGCATATCTTTAGGTTCCCACCGTTGGCAAATTGGCCGAGGGGCAGGCTACGACTGCAAAAATTTCCTGTCAACGAGCGGCATCTTGGCGAGCGGCGGATTGCCGTCGTATCATCCTCCATCCAACAGTTGTGACAGCGACCGCGTAATTTCCACCATTAACCGGTGGAGATGACGCGAGTCTGATCCATCGGAAAGCTCTTGAACAACATTGGCCGTAAATCGACGGCCGCCTGCGGAAAATTGAAGCAGGTGGACAGGCTCCCGAACGCGGCATCAGGTTTTCAGAAAGGAAGGTTTGCAATGCGACGATTCAGCCAAAACGCGGGATGGATTCTGGGGATCATCGGAGTCATCTGTTTGGCGATCAATCTTTTGGACGTTCTGCCTCGGCGTGCCGTCACCGCCGCACCGACGGCAGCCGACGCGAGACAGTTGTCGGCCATCTTCCGCGAAATCTCGCACCAAGCGTTGCCGAGCATCGTCGCGATCGAAACGAAGGGCAAAGCGGCGGCGATGAGTGGTCTTGATCCCGATGACGAAGACAATCCGCTCAATGATCTGTTCCGCCAACATCCTCAGTTCCGTGAATTTTTTCGCGATCGGCCTCGGCAGCGGGAAACTCCGCGATCACGCGGCATGGGTTCGGGATTCGTCATCGACGAAGCGGGCGTCATTTTGACCAACAGCCATGTGGTGCGCGGTGCGGACGAAGTCAAAGTCCGAACATCGGACGGTCGCGACTACGTCGTCTCCGAAATCAAGACGGACGAAACTGCGGATATCGCCGTCCTGCGAATCAAAGACGCGAAAGGGTTGAAGGCCCTCCGATTCGGAGACAGCGATACCGCTGAAGTCGGCGATTGGGTTCTGGCTGTTGGCAATCCATACGACGTCGGCATGACAGTCACCGCTGGGATCATCAGCGCAAAGAGCCGTGGCCCGAACATCGCCCGCCGCGAAGATTTCCTGCAAACCGACGCCGCGATCAATCCCGGCAACAGTGGTGGCCCGTTGCTAAACCTCAACGGCGAAGTCATCGGCATCAACACGGCCATCAGCAGCCGCAGCGGTGGTTCCGAAGGGATTGGCTTCGCGATCCCGGTCAACATGGTCAAGTGGATCAGCCAACAACTGCTGACTCACGGTAAAGTCCGCCGAGCGTACCTCGGCATCCAGATTCAGCCACTTACGTCCGCGCTCGCGAAGACGTTCAAGCTGCAAGAGGTCGAAGGGGCGCTCATCACGCGTGTCAGCAAGGACTCGCCTGCCGCCGACGCCAAGCTGCAAGAGGACGACGTCATCTTGGAACTCGATGGCAAAAAAGTCTCGAACACACAGACCCTGCAACTGGTCGTCGAGAGATTAGAAGTCGGTAAGACCTACAAAGCGTTGATTGTCCGTGATGGTGAGACGATGGGTATCCCCGTGACTGTTCGCGAGATGCCCGAAGGTTTTCTTGCAGGCGGCAATCGTCCGAGCCTCAACGGCGGACGGGGACGAGGTCAGAACCAAACGCCGAAGGAAGAATCCTTCAATCCGCTCGGCCTGCAAGTCAAAGAACTGACTGCGGAGATCGCGAAGGAACTTGGCTACGAAGAAACGCCCACCGGCGTTGTCGTCACTCGCATCGATCCGAACGGCGTGGCTTCCGAAGCCGGCATCACAGTCGGCCAAGTCATCGAGAAAGTCGGCAACAAAAAGATCGCCTCGCTCAAGGAATTGGACGAGGCTCTGAAGTCGGCGTCGTTGAAAGACGGTGTCCGCCTTCTCGTCAGCAGCCCAACCGGCAAGCAATCCGTCGTCGTGCAGAGCGACGGCAAGTAGTGGTTCTCGATTTTCTTGTCCTCCATTTTCAGCCCTCCATTTTCAGCCCTCCATTTTTCGCTAGCCGCCTTCGCTCACTCCAGAGAACGGCTGGCTGGCGGAAAATGAAGGGCGAAATATCGGACAAGAGACTCACAGCAAACCCGGCACAGGTTCGGATTGCTCGACCAACGACATCACCTCGCGAGGCACACCACGAGCCAGCCGCAATGCGGCGACGTCGAACAGCGTGTGAATCACCGTGCCGAGCAGATGCGACGTCGTCAGCGGTTCGCTGAGCGGCACGTCGTTCTTGCGAGCCGCTTGGCCGATGACTTGGCCCATCTTCAGTCCACCGCCTGCGATGGCGAGCGTGCTGAGGTTCGACCAGTGATCGCGGCCGCCGTTCTTGTTGATCTTCGGAGTGCGTCCGAAGTCGCCGGTGATGATGAGCAGCACTTTCTCGCTCAACCCGCGAGCGGCCACGTCTTCCATAAACGCCGAGACCGCTTGATCGACCGGCCGAGCATCTCCATGCCGGCGACGATGCCGGGATTGTTGCCGTCCGCGTGCATATCCCAGCCGGCCGAATGGACAGTTACGAACTGGCAACCCGACTCGACCAACCGCCGAGCGGTCAACATGTGTTGGCCAAGCAACGACGAGCGAAACGACTTCTTGCCGACTTGAATGTGGCTCGTGTCGTACCGCTCGACCAACCGGCGATTCACTTTTGACAGATCAAACGCTCCCGCCGCGCTCCCCAAAATTACGTCGAACGCCTGCTGCGTGAACCGATCGGCACTGTCGAGCACCTGCAACTCGTCCGCCTCGGACTTCAGTTGGTCGAGCGAAGCCAACAACTCGAGTCGATTGTCGAGCCGCCCTCGCGGGATATTGAGCCGCATGTTGCGCACCGCGTCGGTCTTGCCGCTCGGATTGAACGGTCCGAACGCCGCACCCAGCGAATTCGGCTCGGAACCATTTTCGACGCGAGTCCGTTCGTTGCGATACTGCGGATCGACCTCGTCCGTATTGAGCAACGTGAAACTCGGCATCCCGGTGCGTGGATGATTCGCTCCCGCCAATCGCGAACAAACCGATCCCATGCTGAACCCGGTCTTCCGCTTGCCGACCGGGTCGGTCCCGCCCGTCAGCATGTGAACGATGGCCTCGACGTGCCCCGTAAGCGGATGCTGCAAGCTTCGCACCACCGCCATCTCGTGAGCGTGCCGCGCGAGCTGTGGAAATGTCCCGCCGAAAGTCACTCCCGGCAGCGAACTCGTCACCTCGCCGGTCATGCTGCTGTACGGAGCCGGCGCGTCCATGTTCGGATTGAACGTCTCGATGTGCGACGCTCCCCCGGAGAGAAACAACAGTACGATCGACTTGTCGCGGACAAAGCTCGGCCGCCCAGAATTGCCCACACCAACCGTTTCCGCCATCGCCGCCTGCTGCCGCAACCACCACGGCAACGACAGTCCGCCGAGAGCCAACGTACCAGCCTGCACGAAGTCTCGGCGCGAAAGACCGTCACACGATGGCTGGCCGCGATGATCGAGCAGAGTCAGCATTCGGTGGCACTTCCGTTCGTAGTTCCGCCTTCAGGCGGGCGTCATTGTGCGGTCGATCCGCCTTGCTCGTCCAGTAGGAACCACCTGAAGGCGGAACTACGAACGAAGTCACGCCAGCACATCGTGCAGCACTCTCGCCTTCTCGACACCTGTCAACCGCGAGTCCAGGCCTTGGTGTTTGACGCTGAAGCGTTCGTGGTCGATACCGAGTTGGTGCAACATCGTGGCGTGGAGGTCGCGGACGTGGACGACGTTCTCGACGGAGTTGTATCCGAGTTCGTCGGTCGCTCCGTGAGTCAGGCCGCCGCGCACTCCGCCGCCGGCTAGCCACATCGAGAAGGCTTTGATGTGATGATCGCGGCCGGGGCCGCCTTTGCCTTGGAACATCGGCGTGCGGCCGAACTCGCCACCCCAGATGATCAGCGTCTCGTCGAGCATCCCGCGCTGTTTGAGGTCGGTCAGCAAGGCCCACGCCGGCTGGTCGGTCAAGCCGCAGCAGATATTCATGTAGCGGACCAAGTCGCCGTGATGGTCCCAGTCGCGGTGATAAAGCTGAATGAACCGCACGCCCCGCTCGGCCATGCGTCTCGCGAGCAAACAATTCGACGCGAACGATCCGTCGCCGGGCTTCGCACCGTACATGTCCAGCGTCGCCTGCGTCTCGCCGGAGAGGTCCATCAACTCCGGCACAGATGACTGCATCTTGAAGGCGAGTTCGTAAGCCGCGATCCGCGCCGTAACCTCAGCGTCTGGCGAGCCGGCGGGCGTTAGCCCCCGGACAATTTCCGAATTGGCAACATCGTTGGCCACTCGCGACCCGTCCGGGGGCTGACGCCCACCGGCTCGCCTGTCGAACGCGCCAGCGCGATGTTCATCCAATTTTCGAATCGCATCGACCAATCGCCGCTGCTGAGCCATCGAGACACCCGCCGGGTTGCCGACATAATGCACCGGATCACCAGCCGACTCGAATGGCACGCCTTGGAATTGGCTCGGCAGAAATCCCGCCGCCCACATCCGCGACGAGATCGGCTGCGGGTTGCGGCCTCCCTCGCTGGTGAGCACCACGAAGCCAGGCAGATCCTCCGCCTCGCTGCCGAGTCCGTAGTTGATCCACGAGCCCATTGATGGCCGGCCGTTGATCGCCGTGCCGGTGTTCATGAACGTGTGAGCCGGATCGTGATTGATCTGCTCGGTGACCATCGAGCGGAGGATGCAGATGTCATCCGCCATCTTGCCGTGCCACGGCAGAAAATCGCTGATGACCTGCCCGCTCTCGCCATGCTTGCGGAACCCGATCAGCGGCCCCTGACACGTCAGCTTCTGCCCCTGCAACTGAGCAATCGGCTGCCCCTTCGTAAACGACTCCGGCATCGCCTGCCCGTGCATCTTCGCCAGCACCGGTTTTTCATCGAACGTCTCCAAATGCGAAGGACCACCAGACATGTAGAGGTAGATGACCCGCTTCACCCGCGCCCGATGATGCGGCAACGGCCGCTGCTCGCCCACCGAGTTTGCCGCCCGCCCCTCGCGAGCAGTCAATGCCGACAACGCCGCCGAACCGAGACTGACTCCGGCCGAGTTGAGAAACGTGCGGCGGTGGATTTGCGCAGCAGTTGTCGATTGAATGTTCATAGTCACGTCGCGTCGTTTGGGAGGCCGTTATGGGATACGAAGTTCACATCACACGAAAAAAAGAATGGTCGGACGAAGACGGACCAACGATTTCACTGGATGAGTGGAAAGCGTTCGTCGGCAGCGATCCAGAAATGTGTTTGGACGGCTTCGCTGAAGCACAAGTTGATGGTGGAACTCTCCGAGTTGAAAGCGAAGGGCTGGCCGTTTGGACTGCGTATTCCGAGCACGGAAAAAACGGAAACATGGCGTGGTTCAATTTCTTTGAGGGCGACGTGTCCGTAAAGAATCCTGATCCAGAGATATTGCAAAAAATGTGGGTGATCGCCGAAAAGCTTGGAGCCAAAGTTCAAGGTGACGAAGGCGAAGTCTATGACTCGTCTGGTCAATCCGACGAGTCGCCGACGTTTGATTCTCCGGCCAAAAAGCCTTGGTGGAAATTCTGGTGACTTCGTCCTGAATCTATTGCCGCGTCGTCGTCTCACTCAAATTCAAAAGTGCTCGCGCGACGGCCGTCCAAGCGGCAAGTTCATGGTCTGGGACGTCGCTTGCAGGCGGAGTCAGGCCGGTCGCGAGTAACTTTTGAGCGGCCGATTCATCTCGCGAATAATCGGTTCGAGCATCGGCCAGCAAACTCAGCAGCAACGATTGTTCGGCCTCGTCGGGCGGACGCGACGTGGCGAGGCGGAAGGCGAAGGTGATGCACGACTCGTCGGTGTTACCTCCTTCTTTCAGAATGCGAGCGGCGAAGGCTTTGGCGGCTTCGACGAACGTGGGATCGTTGAGCAACGCCAGCGCGGCGAGAGGCGTGTTCGAGCGCGGCCGCTGCGCCGTGCATTCTTCACGGCGAGGAGCGTCGAACGCCTTGAACATCGGATGCAGGTATTGCCGCTGCCAATGCACATACACGCCTCGCCGCCATTGCTTCGAGTCTTTGTCGGCCGCGTAATCTCGCTTCGGAAAGTTGAGGTACTTGTAGTAGCCAGCCGGCTGATACGGCCGCACGCTCGGCCCGCCGACTTCGTGGACCAGCAGGCCGCTGATCGACAGCGCGTTGTCGCGGATGAATTCGGCGGGGAGGCGGAATCGATTCTGTCGCGCGAACAGACGATTGCTGAGATCGATTGCAGCGGTCCCCTCTCCCTCGGGGAGAGGGCTAGGGTGAGGGATGCGAAGGCCGTTTGACGTTGTTTTGTTTCGGTCAGTCGGCAAACGAGAGTCAATCGCCGCTCGTCCCTCACCCGGCCTTCGGCCACCCTCTCCCGAAGGGAGAGGGGACAGGTTGGACGTCAAACGATAGACGCGGCTTGTTGCGATCAGTTTCAAAACGTGCTTCACGTTCCAGCCGCTATCGACGAACTCATGCGCCAGGCGGTCGAGCAACTCTGGATGATCGGGCGGTTGGCCTTGAGCACCGAAATCTTCCAGTGACCGACACAAGTCCTCCCCAAACATCAGCATCCAAAAGCGATTGACCATGACTCGCGCGGTCAACAAACCGACGCCGTTCTTGGAATCAGTCAGCCAGCGAGCGAGATCCAGTCGAGTCGCATTTCGATCGCCGTTGTCGAGCCGGCCGAGAAACTCCGGAACAGCGGGAGCCACGATCGGACCTGTGTCATCGAGCCAGTTGCCGCGAGGAAGAATCCGAATCTCACGCGGTTCGATTGCGGACGAAATCATTGTCAGCCGAGCACCTTTCTCGAATTCGGTCCGTTCTTCGGCGGTCATCTTCTCCGCGCGAGCACGCTCTCGCTGTGTGAGGACTCGAAGCTCAGGAGCACGCACCGTCGGCGACTGATCGCTTCCCTTCTTGAGATGAGCCGCTTCATCAAGGTCCGCGAAGAATGCGGCCAGCGAATAAAAATCCTTCGCCGTGTACGGATCGAACTTGTGGTTGTGGCACTGAGCACAGCCGACCGTTCCACCGAGCCACACGCCCGACAGATTGCGAACGCGGTCGGCGGCGTACATCGCCAGATATTCCTTGGCCTGCACGCCACCCTCGTGAGACGTTTGCAACAGGCGGTTGTAGCCGGAGGCGATCAGCAGGTCGGTGTCATCAGCACGACGCGCCAGCGAGTGGTCGGTTTGCGGCTCCAATTTACCCTCGACCACTCGCTGGCGCGTCGTGCTGTTATTGGCAACCAACAGATCCCCCGCCAACTGCGCCTGCGTGAATTGATCAAACGGCATGTTTTCGATGAAGGCGTCGATGACCCAATCGCGGTACGGCGAGATGTGATGCTCTTGATCGCCGTGATACCCGACCGTGTCGGCGTAGCGGACGAGATCCAACCACCACACGGCCATCCGCTCGCCGAAGGCATCGCTGGCGAGAAACTGATCCACCTGCCGTTCCCAAACTCGCGCGTCTTTCTCGCGGAGAAGCTCATCGACCTCGGCGAGTGACGGTGGCAAGCCGCGCAGGTCGAAGCTCAACCGGCGAAGCAGCGTAATTCGATCGGCATCCGATGCGGGTTTGAGCTGCTCCTGCTCCAGCCGAGCCAGGACGAATCGGTCGATCCAATTTGCGGGCCAGCTCTCGTCAGAGACTCGCGGTGGATCGTGTTTGACCGGAGCGACGTAGGCCCAGTGAGTCGCCCACTTCGCGTCTTGCTCGACCCAGCGTCGTAGCGTTGCGATCTCGGCGGCAGTGAGCGACTTGCCCGATTTCGCGGGGGGCATCTGCTCGTCCGGGTCTGTCGAGAGGATGCGTCGAATCAACTCGCTTTCGTTCGGCTTGCCCGCGACGACGACTGGTTTGGCTCCCGGCTTCGGAGCTTGATCGAGCCGCAAGTCCGCTTCGCGATGTTTGTCGTCCGGGCCGTGGCAGAAGAAACACTTGTCCGACAGGATTGGCCGCACGTCGCGATTGAAGTCGAGTTTCTCGGTCGCTGCGGTGACATTCGCGGTAGCTACCAAGATCAGAACTGGCAGGGAACAGCCGCGAACGGACATCGGACACCTCAAGGGGAATCGAGTCTCAACAATTTCCGGATGCGTTGCAGTCGCGACCGACCGGAGGCATCAAGCTCTCCGCTGACGGCATGCGCATCGAGCGGTTTGAGTGTACCATCTCGCGCCGACAGGCGAATCGCATCCGCTAGTTCTGCGTCGGCCGAGAGTTCGCGAACGAAATCGCGCCGCGCCGCCAGAGTCTCCAGCGGATTCGACTTGAGCACCTCTTTCAGCCGCTTCTCATCGACGTCCAGAGAGCGGCAGCTCATCTCGTACCCCCAAGGAAACGCCTGGCCCGCTTCAAACTCCCACGCGGTCTTGTTCGCCGCGACAAGTTCGCCGGAGGTCTCGACGATCAACCCCGGCATCGTCATCGAGTGATGAAAGTACTCCGGGATATTGAAGGCTCCGAACTCACCACAAATTCGTCGAGCCACTTTCCACGTCCGTTCGCCGAACGCCCGATCGCCGCCGTAGCGCTCCTCCTTGATGCGGTTCGACAGGACGTCCAGCGGCGATTCTTTTTCGGCGTCACGATCCTCCGGGCGATCCGCCAAGTCCAGCCAGATCAGAATTTCGAGCGTCTTCGATTTATCGAGTGGCTCGCCGTCACGCCGTCGAATCAGTTCGGGCAACTTGTCCGCCGCGAATTTCTTGACGGCATTCTCGACACGAGAATCGTCGAAAAAATTCTCCCCAGGTTCCGGCAGTTTCAAACCGCGCCGAGCACACAGCTCGACGAGCCGCCGTTGGGCATCTCGCTCGTGCTGCGGGAGGTTGTCGCGATGCGTGCCGCGTTCAGCGGCCCATTCGTAAAACAGGTCCACCAGATCCTCGAACCACGGAAAACCGTCGTCGTGCAGCCACGTTTTTAAACGGGACAGATCGTGACTCTCCTTCAGCCGCTGTGTCAAAACCTCCAGGCCGAATTCGGTCAACAGATCGAACAGTTCGCGACGCGCGCGACGCATGTCGTCCAGCCGCACGATGTCATTGAGCCGCTCGCTCCAGCGATGCTCGACGACGAATCCGTAATCGATCCGCTCATGCCGTCGCGTTAGTTTCGCCGAACGTTTCTCGCCGACATCGACCTCGCGCGCGAAATGCTCCGGTAGCTTCGCAACCGAATCGAATCGGCCCCAGGCGGCGAAGTAGACCGGAGTCTTCGCGGCTCCATCCGCATTCTTTTCCGGTTCAGCCCGGATCGGCAAATCTCGGATCGAGCCGATCCAGTGATCCTCGCGGATTTCACCCGCCCAAGTCGTCTGCTGCCACAATTCCCGAGACTGTGCGGGCTCCGGAGTTTCGCTTTGCGGCTGATAAATGGCACGCTCGACGCTGCCATCCGAGTGCAGTGTCGTCTCGCTGCGGAATTCATGAACGCCACATCCGACAAGCACGAGGCCAGCGAATGAGGCCATCACCAAGTCACGCCAACATCGCTCCCGCATGGGTTGCTCCTCGCGCGGAACAGCGCAACTCCAAGAGCCCGCGAGGTTCGCGAAAATTCCCTCGCGAGCGGAGTTTCGCGATCGTGTGGCCTCGACCTACCGGCTCTTGGCTTTCAAGTGCTTGTCGAGAAACGCCAGAACCAGCGGGCGAAGGTCTTGTTGTTTAGGTTGCAGATCGAACGTGTGCGGAGCGTCCGGAACTAGAACCAGCTCGTGTGCGACCCCCGCCTTCTTCAAGGCGGCGGCGAGGATCTCGGATTGCTCGACGGGGACCGTTTTGTCGGCCGTTCCGTGCAGGATCAGAAACGGCGGGTCTTTCGCATCGGCATGAGTGATCGGCGACGCGAGCTTGTAGAGGTCCGGGGCCTCATCGCGCGTCTTGCCGAGCATCGCCAACGCACTCTTGCTGTCGCGGACTTCGCCCGCTCCATACATCGGGACAGCACACTGCACAGCACAGGAAAACTCACTCCACGGTTCCTTCGGGTCGAGCCCATCCGCAGGACCGGTCAGCCCCAGCAGCGATGTCAGATGCCCGCCGGCCGATCCGCCGATGACTCCGATGTGATCGGGATCGATTTGCAGTCGCGCAGCGTTCTTTCTCAACCAGCGAACGGCTGTCTTGCAGTCGTGGATGTTCGTCGGCCACGATGACGCAGTGTCAGTCGCCAGCAAGTAGTCGATGCTCATGCCGACGTAACCGTTGAGTGCCAACGTCGTGCCAATGTTCAATTCGCGGCTGGCGTCGCGCGTGCCTCCGGTCCAGCCGCCGCCATGAATGATGACGACCGCCGGTGAGCGAACGTCGGCGGCTCGATTCAGCGGAACATAGAGGTCCGCTTTCTCATCACGGCCGTCGGCGAGGTATCGGACACTTCGCTCAATCAACACTTTGTCCGCGAGTGTCGTCTTCAACTTGGCGTCGGCCTCAGCAAGTATCTTCGCCGCCTCGTCCGAGCCGATGTCGCGCACAAAAATGTTTCGCCAACGGATCTCGCCACCGTGTGTTTGCAGCATGATCGGGCCTCTTGCCGACAGTGGCTGCGACCGAGCCTCGTAGCTCTGCATCACGGAGTCATCGACGACCAGTTTGTCGTTGAGCCACACCCAAGTCCGCGCCCCAATTTGGCGAATTCGGAACGAATTCCACTCGCCGAAGGGCTTGTCAGCAACGACCAACGGATCGCGGCCGGGCGTTCTCGCTAAGTTGTTGAACAAGCCGCCGGAGCCTCGGTTCGGATTGCGGTCGGGAGCCGTGTGTAAGCTCGGCTGACTGATGTCCCAAATCTGTACCTGCGGCTGCCCACGCAGATAGATGCCGCTGTCCGCTTTGGCGACGGTTTTGTACTCGATCAAGAATTCGATATCGCCGAGTTCCACATCGGTCGTCGCATAGGGCCCGTGCCCGTCATTGATCAGCTCACCGTTCTCGACTCGCCAGTTTGTCGGGAACTCATCCCGCATCTTCTTCAGAGCGACGTCAAGTTGCGCCACCGTGAGCTTGAGTTTGTCCACCGAGTGCGGATTCAGCCCATGCCAGCCGGTCAGGTCTTTGCCGTTGAAGAGTGCTCGGAAGCCAGTGGGAGGAGTCGGTTCCGCGGCGGGCAATGCCGCCAGTGACAGAACCAGAATTCCAAAAATGGCCACACGGGTGAAGCTCCGAATCATTTTCAATTCCTCAAGACTTTGGATTTCGATTGGCTCCCGGCACCCACAGCACGTTGTCGGCTCCGTGGTTGTTGCAGACTTGAGCCAGCACGAACAGCAGGTCCGAGAGACGATTCAAATAGATCGCGACTTGCGAGTTGATTGTTTCCTTATCGGCCAGTGCGAGCACTCCGATCTCAACACGCCGACAAACAGTGCGTGCGACATGCAGGTGAGCGGCGGCTGGCGAGCCTCCCGGCAGGATGAAACTCGTCAGCGGCTGCAGCTTCTCGTTGTGGCCATCGATCCAATGCTCAAGTTGTTCGACCTGAGCGGCGGTGACTCGCAGCGGTTCGTAGCCGAGCGGCTTATCGGACTCCGGCACGCAAAGGTCGCCACCGAGATCGAACAAGTCGTTCTGAATGAGCGTCAGTTGCCGCCGCACGTCGTCGGGCAACTCGGTGGTCAGCACGACGCCGATCACCGAGTTCAATTCATCGGTCCCGCCGTAGGCCGCGATGCGGACGTGCGTCTTGGGGACACGAGTCCCGTCACCGAGACCGGTTTGGCCTCCGTCGCCGGACTTCGTGTAGATGCGGTTGAGGTAAACCATGTTGAGAAGTCCGAAGTCCGAAGTCCGAAGTCCGAAGTCCGAAGTCCGAAACCTTCGAGCTTCGGATTTCGAGTTTCGGACTTTGCCCAACTATTTCTTTTCGACGATCCAAACGTTGCGGAAATGCACCGGGTTGCCGTGGTCTTGGAAGTACAGCGCACCGGGCTTCTCTTCGTTCTGTCCGCCGCCGGGGGTGGCTTTCAGCATGAGCTTGTCGTGGATCACGAAGCCGTTGTGCTTGATCGTGACGACGGCGTCTTCGGTTTTCTTGCCGGCAGCGTCGAAGCGAGCACAGCGGAAATCGACGTCGTAGGTTTGCCAGCTCAGCGGTGGGAAGCACATGTTGACCGCCGGTTTCGCGACCGTGTAGATGCCGCCGCATTCGTTGTTCTCGCCGGAGAGACCGAACGAATCGAGGATCTGACACTCGTATTGATCGACGAGGTACATGCCGCTGTTACCACGACCTTGGCCGCGAGCTTTGGGCATGAATGGCGTGCGGAACTCGATGTGCAGCGTGAAATCCTGGAATTTCTGTTTGGTCCGCGTGCCGACTCCCAACAGGTTGCTTTCTTGAATCTTGCCGTTCTGCCAAGCATCCACGTTTGTGCCCACGAAGAGCACTATCGCCCCTTCAGGTGGCTTGGCACCGAGCGTCTCGGATTTCCGCTCGACCTTCTTCCCTTCGTACTTCACGTCCTCTTCGGCCGTGCCGCTGAGCACCCCGTCTTTGATCATCCCTTTGAAGTTCGTGCCGGATAGTTCGACGACGCCGTCCTTCGTCTCCCCTTTAAGCATCACCTTCGTCTTGCCGTCCCAGGCTGCGTCTTTCGGACCGCCGGGCAAACCCTTTTGAAGTAGCACCACATCGAATTTGCCTTCACCCAAAGCGATGACTTGAGCACCGAATTTTGTCTTCTGTCCGATCGTCCCTTCGTACTCGCCCTGTACTTTGAAGTCCGGTCCGGCTTGTTCGGGATCAATGAACGCTTCACCCGGCGCGGCGTATGCCGAAACGCCGAGGGCAATAATCGCTGACGCCACAATCGCTGTTAGTCTTCGCATCATTGAATTCTCCTGGTCGAAAAAGAGTTGCCTGCCCGAAAACGAAGGGCGATAGATTAGCCACTGGTCGTGGAGGCGTCTCGCGTCCGGGTATTTACGGGTTCGACACCGCGCAGCGCACGGCCAGCGCAAGCCGTGAATCGTCTTCCGGCAGCACGCTCCGCAAATCGAGTAACACGTCGTCCTGCTGAATTCGCCCGAACACTCGGATCGAACCCAGCCGCAATCGGCGTGAAAACTCGTCGGCCGACATCGAACACGACCGTAGCCGCAACACAACCGTCGGCAGATCGACTCCCGGCAACGAGCCACCACCCACCGCAGCGGTTTCATTCGCGATTTCAATCCGGCAATCCGGCAAAGCGCCGATCTCGTCCAGAACTTGCCGAGCACGCAATTGCAACGACTCGACCGACGCCGACAGCATCGCCAGCGTTGGAATCTCGGCGATTGCAGTTCCTCGCAGATAGGCATCGAGCGTGGCTTGCAATGCCGCCAGCGTCAGCTTGCCGACTCGAACGGCGCGTGCGAGCGGATGCTGTCGGATTCGCTCCACGACCTCGCGTTTGCCGAGAATGATCCCGCATTGCGGGCCACCCAACAGCTTGTCGCCACTTCCGAGTACCACGTCCGCTCCGGCCGCGAGGCTTTGCTGGAACGTCGGCTCGGCAGGAAGTCCGAAGTCGGCGACATCGACCAGCGCGCCGCTGCCGATGTCGTCGATCGCGATCACGCTGTGCTTTCGCGCAACCGGCACGAGGTCTTCGATCGTCGGCGTGTCGCTAAACCCGATCACGCGAAAGTTCGACGGATGGACGTGCATAATCGCCGCCGTGTGAATGTTGATTGCTGCATGGTAGTCGCCGACGTGCGTGCGATTCGTCGTGCCAATTTCGCGCAACACCGCGCCACTGAGCGAGAAGATTTCCGGCAACCGAAACGAACCGCCAATCTCGATGAGTTGTCCGCGTGAGATCACGACCTCGCGTCCGGCACAGAGCGCTTGCAGAGTCAACAAGGTCGCAGCCGCGTTGTTGTTGACGATCAACACATCCTCGCAGCCGGTCAGCGCGCGGAATGTCGCTTCCAACTGATGCCCACGATACCGCCGCTCGGCCGTTGCGAGATCGACTTCGACGTTGCAGTGTCCGCCATGTTCGCTCAGCGCTTGCCGCGCGGCGGCCGACAGCGGTGCGCGACCCAGTCCGGTGTGTAGCACAACTCCAGTCGCGTTGATGACACGGCTGAGTTGCTGCTGGTCCGCGGTTCGAGCTTGTCGTTGCACTTGCTCTGCTAGCAACTCCGTCCATGCCGTCCGGTCGAACGATGCTGGTCGAGGTCCATCGTTGTTGGACTTGCGATTCGACGAACTGATCCGCTGTCGTGTCTGATCAAGAACTTCACGCACCCAGCCGAGCACCACCTCCCGGCCATGCTCTGCGATGAGCGGCTCAACGGTCGGATGACTCAAAAGATCTTGAACCGGCGGCAGACGTGACAAGATGTCGGACGACATTCGGACCTCTCTGACAATCGGAAAAGGCTGACGCATTGTCCGAGGAATCGACACGCTCGCCAGTGAGTGAGCCTGGAGACGTCATTGGCCAAACAACGCCGTTCTGTGCGGTCATACGAATTTTTCCGATTGGGGGGATTTTTTGTTTGCGGTTGAATGGCGATGCCGGTAATGTCTCTGCCTCGCTGGGTGGAAAACTTGCCCAATTGATCTTTGGAAACTGGTTGAATGTGGGTTTAGGGCCCAATAGCATCGCAGACATGGCTGTGGACTCCTTCATCACTGGCGAAGCGCGGCGGACCATCGACGATCGCTTCCGAATCACACTGCCATCCGAGATGGCGGAATTGGTGGCGGATTCCGAAGGCAACTGCATCCTGGCGAAAGAACGGGCCGGATGCCTGAGCCTCTGGAAAGCCGCCGATTGGACGAAACGGATCGACGACGGCGTCGCGATCCTCAAGCTGCGGATTCAGGCCGGCAAGATGGAATCGCGTTGGAGCGAAGTGCAGCGGCTTGGCCGACTACTCTCAACGCGATCAAAAACAGTCACGTTGGCGAATCGCTCGCGGCTGTTGATCCCGGATGGCTTTCGGGAGTTCCTCGATGTGCCGGTGAACCAAGATGTGATGATCATTGGCGCGGCGATTTGTGTTGAGATTTGGAATCCGGCCGCCTGGCTGGAGACGCTGCGACACGACATGCCGGAGTTTGGGCCACTGTTCACGGACCTGTCGGCGTGACCGAATTGTTTCGGCGAGCGGCAGGAATCGTCGGAGCTCGCCTTCCGCTCGCGAGACGCAGTCATGGAGGACAAGTTTTGTTTCGCGAGCGGAAAACGCGCTCCGACGAAATTGAGAGACGAATCACGAAACCCACATGGGCAGCCACCTCGCATGCCCGGTTCGAGAATGAGACGCGAAGACTCGCTCAGAGTTTTCAATCCCGCTCACCCCGATTGAAGTCCTCCACGGCACCACGGCGGACATCATTAGGCAGGGATGCCGCAACTCGCTCGACCGGGCATGTGCTTTTTTCACGCACGGTTCAGACGAAGAAGTCCGGCAAAAGCTCCTCAGTCGGATCGACTGCGTAGCTCGATAGGTCGCTGATGCCCGAATCGCGCAGGACGTCCTCGTCGAGAAAGAACCGTCCCGTACATTCGCGGCTGGGCCGAGTGAGGATTGTATGGGCGGCATCGGCGACGATTTCTGGATTGCGGCAGCGGCGTATCGAATTATCGCCTCCAAGTAAGTTGCGAACCGCGGTCGTCGCGATGGCAGTGCGTGGCCATAACGCATTGACGGCGATTCCGTATGACCGAAATTCCTCGGCCATACCGAGCACACACAAGCTCATTCCGAACTTGGACAAACTGTAGGCCAAGTGCGGGGCGAACCAGCGGGCCTCAAAATTGAGCGGCGGCGCGAGGTTGAGGATGTGTGCATTCGCCGCTCGCTTCAAATGCGGCAAGCAGGCCTGTGATGCCAGAAACGTGCCACGCACGTTGACCGCATGAATGAGATCAAATCGTTTGGCCGGAGTGTCAAGCGTTGCTGCCAGAAAAAGTGCGCTGGCGTTGTTGACCAGAATATCAATGCCGCCAAATGTCTCGACGGTTTGTTGCACAGCGGCCTGAATTTGATCTTCAAATCGAACATCGCAAAGACATGCCAGTCCGTGTCCGCCTGCCGCGTTGACTCGTTCGACGGCCGAGTGGATCGTTCCGGGTAACCGGGGATCTGGCTCGTTCGACTTCGCCGCCACGGCGATGTTCGCGCCGTCGCGGGCGGCTCGGAGGGCGATCGCCAAGCCAATGCCGCGACTTGCGCCCGTGATGAACAGCGTCTTGCCGGCCAAGCTGGACACCGACCTGTTCTTTCTTTGCAAAGGGAATTGCCAGGCCAATCGAGCAACTAGTCGTCGGATTTGAGCGCTTGTTTTTTGTTGTCGAGTTGGTACAGCGGCAAGTATCGGTAATACACCTCAAGTGTCAGTGCGTGAATGCTCGTCGACATGACGGGGCCTGCGGAGTGCCCAATTGCAGCCCAGCTTCCCTCGGCGCAACCCTCTTTGATTTGGGTCGAGAGGAGATGTCGGCGAGCGTTTCGATTCCAGGTGTCCCATTCGGGACCCGGAAGATTGTGCATCACCTGTGTGGCGTAATACAGAAAATACGAGTCGCCTTTCGCGCCGGCGAGATTGGCCATCACATAGTTCATTCCTTCGACCATGGCAGGCTCGGTGCGCTTCATGCCAGCGTACTGATTACAGAGGAGTCCCACTGCGGACATCGCCGGTGAAGGGCCTGACTCCGGCATGTATGAGAACAGTCCGCCAGATTTCCCCTTGGCGACACTGGCTAAGAATTTCTTCGACTTGACGAGCGTTTGTGGGTTCACCGGCAGGCCGGCCATTTGAGCACTTTTCAAGCCCATCAACTGCCAGCCGACCACTGAGGTATCGCCAACAGTGGGTGGATTTGCCGTGTAATGCCAACCACCCGATGAGTCATTTTGTGCGTCCTCAATGAACCGCACGGCCGCCTGAGCCACGTTCTTGAGTTTTTGATCTTTGCTGAGGCCGTATGCTTCGCAAATCGCGATGGTCGCCAAGCCATGCTCATACATGCTGCCGCTGCCCAATTGACCGGTTTTTTCTTGATGTGTCGCCATCCAAAGCAATCCTTTGCGAATGACCGCTTGGTAGGGACCTTTGGATTCGTGAGTTTGACCAGCGGCGAAGAACGGGAGCAATCCGAACGCCGTGGCGGCCATCGGGTAGTCAGCGCCGGCCCTATGAGCATGTGCCGAGCAACTCGGATCTTTGCACTGCTTGGTGAACTCGATACAGCCCCAGCCTCCGTCGGCTGCTTGATGCCGAGCCAACCAATTGGTTGCCGCACCGACGGCTCGTTCCGAATCTGCCGTGCCACCGCCACTCGCCAGCATCGCTTGTCGAGATCCTGAACCACGGCCACCGAAGCCCTCACCCGCACCGCCACTGCCACCCTTGTCACTGTTGCCGACTCCTGCCCCAACACCGCCGGGGCCACGCACGGCTGGTCCAGGGCCAAACGCCGAGACGTCAAAACCACCCAAGCCTCCGAAGGAAGGACCAGACGCCGCTGTGCCGCCACCCGCTTCCTCAAAGACTGCCGAGTTGTCATTGAACTGCGCATCTTGCTCGATGGTGGCGGCGGGTGGTTCGGTCAGCGATTCGGTGTTAAGGACAGTTGGCTCGATCGGCGTTTCGCCAACATCGAAATGTGTGATCGGCGTTTCTTCGACGGCTTCTTCCACTTCGGTGTCAAAGAAGACCACTTCCTGCAACAGTTTCTTCGCTTGTGGAGCGCCAATCGCGACCCCCAAGACCACAAAAACCACCAAGTGCGTGCCGACGCTCACGCCCCAGAATTTGCCGTTCTCTTTGAACCATCTCGTGACGTTGGCCTTCAAGTCTTGAGGGGTTGGAATGGAGTCCTTCAGCAATTTCACAAAATCATTCATCGTACACCTCTTCGACGGAAATCCCGTTGTCGCTGGGGATGACTCCGAACCAACCTCATCAATCATGCCGGCTGATGGAAACTAGGCATTCACTCCGGCCGGGCCGCAACATAGTACGTTCAACCACCGTCCGGGGCATCCCCGGACTGCGGATTTCTCGGATCCTTGGGAAGTGAGACCGGCCGCAATTCCGTGTCGGCGTCGTCTGAGCCTTCCCATTCGGCAAAGATTCCGTCGGATTGCGGGTCTTCGGGTGCTCCTGCTTCCAGCCAGCGTTCGATGGCGGCGTGATCTGGCGGGGCCGTCGCGTCCAGGCTTTGGTTGCCAGAAGGTCGAGTCCGTTTCCAGGCGACGCCGAACACGACGACTGCTCCGGCCACGATGAGCCACTGCCAAACATACCCGTCATTTCGTTGCCGGCGCAACGCCGATCTCGTCAAGTTTTCTCGCCAGTGCAACCGGCCGATGAGCAGCGGAGCCCAGCGCTTCTTGCCCATCGCATCTTCGTAGGTGAATTGCTTCAAGAAGTAGCCGACGAACGTGGCCTCCTCGTGGATGCTCGGCTGGATCGCCAGTTCATGGGGCTTGTCGTAGAAGACCAAGCAATACAGCCCGGAACGGGACTCGTTGGTGACACCCCAAGCCTCATAAACTTGCTTGGCACCCGCCGAGTTTTCTTCGGCTTCGTGAGCGAGTGCTCGCCGCAGGCTGACTCTCAGGCCGATCAACTCACCCCGGTATTTTTCAGGGGCGTCGGCCAGATGTGTGAAGTAAAGATCTTTGCGAGACCGTTCCCACAAATCGTCAAACGACTCGGTCATGCTCCAACGCATGAGCTTCCAATAGGCCGGCATCTCTTCTCGAGCGAGCGGTTCTTTGTCGGTGACGGCCTGGAAGAGGTAATCGGCCTGAGAGTGCTCGAGTGGCTGCTGATCGTTCGGGCCGCTGACGAGCGTTTCAGCCTTCTTCTTTTCCGCCGGTGCCGAGTCCCCGTTGGGCTTCTCGGTTGTTGCAGCTTCTTCCTGGACATCGTCGGCGATCCACTTCCACATTGCCGGATCGCGCGTCCAATAGATGAGCATCGTGACGACGCCCAATAACATCACCGTTCTCACCAGCCGTGACATTTCTCGGCGAGGAAATGAATTCGAGGATCGTGAAGAACGAGTCAACATGATGGCTACGGCTGCGCGTCCGCGGGAAGCTCGACGAAACTGAGTTTGGTGAGCTTTTCGCCGTTGGGCAATGTCTGTTTCGTGCAGACATCGACGATCTGCATCAGTTCTGAGTAGCGCAGTTTGGAACCGACTTGAACAATGACCTGATCGAAGGGACTGTTCGCATCGCTGAGCACGGCCTTCAAGCGGCCATCCAGAGCGGAGACGCCCGCGACATTTCCTTCGCCGATGGCAAGAGTTTGAATTCGGCCGCCGGGAGTCGAAAAGGCCGAGATCACGAGCGTATTAATGGCCTCGACCGCGCTGCGATTGTTGTCATCGTTGCCAGCCTTTTCACCACCCTGCACACCCGCGATCGGCTTCGGTGGGGGCAGTTTCAGATTGATCTGTCCTTCGATCGGAGCCGGCTTGAACGTCATGATGAAGAACGCCAGCAGTTGGAACGCCATATCCAGCATCGCCGCCAGATTGAGTTCGACGCCACCTTCACTGTGTTTCTTTTTTCGACGACTCACAGCGCACCTGCCTATTGTTCTGCTTACTCGGATTACTCAGTGGACCTGTCGGTCGCCTTCAGAGCGAACTTTCGAAAGCCGCTGTCCTGACAAGTCTTGATGACGAGATTCAGCAAACCAAACGGTGTGTCTTTATCGGCCCGCACCACGACCGTCGTGGGAAGGTCGTCCGTGTCCTTGAAGTTTCCGGTCTTTCGCTTGGCCTCAAGTCGTGCCATTTTGGCCTCGGCTTTGAGGTAGGGGACAATGTCTTGCGGCAGCGAATAGACCATCAACTGTCCCTCTTTGTTCACGTTGAGGACCAACAAACTTTCCTCACCCTGGGTTTCGACCGGGCGTGCTGAGCCAACCACTGGCAGCCGCAGCGACAAATCCAGCGAGGCCGCCTTGAAGCTGGTCACCAGCATGAAAAACGTGATCAACTGAAACACCATGTCGAGCATGGGTGTCAGATCACATTCGCCTTCATTTTTTGAGCCAGACATGGATGCTCAGGCTTAAGAGGTCAGAGGTCAGAGGTCAGACTTACGCAGGCTTGGGAGCCGGTGCCGCTGCCGCTGCCGGAGCGGGTGCAGCCGCTGGAGCTTTCGCCGCGGCCTTGGCGGCACTCGCCAGTTTTCGGACGAATTCATCCGCGGCAAACATGGTCGTCGCGCTGATGGACGCAACACGGTTCTTGAAGACGGCAAAGAAGAATATCGCCGGGACCGAGAGGGCGACTCCCATGAAGGTGACGACGAGAGCTTCGGAAATCGCCTCGGCAACTTCGTTGGCCTTGATGCCCGCATCGGATCGGGCGATGACCATGAAGCTGGCGATCATCCCTTTCAGGGTGCCGAGCAAACCGATCATCGGCCCCAGAGATCCGAGTACAGCCAACATGCTAATCTTCTTCTCCAGCTCGACGACTTGCACCTCAGCCGTTCGCTCCATGGCATCGCGAGCTTCCGCCAACCCCGCCGACAATTCACCCAGACCCGACGAGGCATATCGGCTGAACAGGCAATCGGTTTCTTTGATTCCCTGGTAAACCCCCTTGTAGTCCCGCTTTTCCATCTTTTGTTTGAGGTCTTCCATCAATTCCGGAGGCATCGCCACGATGGGGCGGATATCGATGAACAACCGGCTGACCAATTGGATGAAGTAACACGACAGTCCGATGATGAAGATGCCGATGGCCCCCGAAATTCGGAGAACCCAAATGACGACATTCTCTTGGGAATGGCCTTCGCCCTCCGGCACCTTCGCGTCTTTCTTCGCTTTCTGAGGAGCGGGCTTTGCCTCAGGCTCTTCATCCATAGCGGCTGGTTCCTCCTGAGGATCCTGAGCCACGACCGTCGGCGTCGTCAACCACGGCATCTCGACCGAGCCAGCCACGAGAGCCAACATCAACACCATCCAAGCCAGCCGCTTCGAGCGGTCAGGTGAGCCAATCATTACGCAGACCTCGTTGAAAAATCGTCAAACAGAAAACTGAGAAGTCACGGTCACGACATCCCTTGCGACCGCCGCCGAAGCAAGAAGGACTTGCAAACCCGTCGTCACCGCGAAATGTTCGCCACGATTTGGCAAGAGCGATTTGCCGCTTCGCAGGCCGCGAGGACACACGGTTCCAATCGGGGACCGCCTGTCACACCGACCGGAAAGAGGGGGACATGCTACAGAGGCCCTTGGCCGCAAGAAAGTCTGCGGACAGATGCCAAGAGACGGCCACGGTCTGGAGGATCGTCGAGGTTGTCTTTGGAGGGAAAGACTGATTCAGTACCCTGGAGCGTCCTTCCGACGCCCGCTTGCAGCAACTCCCAAAACCGGACAAGCAATGATGACTTGGTGGACTCGACTGACTGAGATTGCGGCCCTGTTGACGATTGGCTTTGTGGCAACCGTGCCAGCGGACGACGTCGTGGTCCGCACGCCTCCCGCCGAGCTAAAGGTCGATCCGTTTCACAAGAAGTACGTCAGCGCCGACGGCTATCCGATCGTCGCGTCAGGAACGGTCAACGACTACGCCCTCAAAGAGGCGGCGTACCTCGTCAACTTGATGTTGGCGAAGCGGCCCGACGTGCGCGAGGCGATGATTAAGTCCGGCTCGCGGCTGTGCATCCTCGCGCACAACGAGTTCACAACCGATGTGCCGGAGTTCGCGTGGCTGAAGCCGAAGGACTTCTGGGACGCGCGTGCTCGCGGGACAGGCGGGTCGCAGACCGATCCGTATTGCTCGTGCGGCGAGGAGAATTTGTTGTGCTATCCCGGCGACCCGTACTCGACCGAGAACATTTTGATTCACGAGTTCGCGCACAACATCCATCTGCGCGGCATGGTCAACGTCGATCCGACGTTCGATCGCCGGCTGAAAGAGACCTACGACCGAGCGATGACCGCCGGACTCTGGAAAGGCAAATACGCGGCGACCAATCATCACGAGTACTTCGCCGAAGGAGTGCAGTCCTGGTTCGACAACAACCGCGAGAACGACCACGACCACAACCACGTCAATACGCGAGACGAGCTGCTCGAATACGACCCCGGACTGGCCGCGATGTGCCGCGAAGTCTTCGGCGAAACGAAGCTCGTCTACACGAAGCCGACGACGCGGCTGAAGGATCACCTCGCGGGCTACGACCCGACGACCGCTCCGAAGTTCGTCTGGCCGGAACGTCTCAACGAGTCTCGCAAGCAGATTCGCGAGAAAGCGGTGAATCGCTCAAAGCCAGCGACAGGTGAGCCGGGGAGCGTCAGCCCCCGGACGGAATCGCGACCGGCTCCGGGGGCTGACGCACCCCGGCTCGCCAAAGACAAAGAGGACAACCAAAAACCAAACCCGCTGCTGACCATCGATCACTTGTTCGACTCAAAGGACTTCGACGAAGAGGGGCTCGGTGCGGTGGTTTGGAAGAAAAAGGGGGCGGGATATTTCCAGTTGGACAAGCCGAAGAACAGCGAGTCGGGTCGCGAACTGGTGTGGCATGACTCGGCTACGGACGAGACGAAAGTGGTCGTCACTGTTGAGATGCTGACTCCAGCCAACGCTCCGAAGGATGACAAAGGGAATCGAAAGGCACTCAACGTCGAGTCGTATCAGTTTTCCGACGACGAGTCGAAGTTGCTGATCTTCACGAACAGCAAGCGTGTCTGGCGACGCAACACGCGCGGCGATTATTGGGTGCTCGACCTCGCGAAGAGCGAGCTCAAACAGCTCAGCGGCGACGATCGCGAAAAGTCCTCGATGATGATGTTCGCGAAGTTCTCGCCCGACGGCTCGCGCGTCGCGTTTGTGCGCGAGAACAATCTCTTCGTCCAGAATCTCGCCGATATGAGCATCGTGCCGCTGACAAAGGACGGCTCGGCAACGCTCATCAACGGGACGTCCGACTGGGTCTACGAAGAGGAACTCGAACTGCGCGACGGCTATCGCTGGTCGCCGGACGGCAAGTCGATCGCCTTCTGGCAACTCGACTCGTCCGGCGTGCGCGAGTTCTTTCTCATCAACAACACGGACGACTCGTACTCGAAACCGATCGGCATTCGGTATCCGAAGGTCGGCGAGCAGAACTCTTCGGCGCGGATCGGTGTCGTCAGTGCCGCCGGCGTCGAGCCAAAGTGGCTCGACGTCCCCGGCGATCCGCGCAACCACTACCTCGCCCAGATGGAGTGGACGCCGGACGGCAAGCAGATCGCGCTGCAACAGTTCAATCGTTTGCAGAACACGAATCGAGTGATGCTCGCCGATCCGACCAGCGGAGCGACACGCACGATCCTGACCGAG
Source organism: Planctomyces sp. (assembly GCA_005798445.1). Classification (GTDB taxonomy): domain Bacteria; phylum Planctomycetota; class Planctomycetia; order Planctomycetales; family Planctomycetaceae; genus SXKJ01. The sequence continues at coordinate 62,698 of SYJG01000319.1, forward strand.
ACCGATCCCGCTTGGCTCGAAAACGAAAACCCGTTTCGTTGGGTGAAGCAGGGCGAGCAGTTCGTCTGGATCAGCGAGCGAGACGGCTGGCGACGGCCGTATCTGGCGAGCATTACGCCCAGGCGAGCGGGGGACGTCAGTCCCCCGGTGGGCTCAACTGCAACAGATGACACAACCAAAACTGGACCCACCAGGGGGCTGACGCCCCCCGCTCGCCGGATTTGTTCTGCCGACCAATACGATATGATCGGCTTCGACGCCATCGACGAGACGGCGAGCGAGATCTACTTCTCCGCATCGCCCAACAACGCGACGCAGCGATACCTCTACCGAGCGGCGCTCGACGCCGAGAAGGCCGAGCGAGTGACCCCCGCCGATCAGTCGGGCTGGCACACTTACAATATCTCGCCGGACGCGAAGTTCGCGATCCACACGTTCTCGTCGTTCATGCACCGGCCGGTCGTGAAGCTCATTTCGTTGCCGGATCACAAGACGGTGCGAGTGCTCGCGGCCAATGCGAAGCTCTGTGTGAAGCTGAACGAACTCCAGAAGCCGACCGCCGAGTTCCTGCGGCTAGACATCGGCAACGGCGTTGAGCTGGATGCGTGGTGCTTGAAGCCTCCCGGCTTCGACGAGAAGGGGGAGAAAAAATATCCGCTGCTGATCCACGTCTACGGCGAAGCTCACGGACAGACGGTTCGCGATGCCTGGGTCGGCAAGCGCGGGATGTGGCATTGGTTGTTGGCTCAGCAAGGCTACGTCGTGGCGAGCGTGGACAATCGCGGCACGATGTCCCCGCGCGGCCGCGAGTTCCGCAAGATCATCTACCGACAGATCGGCATCCTGCATCCGACCGAACAAGCCGCCGCCGCGCGCGAGCTGCTCAAACGAATGCCGCAACTCGATCCCGCCCGCATCGGCATCTGGGGCTGGAGCGGCGGCGGCTCATCAACGCTCAACGCGATGTTCCAGTTCCCCGACCTGTACCGCACCGGCATCTCCGTCGCCCCGGTCCCGAACCAAAAGCTGTACGACACGATCTACCAAGAGCGCTACATGGGCCTGCCGACCGACAACGCCGACGGCTACACGCGCGGCTCACCGATCACGCACGCGAAGAATCTCAAAGGCAACCTGCTACTCATCCACGGCACCGGCGACGACAACTGCCACTACCAAGGTGTCGAGCTGCTCATGAACGAACTGATCGCCCACAACAAACCGTTCTCGCTGATGGCCTACCCCAACCGCAGCCACGCGATCTCCGAAGGAACGAACACCACGCGACACCTCTACCAAACCATGACCGACTACCTGCATCGACATCTGCCGACCAAGTAGCCACGTTCGCCAGAACGTGGGCGTTGCGTCGGATTGCCCACGTTCTGGCGAACGTGGCTACGACGGACAACTGCCTCATGCGAAGTCGGGCCAGAGGTAATCGAGCAACTCGACCCCGTGGCGGTAATCGGGTACGACGACATCCGCTCCGACGCCGATCAAGCGGTCCCGTTTCCACGGATCGGGGCGACCGCTCTTGTCCTTCTCATCGCTGGCGACGGCGATCGCGGTGCCGCCGGCAGTTTTGATGTTGTCGATTTCGACGTATCCGTCACCGAAGCCGAGCAACCGTGAACCGGCCGCGTTGTTCTCGCGCAGGATGCGTTCGATGACCATCTGCTTCGAGAAGTTTTGAAAGTCATCGCGAGCACCGTAAATGTGCTGCCCAAAAAACGGCGTCAGTCCGAGGAGGTCGCACTCTTCGCGAACGTAGACCTCATCGGTACCGCTGGCGAGGTACAGCGCGACGCCGCGCGATTGCAGTTCGCGCAGCAAATCGACCGAACCGGGAACGAGACACTCCTCGGCCGCGACACGACCGGTTCGGAGTCCTTCTCGGCGATGATTGATCCGCATCAGCAGCCGATCGTGATAGCGCTGTTTGTAAACCAACGGGTCGTCCGGCGAGCCGCCTCGTTGCTGGACTTCCTCGGCCAAACGCATCATCTGATAGATCGTCTGCTTGCCGTTGAGCTGCATGATGAAGTCGAGGCTCAGCTTTGCCAGTTCGGCATCTGACTCAGATGTGCCGGTCGCTCGGAGCACCTCGACCATCAGAGGCACCATCACTTCCGGCCAGCCTTCGCGGACGAGACTGAGCGTGCCGTCGAAATCGAAAACGGCATGGCACGGCGGCTCGGTGAGCGTGACTTCGCGGACGATCTCGATGGCGGTGGTCGGCAGGAACCGCGTTGGACCGATCTCGGTCACACGACGCTGGTAGTCGGTTTCATGGGACATGACCGCAGAATAACGGCCTGCCGCTCAAGATTTCGACTGTGTGGCCGAATCAGCCTGACCGTTGCTCGATGGCGAGCAGCTCAGAAAATCGGTTCAATACGAATGGCTCATGGCCAATGGACTCGACCGCTTGTCGCGGTGGAGTCTGTCCGGCCAAATTTTCTGTGAGGATGCACGTCATGTTGTCACACATCGTTCGAGGTTTTCGTTTCGGAAGCGTGTTGTCGTTGTCGCTGCTGGCGTCGGGTTGGGCCGTGCCGGTTCAGGCTCAAGTGAAGTTGGAGCATAAATTCTTGGAGGGTCGAAAGACCGTCACTCACACGACGATGAAGATCAAGCAGACGCTGACCCTCGCCGGCATGGCTCAGGAAACAGAATCCGAACGCTTCGCGATTTCGACGGATCAAGCGGGCAAACGCGACGCGGACGGCAAAATTCGAATCGAGAAAAAAACCGACAAGCTGTCGGTGAATCTCAAGATCGCTGGGATGGAGGTGACGTTCGATTCGGATGACCCCAACAAGAAGGCGGCCAATCCGCTGCTCGAACCGATCTTGAACATCATGCGAACCGCGACCAAGTTGAAGCCAGTTCTCGTCCGCGATCAGTCCGGAAAGGTGGTCGCGGTGGAGGGAGTTGATCAGGCGGCCGACGGAATTCCCGAAGAGTTTCGCGGAGAGTTCGACCCGGAACGAATCAAGAAAACTTCGAATCAAGAGTTTGAGACCTTGCCGAGCGATGCGGTCAAGCCGGGCGCAACCTGGACGAGGGATTCCGACCTGCCGCTCGGTGCCGGTCAATCCATGGCGTTTACGACCGACTACAAATACATCGGCGAAGTCCAAGAGGGGGGCAAGAAGCTAGACAAGATCGAAGCCAAGGTGACCGCCGTGTCGTTGACCATCGCGAATAATCCCATGGTGAAACTCACCAAGTGCGAAGTGAAGCCGACCGAAACCAGCGAGACGATGCTCTTCGACCGTGAGGCGGGCGAGTGGCATTCCTCGAAAAGCAAGGTGCGAATACAGGGAGTCCTCGATCTCGAGATCAACGGCATGGCGTTTCCCGGAAAGTTGGACCTGACGATCGAAACCGAATCTGTTCGACAACCGTAGATAGACGGAGCCAAGAGATCATTCAAGAAGAGCGGCCACTCGGCCGCTCTTCGTTTTTGGAAAGAGCTGCGATGCGATTGCTGCTGATCCGACATGCCCGCGCGGCGGCGAGTCATCATTTGCCGGACGCCGAACGCCCGCTGACCGACGAAGGGCGATCCGAGTTCCATCGGGTGGCTCAGAATATCGTTGGCAACGGAGCGACTCCCGGATTCATCTTTCACAGCCCAGCGCGACGCACGACCGAAACCGCGAGCATCCTGGCGGCAGCGGGTGGATTGCCGGCTCATGCACTCGACATCGCGCCGTGGTTGGCGCTAGGCAGTGGTTGTCAGAACGTCCTGCCGATGCTTGCACAACTCACGGCTGAAGTGACAGCGATCGTTGGCCACGAGCCGATCATGAGTTCGCTGACGGCTCTCCTGATGGGGAGCGGGCGAGTGTCGTTCTCGCCAGGAACCAGTGCGTGCCTGGAGTTCGATCGCACGATTGAAGTTGGCCAGGGCCGGTTGCTTTGGATGCTCGAACCCCGGTGAGTTTCGACGATTTTTAGCTGGCGAGTTTTTCAATCGTAGGGTGGGTCGAGTCATCGAGACCCACCAAAAGCCGCAATTCGTGGTGGGTCTCGATGACTCGACCCACCCTACA
>SYJG01000320.1 GCA_005798445.1 Planctomyces sp.
CGTCACCTGGGCCGAGCTAGAACGCGTCGCAAATCTTCTGAATAACCGCCCGCGCCGCTGCCTCGGCTACAGAACCCCCAACGAAGTCTTCCTCAAATAATCTGCAACCTCAAATTGCATTTGAGATGACGCAGCGCCCTCGCCGGAAATCTGCGTCACGCCGATCCCTTTTTGATTCAGCCCCGTCGGGAAGAATACAAAGCCGGAGTGCCTCATGCCGGTGACGACGTTGTTGGCGATCGAGACGTTGCCTCCTTGCAGCCAGAAGCCGTCCCCTTGATGACCGAAGTCCTGCACGAGTTCGCGTGACTTGATGAATTGGCCCGAACCGAGTGAGTGCATCGCAAGGTTGTGATCGAAGCTGCCGATCTCGTCGCCAGTCTCGGTGACGAACGCGGCTCCGACGGCGTTGAAGACGACGTTGTCGGTCACGTTCACATAGCTGCTGTGATTGACGATGCCCCAGCCTGGGCTATCGACGACGACGCTGTTGTCGATCGTGGCCGGCTCGTCTTCGTAATGCGTGCCCGTACGATGGAAGTGGACCGCATACCGGCCTCGCGGATTCAGGCCGGTGCGGCCGATCTGCAATTTCGGCTGACCGGTCGTCTGGTCAATGACCGGATTCCCTGCCGCATCGACAACCGGCACGAGCACTCGATGCCCCAGCTACGGATCAGACGGATTGATGTCCGCCAGCAACACATCGGCCGTGATGTGCCCCGGATCGTCGAGGTCCTCCGACAACACGACGTCGTCGATCACCGTCCGCTTGTCGGTGCGACCGAGTCCGTAGAAGCCCGCCGACTCGACCTCCACATGGTCGCTGTGCATGAACATGATATGCCCGCGCCGCGCGATGATGCCCGGCGTTTCGGACTCGAACGTCGCGTTGCGGTTCATGTCGGCGACGTAGCTGGAATTTTTGGCGTGATTGTACTTGAGCGGCGCGCTCAACGTGATGACGTTCCCGTTGATTCCGGCGATCTGCACTTCGTCGTCCTGATTGACGCCGGCCGCGTTGGTGCCCGTGTTGCCGGAAATGATGAGCCGGTCGCCAACCTTCCAATCAGCCGGCACCGGCAGGCCAAGATCAAACGTCTTGCTCCCGGCGACATTGAGCGGCTTCTGACCCGAAACGAAACTGGTGACGTGCGCCCCATGAATGCTCACGCTGCCGTGCGACAACAGCCCGTGGCTGAATTGCAGCGGGTCCCAATGGAACTGCTCGTGATCAAAGTCCGCTTGCTCGGCGGGGCTGAGGCCGATCTTTCGATCCGCGAAGATCACGCGAGCTCGGTGCGTCGAATCAATCGGCTCGGCCTCAGTCCCCATCTCGAACACTCCGCTTCCTTGCACGACGATCGTGTCCACCAGCAGCTTCGTGTTGGCGTGCGGATCGAACTCCAGTTCCCCATCGACGCGCACCGTCCGCAAGGCGACTCGCGGATCGGTCGGACTGACCGACGCATCGCTGTCGATCGTGACCACCGTCCCCGTCGAGATCAGCACGTTGTCCTCATCATCCGGCACACCGTCCGACCAAGTCGCCGGATCGTCCCACTCGCCGCTCGCGACCGAGAAATTGTTGACCTCTGAATTCGGAACCAACCCACCCGTCACAATCCCCGTCGCCGCATCGCGACTTCCAAACACGGCCAAATGCTCCGAAATCATTGCCGGATTCGTGTGCGATGCCGACATCACGACCCGCACCTCCAACGCCTCAACCCGAAGGTCTCGCCAATCCCGCCGCCGAGCTTTCCGAGATCGATTCCACCACGACCGAGCGAATGACGACGCGTGCGAGAACATCACCATGATCAAGCTCCAGTTTGCGAAATGAGTCGAGACGAGACAAAGCACTGCGAGCCGTCGTCCAAACGAGAAGTGACTCAGCGAAGTGCTCAACCGGAGAAACGTCAGCCGTCTCAATCAGGGAACACGCTCTCACAAAGTTGCGGCTATCCGCGTGTGGAAACGGCGAGCGGAAACGGCGAGCGGCTGGGCGTCAGCCCACCGAGGCTACTGCGTACGGCTCGCATTGCGAAACTTGGTGGGCTGACGCCCAACCGCTCGCCAGATGCCCGCCATTTTCGCACGATCACTCGAACTCTTCCCACTCCAGATGCAGCGTGGCTCCGAACTCACGGTTGTGATCCGAGACGAGTCGATACTTGACCATCGCGGGGGACGAGCGATCGACGAAAACGCAATCGTCGGGTCCCTCGCCGCACCGGCGGATGACTTGTTGAGTCAACATCCAGAGCAGCGTTTGCGAGTCGTTCTTGGCCGAACCATCGCGGTTGTTTCAAAACCAGCACGACGTGCCAGCGAGTGATTGCTTGCCCGACATTTTGGCCACTCGTTCGCGCGTCGTGCTAGGTTCTACAACCGCTTCTAGCCGCGATCGCCAACAACGTCGAGGGGATTGGAACCCGCGTTCTGGACGACATGGCATCGAAATTATCAGATTTGCCCATCACCGTCACATCGTCCAGACGCTGGCGTCGATGTCGGATGAGACGGTGGCAGAATCGGTGCCGATTCCGCCGTCGAGGTTCAGCCTGAGCGGAGTCGCGGAGGCCTCGATGTCTTGGATGGTCAGATTCCGATAGTCGTCGCCGTGTCCACCCACGCCGTGAGGCAATTGCGCAGGGTGCCGCACCGTGTCGATGCCATCCCCTGCGTTGATCAATACGGTGCAGGGGCCCGGAGGCCGTTCCAACAGGAGGGCGGCGTCCTCGCTACAAATCGGACGGCAGCCACTACAATCCGCCTTCACTTTGAGGAGCCTGATTTTGTCCGACGTCCTGCACAACTGTCGTTTCTTGAAAGCCGTTCGCCGTGAGCCAACTGACACGACTCCCATCTGGATCATGCGACAGGCCGGCCGCTATCTGCCAGAATACATGGCCGTCCGCCGTCGCGTGTCGTTCATGGAACTCTGCAAACGCCCCGATCTGGCCGCCGAGGTCACGCTCACCGCTCAACGAGTGCTTGGCGTCGATGCCGCGATCCTGTTCGCCGACCTGCTGCCAATCCTCGAACCGATCGGGTTGAAACTGGAATACACCGAGGGGGAAGGACCGGTCATCCACAATCCCGTCCGAGACGCCGCTGGAATCGATTCGTTGCAACGTCTTGAGGACGTGAATTCCTTGGGCTATGTGTTTGACGCCGTGCGACTGATCCGCCGCGACTTGCCGGCCGACATCCCGTTGCTCGGCTTCGCCGGAGCACCGTTTACGCTCGCGTCGTATGCCATCGAAGGAGGCGGCTCGAAGAATTACACGCACGTCAAACGGTTGATGTATTCCGACAGCGGAGCCTGGACCGCACTGATGAATTGCCTGACGCACAGCCTTGTGAAATACATCCTCGCGCAAGTCGAGGCGGGTTGCCAGGCGATCCAGCTCTTCGACAGTTGGGCCGGTTGCCTCTCGCCCAGTGACTATCGCGAATACGTCCTGCCGCACACGAAAGCCGTCATCGACGGAGTGAAGCACGCGGCCCCGGTCATCAACTTCGCGACCGGCAACCCCGCGCTGCTGCCGTTGCTTCGCGAAGGAGGCGGCGATGTGATCGGTCTCGATTGGCGAGTCGATCTGCGCGACGGCTGGAAAACTGTCGGCCACGATGTCGCCGTGCAAGGCAACCTCGATCCGATAACGCTGCTGACCAACATCCCCACAATCCGTCGCCGAGCCTTGGAAGTCCTCGCCGCCGCCGAGCACCGCCCCGGCCACATCTTCAACCTCGGCCACGGCGTCACCCCCGATGTCCCGCCAGAACACGCGAAGGCGCTCGTCGAGATGGTGCATGAACTCGGATCGAAGTAGCCCTCGCAACGATAGGGGTAGGAACGACTGATTGAGTTCAGTCGCCCCTCCCTCCGAACCGGACGGGCGGGTTTCCCGCATCCGGCTCTCCGGTTGATGGTCTTACCTGCGAGAGGATTGAACGGCCAGAGCATGGGCGGTCGTCAG
>SYJG01000321.1 GCA_005798445.1 Planctomyces sp.
GCGGGGCGTGGGAGTTTCAAAACTAACCCCTCGCCCCTCGCCACTAGCCCCTCTTTCATGCGGCTGCGAGTTCCATGAGTCGTTCGCGGGCTTGGCCGTGGACGAATTGGGAAACTCGCGAATCAGTGGTCGAGAACGCTTCGTCAGTGGTGCCGGCAAAGATGATTTGAGACTCCTCCGGCCGCAGCCGGCTTAACGGGTACAACATCACGACGCGATCGGCCACTTTGCGAACGGTGGACATCTCGTGAGTGACAACGATGCTGGTGACCGGCTGTCGCTCGCGAGTTCGCAGGATCAGTTCGTTGATGACGTCCGTCATGATCGGGTCGAGTCCGGTGGTCGGCTCGTCGTACAGGACGATCTCCGGATTGAGCGCCAGCGCGCGAGCCAATCCGACTCGCTTCTTCATCCCGCCGGACAGCTCCGCCGGTTTCTTGCTGGCCGCGGTGAGCGTCAACCCGACATCCTTGAGCCGATCGTGAACGACTTGCGTGATCTGCGATTCGGTCATGCCGGTGTTCTGTCGCAGTCCGAACGCGATGTTCTCAAACACGGTCAAGCTGTCGAACAGGGCGGCACTTTGAAACAGGTATCCGAAGCGCAGCCGATCTCGGTGAATCTCCGACTCGCGGCGCTGCGTGAGCGATGTTCCAAACCAGTTCACGTCGCCGTCGGTTGGTTCGAGCATGCCGATGATCAGCTTCAACAGGACACTCTTGCCGCAGCCGGACTCGCCGATCACCGCCAGCGTTTCACCTCGATGCACCGACAGTGAAATGTCTTGCAAAACCGGATGCGATCCGAATGAGCGTGACAATCGGCGCAGCTCGATCACGGGCCCGTCGAGTGTGAGCGAAGCGAAGTCAAGTTGTGCGAAGTCATTGGCCATTGTGATCAAAACAACGAGACGGGATCGGGCCACAAAAAGTAGTACAGCCAGGACTGGAAGACGCCCAGGAAGAAATCCAGAATGAGAATTGCCACGAATGACCAGACGAATGAGCGAGTCGAGGCTTGGCCGACACCTTCGGCACCGGCCCCGCAATGAAAGCCCTGATAACACGAGACCAGAGCGATCGCTCCGCCGTAGAAGAAGCTCTTCATCAATCCGCACTCCACGTCGTAGATCGCGATGAATTGCTTCGAGTGCAGCCACCAATAAAAGCTGTCGATCTTCAAAACCTGCGTGCCGATGGCCCAGCCGCCGAAGATTCCAACCGCGTCGGCGATCGCCGTCAGCAACGGGATTAGCAAAAAGCAGGCGAGAAAACGGGGGACGACGAGATATTGAATCGGGTTCGCACCAAGTGCTCTCAGTGCGTCGATTTGTTCGGTGACGCGCATCGTCCCGAGTTCCGCGGCCATCGCCGACCCGACACGTCCGGCAAGCATGGTGGCTGCGAGTGTTGGTCCCAGTTCGCGTACCAGCGACGCGTTGATTGCCGCCCCGAGTTTCGACTCCATGTGCAGGAAATGAAACTGGTCATACGCCTGCACGGCCAAGACCATGCCAATGAAGAGCCCCGTCACCGCCACGACCGGAATGCTACGGACACCGACTTCGTAAAATGACTGCGTGACGACGCCACTTCGGGGCAGCCCCGCAAAAATCTGCCGCACGATCTGTCCGCCAAATAACACAAGGTCGCCGACGTCGCTGATCGTTTCCACGATCGCTCGGCCGAGCTGATGTACCAGCGTGTCGGTTGGCTTGATTGCCGGAACGGAGGCCATCCTTGGCCGCTCGCAATGGGACAGATTCAACGAGTTCGGTCGAGGCGCACAATCTCCCCAACCTCAAGGTGCGGGACGTTAGCCAAAATGTGACCAACGAGGCGAGGGGGATTTGATCAAGCAAAAGACACTTCTTGTTCAGAACCGATGAATTCCCAGCCGACCCGCTCTACGATCCAGCCATGATTCTCGAAGGCATCGTCACCAGCTTGAACGCCACCGGCGAACTCAACGTCGCCCCGATGGGGCCAATCGTAGATGAGTCGCTGACGTGGTTGCACCTGCGGCCGTTCCAGACGTCGCAAACTTTCCGAAACTTGCAGCAGCGACCACACGGAGTTTTCCACGTTGTCGATGACGTTCTGCTGCTGGCGAAGGCCGCGATCGGGAAACTCGACTCGATCCCGGAAACTTTCGCCGCCGAGAAGGTCACCGGCCGAGTCCTGACTTCCGCCTGCCGCTGGTACGAATTCGAAATCGAATCACTCGACACGACACATGACCGCACCGACATCCGCGCCCGAGTCGTCCATGTCGGTCGCCTGCGAGACTTCTTCGGCTTCAACCGCGCAAAGCACGCGGTCCTCGAAGCCGCAATCCTCGCCACGCGACTGCACCTGCTGCCACGCGACGAGATCGAACGGCAACTCGCGGCACTTCGCAGCCCGATCGACAAGACTGCCGGCCCGAACGAACTCGCCGCGTTCCAACTCGTCTGCGACCACGTCGGGAACTCTTTCGCTTCCCTCGCCCCTCACCCCTCAACCATCGCCCCTCAATCATGATCCTCGTCGCTGGCCTGACACCCGCGTGGCAACAGATCACCGTGCTCGACCGACTGCGAGTCGGTGAGGTCAATCGCGCTCGCGAAGTGCATTGGTGCGCCTCAGGCAAGGTGCTCAACGTCGGCCTCGCCCTGACGCAAATGGGTGCGAGCGTCCGCACGTTGTCCTTGGTCGGCAGTGACACTGCGGGCGCGGCCATTCGGCGCGACATGGCCGATCTTGGGGTCGATGTTCGCTGGATCGAATCGAACGCACCGCAGCGAGTCTGCACGACACTGCTCGACCGCGAGTCGGGACAGACGACCGAAATCGTCGAGAACTCCGCACCCGCGAGCGAATCCGAACGGATCGCCTTCGAGTCCGCATTCGCCGACGAGGCAGCTCAGGCGGAAGTCGAACTGCTGATCCTCACCGGCTCCTTGCCGACCGAGACACCGAAAGGTTTTTACGCCACGTTGCTGAGCCGCGTTCAAGCCCCGGCGATTCTCGACGTTCGGGGTGAGGAGTTGTTGGCCGCTCTGCCGCATCGGCCGCTGGTCGTGAAACCCAACCGTGAGGAACTCGGCCTCACCGTTCGCCGAGAACTCGGTTCGGAAGACGAGGTCTGGCAGGCCATGTCAGAGATCAACACTCGCGGTGCGGAATGGGTTGTCGTCACCAATGGCGGAAGCGAAGTCTTCGCGTCGCGAGCCGAAGAGCGACTCCGCTTTCAGCCGCCGCATGTGAACGTCGTGAACCCAATTGGTTGCGGCGACTGCTTCACGGCCGGACTCGCGTGGGGACTGCAACGGGGCGCGGACATGCCCTTCGCAATTCGCGCCGGCATCGCAGCGGCGGCTCAAAACGCCGAGCAACTGTTGCCGGTTCGCTTGAGCGAGACGGTCGATGAAATCAGACAGAGTACGACGAATTGAAGGAGACGACGAATGGAGAGCCAGTCCATTCGTCGTCTCCTTCAATTCGTCGTACTCTTCGCGACTCACGCTGGCCACTCGCGAACCGCATCGACCGCCTGATGAATCTCGCGGTCGATCTCCTTCGACGGCACGACGTCGTGTTTCATCGTCTCCGGGTTGAAGCCAGTACGGCTATTGAACAGCACGGCCCAGCAGAAACCGTCGTGACGGCGGGCGAACATGGTTGACGTTCCATCGAGCGAGCCGGTGTGCCAGACGTTGATCTTGTCTCCCGACGGCAGAGTGCGAACCATCCAACCCAGCCCGTAATGCACTTCTTTCGGTTGGCCATCCGGTTCGTGGCCCGCCGCACCGCTCGGACGCGCCCACATCGTTTTCAAGCCGTCGGCCGACAACAGCGGCATCTTCCATTTCGGATCGAGTGACAACGCCAGCCGCACCAAGTCCGAAGCGCTGCCAATCCAACCTCCGTGAGCGTCCATCGCCTCCAAATGCCATGCTCCGTATGGCAGCGGTACCTGTTGGCCGACGTTCGGGGTGAACACGCTTGTCCCCTTCGCGTCCGCAAGGCCGTAGTACGTCACCTCGTCACGGTGAGCGAACTCCTTCAACGTCCGTCCCAAACTCAACCGCCGCAGGCCGAGCGGACCGAGCACTCGCTGCCGCACGCTCTCGAAGTAATTCACGCCGTCGAGCTGTTCGAGCGCTCGTCCCAGCAAGCAGTAGCCAAAGTTTGAGTACGCGTATCGCTCGCCGGGCGCGAAGTCGAGCGGCTTTTTCAGCATGACTCGAATGATGTGCTCCGGTTTCGCCGGCGGATTGACTCCCAACTCCGCTGCGAACTGCACCGCGCGAAACATGGGATCGAAACTCTTGTCACGATCCCAACCGCCGGTGTGTTGCAGCAAGTGACGCAGCGTGATGCCTCGCCAACGAGCGTCCGGGATTTCGGCCGGCACCAATTCACCGAGCCACTGCAGAATTTTGTCGTCCAGCGACAGTCGCCCTTCCTCAACCGCTCGCATGACGGCGATTCCAGTGATCGACTTCGAGATGCTCGCTAACCGAAACAAGCTGTCCGGCTGCACTGGCTTTTTCGCTTCGACGTCCGCCCAGCCAAACCCGCGAGCATACAGAACGCGTCCACCACGCCCGACCGCCAGAGAGGCTCCGGGCAACTTGTGTTTTTCAAGGAAACCGGTCATCAAATCGTCGAGCGGCTTCAATGGCGATTTGTCGCCTGCGGCCAACGACGCTCCCAATCCGATCGCCGCGACCGCCGACACAAACTGACGTCGTGAGACTCCCGATTGCATGAGATTGCTCCTGTCCGGCCGATGGCTGATGGCCGAAAGCCGTTCGCCGTAATACCGTTTTTGAGACGACGAAAAACGGGATCACGGCGAACGGCTGTCGGCCGTCGGCGTTCGGCCGATCAGCTTGAGTGCGTCCGCCACACGAATCGTGCCTTCGTAAATTGCTCGGCCGATGATCGCTCCGATCAGTTTCGGATGTTCGCGGCTGACGTCGGCCAACCGTTGGACGTCATTCAACGTCGTTACGCCGCCAGACGCAATGACCGGCAGTCCCAGTTCCGTCAGCGCGATCATGTCGCGGATCGTCCCTTCATCCACGCCCTGCATCATGCCGTCGTTGGCGATGTTCGTGTAGACGACCGCCGCAAGGTCGAGGTCCGTGTACGACTTCGCCAACTCGATCGCCGAGGTCTTCGAGACGTCCAGCCAACCTTCCGTCGCAACCATTCCGTCGCGAGCGTCGATGCCGAGGACCAATCGTCCCGGCCAACGCATTGCCATCTCGCGAAACCAGTCCGGCTGCTTGAGCGCTTGCGTGCCGAGGATGACTCGCTCGACGCCGACGTCGTCGAGCATCAGCCGGATCGCCGCTTCGTCACGGATGCCGCCGCCAAGTTCGCACTTCACACCGGTCGCCTGCACGATGCGGCGGACGACTTCGTGATTCACCGGCCGCCCCGCTTTCGCACCGTCCAGATCGACGAGATGCAGCCAGCGTGTCCCCTCGGCTGCCCAACGTCGAGCCATCTCGGTCGGGTCGTCGCCGAAGATCGTTTCTTGAGCGTAGTCCCCCTGTCGCAGTCGGACACACTTTCCGTCTCGCAAATCAATCGCCGGCAGGATTTCCATGAACCATCTTTCGTGGAGCACGTTTTCAACGTGCTCGGCCTGTGATTTCAGACGGGCAGGTTGAAAACCTGCCCCACGTCGCGACGATAACGGTTGTTCGCCGGATCGTCACCGCTCATCATGCTCCGCCCCTACTCTTCGAGGACTCACCATGTACGACTTCGTGCTGACCAACGGCACCGTGATTGATCCGGCTGTCGGACTGAATGATCGCCGCAACGTCGCACTTCAAGGGGGCCGAGTGGCGGCGATCCTCGATCCCAACGTGCCAGTGGTGGCTCACCAAACGCTCGATTGCAGCGGCTTGCTGGTTGTTCCGGGATTGATCGACTTTCACGTTCACGTCTTTCCCGGAGTCAGCAACTTTGGAGTCGATCCCGACGAAACCTGTTTGGCCCGCGGAGTGACGACGGTCCTGGATTTCGGCACGGCGGGTGGGTTGATCTTCGACGGCTTTCGGCGATTTGTGATCGATGCGGCGAAGACTCGCGTCAAGGCGCTGATGCTGATTGCCGGGCAAGGGCTGATCAGCAGCAACGACACGAAACCAGCGCTCGGCGAGTTGTGGGACATTGCGTACTGCGACGTCGAAGGCTGCGTCGAAGCGGTCGAGAAGCACCGCGACTGCGTGGCCGGCATCAAGGTCCGCTGCATGGCGGACATCTCGCGCGGTGGACTCAACGAGGCCGAAGGCTTGCGACTGGCTCGACAGGCGGCGGATGAAACGAAGCTGCCGCTGGTCGTTCATCCCGCGAACTCGACGCTGACAATTCAACACATTTTGGAAACGCTGCGGCCGGGCGACGTGCTGACTCATTGCTTCCACGACAAGAACTGCAAGCTCGTAGACTCCGCCACACAGCTCTGGCCGATCGTTCGAGAAAAGCAGCGTGAGGGAATTCAGTTCGATGTCGGCCACGGCTGGGGTAGTTTTGCGTGGCGAGTGGTTCGTCCGATGCTCGATCAAGGTTTTGATCCCGACTTCCTCGGCAGCGATCTGCACTCGTACAACACGAATGGCCCGGTGTTCGATCTCGTCACGACGCTCGAAAAGTTTTTGCATGTCGGCATGAGCTTGCCGGACGTGATCCGTCGCTCGACCGCGACCTGCGCCAAGTGGCTTGGCATGTCGGACGAGATTGGCACGCTGAAGCCAGGAGCTTGTGCCGACATCACCGTACTGGATGTTGTCGAGTGCGAGAATCCGTTGACCGATTCCGAAGGCTTCACCGAAATCGCGAATCGCCGTCTCGACGTGAAGGCCTGCTTCCGCGCCGGCAACCGCGTCGGAGTACTGCCGAAGCCGGATGCAAGACAGTCGCGGATTTAGCATTCCAGCGCACTTTTTAGTTGGAGTTCCGCCTTTAGGCGGTGTTGCAACCGTCTAAAGCCGGGACTCCAGCTCGAAGGTGCGCGGTCGGATTAGGTGTCACTTCGTACGCAACGCCGCGGCAAAAGTGATTCCGGCGAAGAAGGCGAAAAGGTTACCTGCCACCCACTGCTCTGAGACGGCACTCGTTCCCGGAACCACCGTCATTGCCTGACTACCGAGCCACAACAGGAGGAAGCACGCTCCGAGGCAATTCAGCCAGAATCGTTTTGTGAAATGCATCGACTTGTCGCTGGTCCGGAATCGGTGACTACGCCAGCACATCCCAAATCGGCTCACCACCGTGAGCGACATGGACAGGACGGCCGAGCGGATCGGGAACTGTCATGTGTGGGTCGATGCCGAGCAGTTGGTAAATCGTCGCGACAATGTCGCCGGGCGAGACCGGATGGCTGATGGGATACGCGGCTTGTTTGTCGGTTTCACCGAAAACGCAGCCAGGTCTCACACCACCGCCGGTCAGCAGACTGAAGCCGCATTGCGGCCAGTGATCGCGGCCAGCTTTGCCGTTGACCTTCGGTGAACGGCCCATCTCACCCATCACGACGATCAGCGTGCTGTCGAGCAATCCGCGTGATTCGAGGTCTTCGATCAACGCGGGATAACCGCGATCAAGGATCGGCAGGTTGGCGTCCTTCAACATGCTGAAGTTGTTCTCGTGCATGTCGTAGGAGTGACCGTACCGTCCAAAGATTTCTGCATGCACGCTGATGAACGGCACGCCCGCTTCGACGAGCCGCCGCGCGACGAGCAGGCTCGAACCGCTCATGTTGCGACCGTACCGATCGCGCAACGAGTCGGGTTCACGCGATAGATCGAAAGCGTCGCGGGTCTTGCTGGAGATCAACATGTCGAACGCTCGCTGCTGGAAATGATTCAGACGGTCGATCGCTCCCGAACGTCGAGTCGTCTCGAACTGCGTGTCGAGTTGATCGAGCATCGAGCGTCGGCGATCGAGACGATTGACGGACAGCCCCGGCAACTCATCAAGCGTTGGCAACTTCGGATCTCCCATCGGGATGACTTGGTCGTAGAACGCGACCTTCGGCTCGCGATCAAACTTCGGTTCGCAGACGGCGAAGAGCGGGTCGTACTGGCTGCCGAGAAATCCGCCGTACGGTCCCGGCCGTCGGATGCCGGGATACATCGAACTCTCGCCCCAACCGGGATAGCAGGGCATGCAGACCGCCCCGGGCATGTCGCGCGGCCCCATCTTGAGATACTGACAGACAGCGCCGATGTCAGGCGGATCAGTCGGTTCCGGCCGCAACTGAGCGAAGTTTCCGCCGCTGAAGCCGGTCATAATGTTGAGCGGGTTGTGAGCGTTGTAGCCGTGCGTCACCGAGCGAATCAGACACGCCTTGTGCATGAGCTGGGCAGTGTTTGGCAGGTGCTCGCAGATTTGCAGGCCAGGGAGCGACGTGCTGATCGGTTGGAATTCGCCGCGAACTTCGACAGGAGCCTCCGGCTTCATGTCGAACATGTCCTGCTGGCTCGGTCCACCGAGCAGATTGAACAGGATCACCGACTTGGCTGTGCCTTGCCGCGTCGACGGGCTCGATTCCGCGGCATGCAGCAATCGCGGTAGGCTCATTCCCGCGAACAGCGACAGCCCGCCGACACGCATCGCTTCACGACGAGTGACCCCATCGCATAATTTTCCAGATTGGCCAAGCACGCTGAACATGGCTCGAACTCCAGGGATTGCATTTTGGCGATCACGGAAACACTTTACTCATCGACCATCCACAGCCAAAGCCCAAAGGGGACTTTGTGCTCATCCCTTTCACGTCGTCCGTTCCGATTGAGGCCAACATGCGTCCCAGCAAGTCCACACCGCTTGTTCCACCTTTGGCGGGACTGTGCAATTTCGCGGCGGCTCAGAGGCCAGGATTGTCGGTCTCCGAGTGCGTCGATTGGCTGAAGTACAATCATTATCTGTTATCGCGGTTGCACGAAATCTTCACCGCTCGGATCACGTCCGAGCCGTTGTACGAATTGAAGACGGCGTTCAGCTATCACGCCTATCTCTGCGCCGAACACGCCACGGCGATTCGCACGCGCGTGTCGGAGATGCGTGAGCCGCCGCTCGGATTGGACGAGGTGCCGCATCCGGCGCTGAAGCTGCTGTGTGATGAAGTGCTGTGTGCTCCGACGACGTTGACGCTGCTCGACGGAATCTACGACATCGTGGTCGCGGACTTGGTCTCGTCGTTCGAGCAATATCTTGAGACCACGAATCCACTGGTAGACGCTCCCAGTGTGCGCATTGCTCGCTTTGCGTTGCTCGAATTGCGAGAGATGGTTGAGTTCGGAAACGAAACGATTGTGACTTTGCAGCGCAGCGGAGCATCGCGAGACGTCAATGACTGGCCGCAGTTTCTTTGGAAGTGTTTGGCGGCCGCATCTCGACTGCGCGGCTGTGATTTGAAAAATCCGGGAGAATTGAAACCGGTTTACTCCGCGAAACCATTTGAGTTTGATCCGGTGCCGAAGCGTGACGCTCGGTTTCACGATTCATTCAACGGTGGCGTGAACCCGGAAGCGTTTCTGTACGACGAGCGATTCTCGCCACGCGACAAGGTACTGATGCTGTTCTACAAACGGCTGCGCGAGATCGACGTGCCGGAGATGATGGCCAGCATCATTCACCAGACGAAAGGCAAACCGTGGAAGTATTACCGGGATATGTCTCGGCAACTGTGGGATGAAGCTCGACACTCGATGCTCGGCGAGGTGGGCTTCGTCAGCCAAGGGATCGACTGGTCGAGCATTCCGATCAACTTCACCTGGTCGCTGAATCTCAACACGCAGCTCACACCGCGCGATCGGCACGCGGTGCTGTACTTCATCGAGCAAGGTTTGATGCCACGCAACGGCAAGCGGTTTGAATGGGAAGTCGCGACCGAATCTGGCATTCCGCTGGCCAAGCTGATTCAAGACTTCGATTGGGCGGACGAGGTGCTGCACTCGCAGATCGGTCGCGAGTGGTACGTCTCCGTGTTTTCCAATCTCAACACGGCATTGAGCTACGGCGATCGTTGCTGGTCCACGATCCTGAGTCAGTGGCAACGATACCTCGACGAGGGGCTGACGGAGCATCGCAACTGGTGGCCGGAGTTGTATCGCTCGGCGTGTGCTTGCTGGGGAGTGACGCCCGATCCAGCGGCACTCGCGTTCGATCAGACCTATGCCGAGGTGCGTGCCGATTTGAAGGCGATTTCTGGATCGGCCTGAGGTCCGACTCGCTGCGAATCCGACAAAGCCGGCAGTTTCTCGTGATGCCGGTCGCGAGGCCGAGAATTCACAGAGTTGCTTGCGGCAGGTCCGTTCCGGGTGCCGACAGACTAACCCGAAGCGCCAGTGAGGGCGGACGCTCCAGAGCACGAGAATTTGCAGTCAGTGAAGCATTCGCCCTCGCTGGCGCTTCGGGTTAGTGTGCGGAGCCTGCGCGCGATCACATCCGATTGTGTCAGTTTTTCCTTTGGCAACGATCGCTGGTGCGGTTTAACTTGTATCCCGCACGTCTCGCAATGCAGGCAATCCGTCAGCCAGGATGGAAACAGACTCGGAAACTCACGCCGTGCTTGCTGTCCTCAAAGAATTCTGTTCGCTGGAACGACTGACGCGAATCGGCGTCCATTGCCGAGTTCGTTGCCGTTGGGTGAGTCGGTCTGTTCGACTGCCAGATTGGGCGAATCGCCCTTCGAGTCGCGCGTTTGCGGTGTCGTTGTTGCTCCATTTGACATTGGCGACTTGTTTCGCACTATCGATGTTGCCGAGCGAGAATCGCTCGCTCGAAATCAATTTGGTGACCGACTGGGTTGCTCCCGAAGAGACTTCGACGCAGTTCGTCGATTTTTCGGCCGGCGGATCGGCAGCGGCACCGTCTCCCGTCGATGGTGGCTCGACGGGCGGTTTCCTGCCGGAATATCACAGTCCAGAACCCGACGTCCCCATTCCCTCTCAAACGACTCTCGCCAGTTTGAACTGGAACACCACCGCCGATTCTGATCTCAGCCGCACGGTGGGAGCACCCACCAATCCGCGTGGCTCAGGGATGGGGCGTGGTCAGGGTCGAGGAATCGGCAACGGAAAAGGCAATAGCCGCGAGGGTGGCGACGGAAAATCGTTCTTTGGAATGGCCTCTGAGGGCAAGTCGTTCGTCTATGTGCTGGATAGCTCGCTGAGCATGAATCACCCGCACGATAGCGACGCCAAGACGCGGTTCCGAAAGATGAAAATGGAACTCATGAATTCGCTGTCGCACTTGCGGCCGGATCAGGAGTTTTTCATCCTCTTTTTCAATCACGAGGCGGTCCCGATGCCGGCGGAGCGAATGGTGTCGGCGGCACCGGAAAACAAGCAATACTATCTCGACTGGGTCGAGCAAGTCCCGGCGAAGGGCGACACGGACCCCACGGCCGCACTGCTGATGGCACTGCGAATGCGGCCTGACGTCATTTATTTTTTGACCGACGGTTGTTTCAGCGGTCCAGCAAACGACATCGTCAAAGGCATTCAGCAGTCTCGAACGACAATTCACACGTTCGTGTTCGAGAACTGGCTTACCGAAAAACAGCATGCCGGACTGGAATTGATGCGTCAGAAAAAGGTGAGCGCGGCCATGACCAAGCTGGGCGAGGCGACCTATCTCCGGATGCGTGAAATTCTGGTGGCCGAACAAGTGATGCAGGGTTTGTCGCAGAACAACGGCGGCAAATATCACGTCATCCCGTAACGGTGGCGATTCGCCAGCGTTGCCATCGAGAAAGGGCTCTCCGTCAGTTGTGTTGATTTGCCGGAGGTCTCACGCAAAGACGCGAAGTCGCAAAGAGAACGAATCCCATGAATTTCCAGACTTTGCGTCTTCGCGTCTTTGCGTGAGTCCTCTTCAAAAAACGTTTTCAACAGGAGTGGCGGAGAGCCCGAGAAACAAAAACAGCCGCGCTCTTCAAGCGGCTGTTGAGAAGTCTCGGCGGTGATCGAATCGGGCATCAAGAATTGACGGCGGCCGGTTCGGTCTGCTTCTTTTGGATGGCTTGATAGACCTCTTCGCGATGCACGCTCACCTCGCGAGGGGCTTCGATTCCCAGGCGGACTTTGTCCCCTTGGATGTCCACGATCATGATCGCGATGTTGTCACCGATGATGATTTTCTCGTCTTTTTTACGGCTGAGTACCAACATGGTCCTGTCCTTGGTCCGAAAGGGGTTAGCTTGCGACCGGTGTTGAAACTCAACCTTGAGCCTCTAGCCGCAAGATCCAAAATCGATCGTTGCTTCGAGCCGTGGTCGGGCTTTTCATGGCCCGGCACCGTTCGCCAAAAAGGTAGGTCGATCCACAAGAATGGCGAGCAGTGACTCGACAGAATCTCAAGATTGCGGTTCCGGCTGTAACGGTCACGCGAACCTTGCCACGATCAACCAGTCGTCGGGACACTCTGAGCCATGTTGACAACGATTGTGATGTCACTGATTTGCTTGGTCATCGGGTTCGGAGTCGCTTGGCGAATTCGGGGCCGCCAAGCGCTGCGGACATTTTCAAGCGAAGCTCGTACCGACATGCTGACCGGATTGAAGAATCGACGAGCCTTCGACGAGGAACTGGGGCGTCAGTTTGCGCAACGGCAACGGCAAGGAATCCACTTCTCGCTCATCATGATCGACATCGACCACTTCAAGGCATTAAACGATGTCCACGGCCATTTGTCCGGAGACCTCGCCCTGCGAACGGTCGCACAGATGTTATGCTCGACGTTGCGCGAGATGGACTTCGTCTGCCGTTACGGCGGCGACGAATTCGCCGTCATCTGCCCCGGGTCGAAATTGCAGGAGGCCGCCGTTGCTGCCGAACGGGTTCGTCAGGCAGTCGCTGGCCACGCGGTCTCCCTGAAAAAAAGTGACGCGCAGGTGACGGTCAGCCTTGGAGTGGCTGAGGTGCTCAATCCGGAGATCGCAGAGGGACTCATTCAGCGTACGGATGATGCTCTGTACGCGGCGAAACACGCCGGCCGAGATCGCGTCCATTGGCACAACGGGCAGGAATGTGTTCCGGCGAATCTTCGCTGAGGCCGATCTCGAACAGATCAGCCCTCGCCACCAAAGGTCGTGTCGAAGGCTGAAACTAACAGTCGCTGTTCGCGATCTCGATGGCGTTGTGCCGCGGCAATCCAATGAGACAGCTTGGGCTTCACCTCGCTCGCAATGAAATCGAAGCACTGCTCGTTGGAGATCCGATTCCGAAGTTCGAGCAAACTGGAGTACAGACCTTCGTGCTGGCGATGCAAGCGGTCAATCATGCTCGACCAATTGGGATTCTGCTCACAGACGTCGGCGAAATAGCCCCCTTGGTCTTCGTACTCGAATTCGTTGGGCAGCAAATCCAGCAACTCATCCACGACGGCCAGCAGCCAGCGGCGCGTTTCGTCATCCGGAGGCTCCTCGAGCAAATCGCGCAGATCACCAATCAGCAGGTACTCCAGAGCGGAATAACGCGCGTACGCGTCACGAGGCGGACCAGGGCGAGAGAGAGTCATGCGACGTCCTTTCACAACAGAACCCAAAAACAGGTTAGTTCAACAACGCACTTGTTCGTTGGAGTTCCGCCTTTAGGCGGTAGCGCAACCGGCTAAAGCCGGGACTCCAGCTCGAAGGTGCGCAGTCGAATTAGAAACCTCGTGAGGAGGATCAACCGCTCAAGATGGTTGTTGGAAAAGATGCCGTTTGAAGTGCTGTGATTCCGCGAGCGTTTTGATTCCGGCATCTGCTCGATTTGTAGATTGGTCTCAGGATAGTCAGAGTGATTTCACCTGCAACAATTTTTCCCAGAATTTTCGGCTCGCGGCGAAACTGCTATGGTTGGCAAAGCGTTTCGTGGCTCGATGGCTGGAGAACGATGCGCCGATCCCAACGAAGCCGACGGAACTTCTGATGAATGAAACCTCGACGACGACACCGATGACCACACTCCCCGTGGCGACTCCGACGGTCACTCCATCGGTCGGCTCCACGGAAATCGGCAGCTACTTCGTCTCGAACTACCCGCCGTTCTCACAATGGCAGTCGGAGTTGGTGTCAGAAATCCTTTCGACGTTCGCCGCCGAGCCGAATCGCGATGTTTCGTTGGGGCTGTATCTGCACATTCCGTTTTGCCGCAAGCGTTGCAAATTCTGTTACTTCCGCGTCTACACGAATCAGAACGCATCGGCGATCGAGCAGTATGTCGAGTCCCTTGGCCGCGAGATCGAGTTGCTCGGTCAGCAGCGGGCCGTCACCGGACGACAGTTGCAAGTTGTGTATTTCGGAGGCGGAACGCCGTCGTATCTGAGTTCCAAGCAGTTGCTGTTTCTGCGCGACACGCTGCGGCGGACGATCTCGTGGGACCACGCGGAGGAAGTCACCTTCGAGTGTGAACCTGGCACGCTGAACTTGGAAAAAGTCAAAACGCTGAAGGAAATTGGTGTCACGCGAGTGTCGCTCGGTGTCGAGAATTTCAACGATGCGATCCTGGAAGAAAACGGTCGAGCACATCTTTCACCGGAAATCTTTCGAGCCTACGACTGGCTGCAACAGGTTGGATTCCCGCAGATCAACATCGACTTGATCGCCGGCATGATCGGCGAGACCGACGAGAACTGGCAGCGCTGCATCGAGCAGGCTCTCAAACTTCAACCGGACAACATCACCGTCTACCAAATGGAATTGCCGTTCAACACGCTGATCTCGAAGGAGATGCGCGAGCACGGCGTCACGTCGCCGGTGGCCGATTGGCCGACGAAGCGTCGCTGGGTGAGCGAGGCGATGGATCGTTTCCTGTCCAACGGCTATCAGATTTCCAGTGGCAACGAATTCGTGAAGAGCCTCGACACCGATCGTTTCGTCTACCGCGACAATCTGTTTCGTGGCACTGACCTGCTGGCGGCGGGAGTGTCGGCGTTTGGTCATCTGCAAGGCGTGCATTACCAGAACTTCGACCGCATCGAAGACTATCAAAAGGCCGTCCTCGAAGAGGGACGCCTGCCGATCAACCGCGCGCTGCGGCCGACGGCTCATCAGTCGTTGATCCGTGAGTTCGTGCTGCAACTGAAAGAAGGACATCTCGACGCTGCGACCCTCCATCGAAAGTTCGGCGTGGACGTGCTGACGGAATTCGCCGAGCCGCTCCGCAACCAAGCAGCCGCTGGATACCTGGAGGTGGATGGCGATGAAGTGCGACTCACTCGCAAGGGCTTGCTGCAAGTCGATAGTCTTCTGCCGGAGTACTTCGAGCCACAACATCGACAAGTGCGATACACCTAGCGGCACGGCTTGCGAATCGCGTGCGGCCCAAGGATGCCATGAATCCACACGACGAACTCAAATCATTGATCGAACGGTTCCCCAGTGTCTCGCCGCTGATCGAGCGCGCGGAGCATGTGCCGTCGGTGATGACGCCAGAGCCATACAAATCGCTGCTCGCTCACAATCATCACATGACCGTGGCGATGGAGTCGTACCACAAATCTTCGGTGGAAGTCCGAGTCTTGGCGAAGCGGTTGGACGGAAACGTCTACTGCCGCAAGATCGTGTTGCTGAAGCAGGGGACTGAGCAAATCGTGCAGTTCGGTATCGTGCAATTCGATCTGAAGTCGGTCTCGGAGCGAGTCCGCGAGGAAATCTTGTGTGAGAAGACTCCACTGGGGCGAATCCTGATCCAGCACAATGTCTTTTTGCAAATTGATCTCGGAGCCATTTTGAGAATCACCGCCGGTCCGGGATTGAGCGAAGCCTTACAAATGCCGCTGCATGGTCAAACCTTCGGCCGGCTCGCGACGATTTTTTGTGACGGTCAGCCAGCCGTCGACCTGTTGGAAATCTCGGCACCGCTCAAGTGACATTGACGTCCGCGCATCAGAATTCATCGAATCGATCAACCGCATGACCGCACAGTTCATCACCACTCGCCGCGTGGAATTCGCCGACACTGACATGGCGGGGATCATCCACTTTGCGAACTATTACCGGTACATGGAGGAGGCGGAGCACGCCTTCTTCCGATCACTGGGGCTGAGCATCATGCAGTCACAATCGGACGGATCGGTGATCGGTTGGCCGCGCGTTTCGGCCTCCTGTTCGTTTCAGGCACCGGCGTATTTCGAGGACTCCTTGGAGGTCCGGCTGAACGTCGTGCGAAAGGGACTCAAGTCGCTGAACTACGAGATCGAATTCTGGCGGGACAAAACTCGGTTGGCTCATGGAAAACTGAAAACCGTGTGCTGTGTCTGTCGGCGTGGCGAACCGTTGGAGTCGATCGCGATTCCCACCGAGTACGCCGACAAGATTGCGGAAATGCCCGGCTCCTCCGCGTGAGAGTCGTGGGGGGGCCGTCACGAATCTTGGCGATTGGACCGTTCGTCGCGCCATCCATGTTTCGAACGATTTGCCGTTTGGATGGTGCAAATACGCCACGTCTTTTCACGCAGGCGGGCTTCGTTGGATTGCAAATTCAACCAGCGGAGCGGCTTGGCGATACCTGAACAAGAAAAATCTCAAAAATATTTCTGGCCTCGTTTTGTGATCGGCGAAGCCATCGCGACACGGCTTTTCCTGATGCTTTCGGAATTACTGGCCATCGGTTTATCAATAGGACTATTGATGAACGACTACTGGCCAATCACGCATAATGCCTTGCAACCGCATGTCCGCTGGCTAACTTGCCGCCGTCGAATGGCGATCCATGTCGTCCCTCGCGAATTCTCGCGACCCGTTTCTCGAACCGACGACCTGGGATTTGTCGCCTGACGATTCGCGATCTCTTTCCCCCGTACTCAACAGGAGATTTCACCATGTTGTTCGCGGCTTGGCTGAGTGGTCTTTGTCAGAGTTTGCTCTCGCCCCGTGCTGGCAAATTGGGGGGGGGTAGGAAGACTCGGCGAGCGGGGCGGCGTCAGCCCCCCGGTGGCATCGAGCCGCTAGAGACGCGAGTCGTGCTGAGCGTGACGAGTTCCTCTTTTACTATGCCGCCAGCACCTCCCGTGGCACCACAGTTGGAGTTGGCCACAGTCTCGTACTCGGACGGCATCTATCGCGCGCCGCACGGACGCCCCTTCACCGGCTCGATGCCCGGCTTCGGCCAAAATGATGTGCTGGATCAAGCGACCACGCTGTCTGGTCAGTTGCCGACGACCGCTTCGCCGTTTCCGGGTACGACGACGATTCAATACCAACTCACCGATGGGACTGGAGCCAGCCTCTCGGAGAATGTGACCATCTCTTCGACCAACCGGAAGCCCGTGATTCGGAACCGGTACATCGCCATCCGGCCCGATCCCGCCACCACGTTCGCGCCTAGTCTTGCGCCGACCGGGGCGCCGCCGTCCGGGCCGGGAACTTCTGGGACGCCGACTTCGGGTCCGGGCCCCTTGGGAGGCATGCCTGTGTCCAGTGGAGATTTCATGGTCGGCGGAGCTGGGAGCGATCCTGATGGAGATCCCACGACCGTGGATGTGGTCACTCCGCCGACTAAGGGCAGCCTCACATGGTATCTCGTTTCGAACGGACCGGGAACAAATCCGAGTTGGGAGTGGAAATACGATGCCGCGCCTGGCATCCTGGTCGGTGCTCTCGTCGCTGATGAGTTTGACTTAAAGGTTTCTGACGACGCGCTCGAATCGTCCACGGCGAAGATTAAAATATCGATCACATACCATTCCGTGAAGCACTGGCTGCTCATCGAAGCCTACCCCGATGTCAACTACTGGGGTGACCATTGGCAAGATCCGACAACGGGCAACGTGCTGGACAACGACATCAATCCCGATGAACTGCCGTTGCAGGTCACTTGGTCGTCCCTGCCGCCGGGCTTCACGGGGAACTCGAACGGGTCTTATTCGTTTCTGCCGCCGAACATTGGTGCCTTTATGACGGGGAGCGCGCCGGTCAACGTCTCTTACACTGCCACGGACGCCAATGGCACCACCGGCGGTTCCACGCTGACGATCCAGCCGAAAATCTTGTCGCCCGGCGAAGTTGCCTTCGGCTTGGGTTATTCGGTCGGTACGACGTACTCCAACGGCACCGGAGCATTGATGGCGTATCCCGCCTGGGGACAGCTCAACATCATTCCCATGGAGGTGGATCCCACTGCGTATTACGTGGCGGCGAGCGGCCCAGCGGGTAGCTCGGTCAAATGGAGCGGCCCCGCTGCGACTTTGAATCTTGATGCCGGTGGCCTCGATATCTCGGCCATCAGCGGCATCGGACACGTGACGCTGAACACGAGCGGCAACGTCAGCGGCGTCACTGGCGTGGGGGATTTGGCCATCACCGCCGGTGGCAACGTCGGCTCCGTGTCCGGGATTGGACGGATCCTCGGCATCACCGCCGGTGGAAGCGTCGCCACCGTCAGCGCGAGCGGAGACATCGTCTCGGTCTCTGGCAGTTCGATCCACAGCGTGACCACCGGAGGCCGCATCGGGAGCGTCTCCTCCGGCGGAAACATCACCGGGAGCATCGCTGGAAGCGACATCCATTCCGTCTCCGCGAACGGCACAATTCTGGGGGGTGTCCAAGCCACCGGTTCGATTTACTCCGTGCAAGCCACGGGGAACATCATGGGGACCGTCGGTGCCAACGGACTGGTGGGCCGCGTCCATTCCGCAAACGGTTCGATCTTCGGCCGAGTCACCGCCGGGCAGGGAGACGTTTACGAAGTCACCGCGCCCCACGGTTCGATCATGAATGACGTGGTCGCGTCCAACGGCTCCATCTATCTGGTTCACGCGGGGCAAGACATTGCCAAAACGGTCAACGCCTTCGGCGATGTCTGGTCGGTCGAAGCGGGCAACGACATCCTGGACGACGTCACCGCTCAGATGGGCGGCATCAGCCGAGTGGCCGCGGGCGATGATCTCATCGGCAACGTCACCGCGCAGAACACGGTGTGGGGAGTGGTCGCGGGGGACGATCTGTCGGGAGACGTGACCTCCACCGCCGACTCGATCGGCACGATCTCCGCCACGGACATCCTCAGCAACACGATCAACGCCAAC
>SYJG01000322.1 GCA_005798445.1 Planctomyces sp.
AAGGCTGTAGTCCTTCGCGACTTCAGCGATCGCGATCATTTTGTCCGGCGTGATCTCGCCACCAGGAACGCGCGGCACGACCGAGTACAGCCCGCCGCGCTGCATGTTTGCGAGGAACCGATCGTTCGTGTCCTGCAACGTCGCGTGTTCGTCGCCGACGATGACTTCGTTCCAGAGGCTCGCCAGGATCGATGCGACCGCCGGCTTACAGATTTCACAGCCAAACCCCTTGCCGCAATGCTTGATGATGGCATCGAACGACTTCAACTCTTTGACTTTCACGACCGCGAACAGCTCGGTTCGCGACAGCGAGAAATGTTCGCAGAGATTGTTCGTGACGACCTTGCCCGCCTTCTTCAGCTCGAATTTGAAGAGGTCGGTCACGAGCGGCATGCAGCCGCCGCAGCCGGTTCCGGCTCGCGTGCATTTCTTGACCGCGTCGAGCGAGTCGCAGCCCCCTTCGCGGATCGCGTGACAGATCGCCTGCTTGCTGACGTTGTTGCACGAGCAAATCTGTGCGTCATCCGGCATCGCCTCAACACCGCCGAGCGCCGCGCCGTCCGTCTTGCCGACCAGCAGTTCGTGCGGCTTGCACGGCAGCGGCTGAGTCCCTTTCGCGAGAATCGAAAACGTCCCGTACTCCGACGCATCGCCGACCAGCACGCCGCCGAGCAGATTTGTCCCGTCGAGGCTGAAGATCAGCTTTTTGTAGACGCCGCCGAACGAGTCATCAAAGACGAGCGGCACCGCTCGTTCGGGCGGAGCTTCGTAGTCGCCGAACGACGCAACGTCGCAGCCCATCAGCTTGAGCTTCGTTGAGAGATCGGTCCCCGTGAAATGCCTTTCGTCGCCGCACAAATTCGCCGCAACGATCTCCGCCATCTCGTAGCCGGGAGCGACCAGTCCGTAAATCATGCCGCGATGCAACGCACACTCGCCGATCGCGTAGACGTCGGGATCGGAGGTCCGCAGTTGATCGTTGACCGTGATTCCGCCGCGCGGGCCGACGTGACTGTCGCTCTCCTTCGCGAGGTCATCGCGCGGGCGGATGCCGGCCGAGACGATGATCATTTCCAGATCGAGCGACGCCCCGTCGTTGAATTCCAGTCGCTCGATTTTGCCGTTGCCGTGAGCCTCTTTGCTCGACTTGTTGAGATGCACCTTCACGCCGAGCGACTCGATCTTTTTGACCAGCGTCCGCGAGCCGGCATCGTCGATCTGCCGAGGCATCAGTCGCGGTGCGAACTCGATGACGTGCGTTTTCAGACCGAGATCGAACGCCGCCTTTGCCGCTTCCAGGCCGAGCAACCCGCCGCCGATGACCGCACAGCGTTTCGACTTCTTCGAGTACTCGATGATGTGATTGAGGTCTTCGATCGTCCGGTAAACGAACACCCCTTGCTTGTCGAACCCCGGCACCGGCGGCACGAACGGGTACGAACCAGTCGCCATGATCGCGACGTCGTACTTGATCTCGACACCCTTCTGCGACCGAATGATTTTCTGCTCGCGATCCATCGCACACGCGCGGTCGCCGAGATGAATCTCGACGCCGTGCTCGCGATACCACTCCATCCGCCCAATCATCAGCTTCTCGGCATCGCGATGAGCGAAGAAACTCGTCAACCCGACGCGGTCGTAAGCGGCACGCGGCTCTTCGCAGAACGTGACGATGCGAAACTGCTTGGCCTTGTCGAACTCGACGAGCTTCTCGCAGAAGCGTTGCCCAACCATGCCGTTCCCGATCACGACGATCGTCTTTCGTGCGAGCATTGGGGCCGAGTCTTCAGATTCCGTTTCGAGATTTGCTGTTTTCATGACACTGCGGGTTTCGTGTGAAAGGTCATTTCGTAGGGTGGGGCGATTAACTCAGATCGTTTGCGATTCTTGGCGGCGGAGGCGAAGCACCACGCAGTGCAACCACACCAAGCTGATGACGGTCAGGCCGAACACGACCCAGAACATCGACTGCGGTTGGCCAGTCCATTCTTTGAGGTACGCAAACAGCGGAGGCATCGCGAAGCCGCCCAGCGCGGCCAGCGAGCCGACCAGACCGACGACGACGCCGACGTCTTTCGGGTAGTACTCTGGGACGTACTTGATGGTTGAGGCTTTGCCGAAACCTTGCGTGATGCCCAACAGCGTCACGCAAATCGTGAACCACGTCAGGCTCATCGGCAGAAACAACAGCAGCGACACGAGGCCGCCAACGAGGAAAACTCCGTAGGTCACCTTGCGTGGACCGAACCGATCAGACAGCCAGCCGCCGAACGGTCGCAGCAGACTCGATGCGAAAATGAACGGCGTCGTCAGCAGGGCGGCCTTGGCCAGCGGTAGTTGGTAAACGGTGACGAAGTACTTCGGCAGCCAGGCGGACATCGCGACGTAAGCTCCAAAGACCACTGTGTAGTACAAGCTGAATCGCCACACGCGAATGTCTTTGAGCGGTGCGAGCATCGATGACAACGATCGTCCGGCACCCGGTTTCCGGTCGGATTTTGGAGCGATCCAAAACACGGCGACCGCCATGATCATCAGCAGCACGCCGTACAGAAACGGCACGAAGCGCCAGCCTCCGGGAATCCAACCGCCGAGCGCTCCGGCTGCGGGCACAAGGGCGATCAATGCCGGACCAATCAGCTTCGTGACTGACGCTCCGACGTTGCCCGCTCCGAACAGGCCCATCGCGAAGCCCTGTTGCTTCGGCGGAAACCACGCTGCGTTCCAGGCCGATCCGACTGAGAACGAGTTGCCGCCCAAGCCGACGAGAAACGCGAAGACCATCAATTGCCCGTAGCTCTGAGCCGACGCCACCAGAAACGAACTGACGCTCGCAAACAGCAGCAGCCCGATGAACGTCCACTTGCCTCCCAATCGATCGGCGAGCATCCCGAACGGCAAACGCCAGACTGCTCCGTTCAGAATGGCGATCGCCGACAACCAGGCCAGCGAGACGTCGTTGAACTGGAACTCCTGCTGAATCGGAATGCCGAGCACTCCAAACATCAGCCACGCCGCGAAACTCAACGTGAAGCCGGTGAACGAGAGCCACAAAACTTTCGTGCGATTCGAGCGCTCGATGGCCTGGGAAAGTTCAATACTCGTGGACAATCCCTCGCCGAGCGACCGCGCGGTTCCCAATGCCGAAGCATTGACGGCGCGAGACACTTCCGTGGACGACATGTGACAAGCTTCCAACCCGGTTTCGAAGATCTCCATGCCAGCGCACGACCATCATTCGGATCGGAGACTCGTTGGAGCGCAAGCCGCAATCAGTAGCCGACTCCCCCGGCCCTCGCGGCGTTCAACAATCCCGATTCTTCAGGTGTCGCAGTCTCAATACAAGCCGCGTGCCAAAGGCGAAGCCAAGCTGGTTCGACGCCGGTTCTAAAGCAGGGAATACATGGTTTTCACTCGCAAAAATCCACTTCACCGCGAAGAGTCTGAATTCGTAAAAAAACCTCTGGTTCAATAACCTGGCGACCTTTGGGCCGCATCGCTGCTCAAACTCTGTGCGATGATGTTGAGCAATTAGCAGTCGTGTTAATTCCACAACGCCCTCTTTCGTTGGAGTTCCGCCTTTAGGCGGTGGCGCAACCGGCTAAAGCCGTGACTCCAGCTCGAAGGTGCGCCGTCGGACTTTTTGCAATTTTGGAGAATTCTCGTTTTTCGCTGTCGGGTCGGGCCGCGATCTTGCGCTCAACCAGAGTCTGGTGTTTTTTCACACTCTGGCTGACGAGGTGGATCATGCGAGCGATGTTTTGGTTGTCTCTGGGATCTTGGTGTGGAAGTCGTGAGTCGGTGCCTCGTCGATGGAATTGGCGTGGAGAAAACTCGTGGCAATCGGCTCAAAGTGAAGTCCTCGAAGCGCGGGTGTTCCTGTCGGCAGGTGAAATTGACACGTCCTTTGGCGGCGGAGACGGCACCCTCGTTTCAAAATTTCAGACTGGAGCCGACGACCTCAATAGCGGAGCCGACGTGGCGGTTCAGGCTGACGGGAAAATCATCGTGGCTGGGACAACCGCAACAGGATTTAGCGATGCGGAAAAATCGGAATCAAGCGATTCAACGCCGATGGCTCGGTGGATGAGACGTTTGGTGAGGCGGGTATCAGGCTGATTTCGTTGGACCGGTCGCCGCGTGTCGGCGGCATGGCGATCCAGGATGATGGCAAGATCCTCTTCGTGGCAAATACGACGACTCCTCCAGTTGGCGAGGGAGATTACGAATACAAGTCGTTCGTCGTTCGACTCAACGCCGATGGCTCGCTCGATCATTCGTTTGCAGTCGATGGCATCGTCGAGATTGAGTACTTCGACTATGGCCTGATGAACGATCTTGTCATCAAGCCGGACCATCGAATTGTGATCGCCGGAGAAAGTGGCGACGATGTCTACGACACAGACCTCAGGCTTCAATGCTTTATGCCGAATAGCGAGTTTGATCCGGCGTTCGGTTTTCAGGGCATAGAACTTCTCTCCGTTCCGATGACCAGTCTCTACGGACGTGCCGTGGAAGTGGACTCTCATGGCAACCTCGTTGTCGCAGGGAGCACATATGGCTCAACAACGGAATCCTCCCAATACTACGCCGGGTTGATCTGCCGATTTCAACCGGATGGATCTCTGGATCCCAGCTTTGATGGCGATGGGTATTTCATTGACTACGCAGTGGTAGGTTATTCGAGCTTGGCATTGCAGTCCGACGGAAAACCGATCGTCGGTGCCAGCTACTACACTTCCGCTTTGACCCGTTATGGCATCAACGGAAGTTTGGACCTCACATTTGGAGAACGTGTTTACCAAGCTGCAAGTTGAGCTTGGCAGTTTGAAGATGATGGCGTAGGAATCGTGCCATCATGGATGATGGACGGCAAGGAACATCGGCGGAATGTCCTGGGTGTCGGGAGCGTGACGCTCGGATTGCCGAGT
>SYJG01000323.1 GCA_005798445.1 Planctomyces sp.
CCACGATCGAGGCCGCTCGCGCCGGTGAGGCGGGCAAGGGCTTCGCGGTCTTGGCCAACGAAGTCAAAGAACTGGCCAAGGCCACCAGCAAAGCCACCGAAGACATCATTCGCAAAATCGAAACGATCCAGGTCGATACCACCAACGCCGTGGACTCCATCACGCACGTCACGCAAGTCATTCGACAGATCAACGAATCGCAGAACGCCATCGCCAGCGCGGTCGAAGAACAGACGGCGATGTCCAGCGAGATCTCGCGCAACATCTCCGAAGTGGCGCAAGGCAGCGGCGAGATCGCCAAGAACATCACGCTCGTCGCCGAAGCCGCGCAGAACACGTTGCAGGGAACCGACGAAACCTTGCAGGCCGCTGATGATCTCGAAGCCATGGCCGCTGACCTGCTGCAACTCGTCGGCGAGACACGCAACGAACTCACGCGCCGCCTGGACTCAGCGACCAGCAAGACCAGTCGGCACACCGACACCCGTTTGGGCAAGTACCGCCTTGCTCAGCCGGAAGATCAATTCGCGGAGATGGCGTGAGACGGTTCACACTAACCCGAAGCGTCAGCGAGGGCGGACGCTCCGGGTGATTTTGAATTCTGGTGTCTGTGAAGCGTTCGCCCTCGCTGACGCTTCGGGTTAGTTCATTCAACGTCCCACTGAGACCCATCATGCAAGCACTGATCATCGACGACTCGCGGGCCATGCGGCGGATCCTGAAGACGATTGTCGAACCGTTGGGCTTCACCACCGTCGAAGCGGGTAACGGCCGCGAAGGGCTGGAGCAGCTCGCCGCGAATCCGGACCTCGATCTCGCCCTGGTCGATTGGAACATGCCCGAAATGAACGGCCTGGAATTCGTCCAAGCGGTGCGGGCGAATCCCGAACACTCCGATCTGAAGCTGGTCATGGTCACGACCGAAACCGAACCGGCCCGCATGGCGCGAGCTTTGATGGCCGGCGTCGATGAGTTCGTGATGAAACCGTTCACGCCGCAGATTCTGCTCGACAAGCTGCAATTGATCGGCGTGAGCACGACAAGCCATCCGCAAGCCGCCGTGGGAAGCGCGGCAACTGGTCGAGCAAACCTGATTTGATAGGAAACGCCGCGATGATTTTGGGGGCACAGATTGATCATTGCGTTGCAGTCCCAAAGGGACGCAACTCGAAAGCCCAGGGCAAGCGACCAACGGGAGCGCCGCCCTGGGAGGGATGGTTTCCGTTTTGGAAAGCCCTGAAAGGGCGACACAATTCTCGATGGTTTGTTGCGCCCCTTCAGGGCTGGAGAGCTTTCCGGGATCGAACACCCAGGGCGTTGCCCTGGGCTTTCGAGTGACGACCCTTCGGGCCGAAGCGCAAAAATCAACCTGTCGCCCAATAAATATTCGCTGAAAACTGACCGCTGATTGCTCTCTCCATCTTTTTCCAGGAACCACCATGCCTGCCACACTGACGATGAATGACACCGACCTGAGTCTTCCGCCCGAACTGGAGCGGAATCTCCGCAAACGTGCGGGGCAATTGCGAATGCTACCGGCGGTCGCGACTGAAGCTTTGCAGATCGCCAAGGATCCCGACTGTTCGCTGTCCGAGTTCGCGGCCGTTGTCGAGCGCGATCTGAAGTTAGCCAGCGACATCTTGAAGATCGCCAACAGCGCGCTGTATTCCCCGACCGTGCCCATCACCAGCCTGCACCGAGCGGTGGTGCGAGTGGGCTTCCGCGAGTGTCAGAATCTGATCATGGCCGCCAGCATGGCCAGCCTGATGAACCGCATGTCGCTGGAACACGAGTGGATCCGAGGCGTGTTGTGGCGGCACAGTTTCAATACGGCCCTCGTCGCGATTCACTTGAATCGCACCTTTCATTTCGGCTTCGGCGGCGACGAGTTCACGGCGGGGCTGATGCACGACTTCGGCCGCATGTTGTTCGCCGTCGCCGTGCCCGACCAGTTCGCGGAAATCGACCCGTTGGAGTTCGAGGAACCCGAGGCGATCTTGGACAACGAGACGGCGGTGATCGGCACCGATCATTGCCGCCTGGGGGCCTGGTTCGCTCGCGAGAACCAACTGCCGGAAGCCTTGATCGACGTCATCTTGCACCATCACCAGCCGAACGAGGCCAGGAGAGCTCGGCGGCTGACTGCGCTGATCCGAGTCGCCGACGACATGGCCAATCACTTGCAGCGACATGAGGAATCGGCCGGCTACCAACCCGAAGACAACCCGGCTCTGCCGGTGCTGAAGGAGTTCGGCGAACCCGGATTCGCCACGCACTTCTGCGAGGTCGCCCCGGCTTTGATGCAGGAAGCGCAGAAGGACGCCGAGTCGCTGATGCAACTGTGAGTCAAAACCCGAAGCGTCAGCGAGGGCGAACGCTTTACGAAACCTGAAAACTTTCTGACATAAACGAATTCCATGTGCGCTTCAGCCTGCGGTTTACGCCGAAGGCGTTGCGTCTCATAGCCCAGGGTTGCGAGCGGAGCGAGCTACCCTGGGGAGGCGAGGATGAACGACGTTCTACCCCGAAGGGGTTGCGTCAGACTGGGAACTTCATGACGCAACCCCTTCGGGGTAGGTGAATGCTTGCCGCTCTGACCCAGGGTAGGCCGCTGCGCGGCCAACCCTGGGCTATGAGACGCAACGCCTTCGGCGTAAACGAGACGACAACAGGGAGATGACCCGTGAAACGACCCTATCGAATTCTGTTGGCCGATGATTCGGTCACCGTGCGGCGACTGCTGAGCGAAACGCTGAGCCGTGATCCGCAACTTGAGGTCTGTTTGGCGGCACGCGATGGTCAGGAGGCCGCCGATCAATTTGCGAAACTGAAACCCGATGTCGTGCTGCTGGATGTGGAAATGCCGGTGATGGACGGCATCGAGGCCACAGTCGCCATTCGGCGGATCGATTCGCGCGTGCCCATTGTCATGTTCAGCTCGCTCACTTCCGAAGGGGGCGAAGCGACGTTGGACGCGCTCCAACACGGGGCGACCGACTATGTCACCAAGCCAACCCGCGCCGGGCATCTGCAAAACGCCATTCGGCACATCGAGCAGGAGTTGATCCCCAAACTGAAACACTGGGGCGAATGGCATCACAATCGGCACAGCACGATTGCCAAGGCCGTGACCAAGCCGGCCGCCCCGAAAGGTTCCGGACTTGTTCTCCGCCGAGCTTCGGTGCTGGCCGACAAAGCCGCCGGCGCTCCCGCTCGCGGTTCGTCGAGAATCGATCTGGTCGCCATCGGTGCCTCGACCGGCGGACCGAACGCGCTGGCCGAAGTCCTGAGCGTGCTGCCCAAACAATTTCCGGCTCCGATCCTGATCACTCAGCACATGCCGCCGCTGTTCACGACGTTGCTGGCCAACCGCTTGAACGAAGTCTGCCCACTGGCAGTTCGCGAAGCGGTGGACGGAGCCGAAGTCCTCCCCGGCGAAGTTTGGATTGCTCCGGGCGACCGCCATCTGGTTGTCCAGCGTGACGGGACGAGCGTGCGTCTGCGATTGGACCTCAGCCCGCCGGAGAATTCCTGCCGCCCCGCCGTGGATGTCATGTTTCGCTCCATTGCGTCGGTCTATCTCAACCGCACGCTGGCCGTCGTGCTGACCGGCATGGGCCAGGATGGAACCGTGGGCTGCCGCCTTCTGCGCGAACAGGGGAGCCGAGTGCTCGCCCAAGACCAGGCCAGCAGCGTCGTGTGGGGCATGCCTCGCGCGGTCGCGGAAGCCGGATTAGCCGAACGCATCCTGCCTCTCAACGAACTTGGTTCCGAAATCAATCGACTGGTCATGTCCAGCCACCTGACCCGCAGCGCGGCCGGGTGATCGGCACGCCAGACAACCACCAGCTTGTAACCCGAAGCGTCAGTTTTGAAGTTGCGTTTTTCTTAGCCCCGAAGGGGGCGAGACTCGAAAGCCCAGGGCGCAGCCCTGGGAAACGAGCCGTTTTCAAGCCCGTAAGCCCCGAAGGGGCGCGACACAACGAGTCTCGCCCCTTCAGGGCTTTTCAAATCCCAATTGCTCGAATCCCAGGGCTTTGCCCTGGGCTATCGAGTTCCGCCCCCTTCGGGGCTGAAAACAGTGCAACTTCAAAAAGCGTCAGCGAGGGCGAACGCTTCAAAAGACCTGAATCTTCCAATGTTCTGGAGCGTTCGCCCTCGCTAACGCTTCGGGTTTTGACCGGACACTCTGCCGCCTCGACATCACGAAACCCCACAACCGCAACCGGGCCGAGTGCCCTTGATCCAAACACCATGCCACTTGCCACCGCAGATATCCAACTGGTCCGCGAATTGGTCGCTCAACGCAGCGGTAACCAACTCTCGACGGCGCAGGGCTATTTGATCGAAGCCCGTTTGCAGCCGGTCGCACAACGCGCCGGACTGCCGAACGTCGAGTTGCTGATTGCCGAGCTGCGCCGGTCAAAGACCGCCAAGCTTCAGGACAGCGTGACCGAGGCGATGACGATCAACGAGACCAGCTTCTTTCGCGACCAGCATCCGTTCGAGGCTTTGCGCGAGAGTATTCTGCCCAAGCTGATCGAATCGCGCCGCATCGGCAAACAACTCTCCATCTGGTGCGCGGCCAGCTCCTGCGGCCAGGAACCCTACAGCATCGCGATGCTGCTGAAGGAACACTTTCCGCAACTGGCCAACTGGAAGATGCGCATCGTCGCCACCGACCTCTCCGACGAGATGCTGCGGAAGTCGGCCGACGGCGTCTACAACCAATTCGAGGTGAATCGGGGTCTGCCCGCCAAACTGCTGATGAAGTACTTCGATCGCTGCGGAGCCTATTGGCAATTGAAAGCGGAAGTGCGGCGGATGGTCGAGTTCCGCAAGCTGAACCTGACTCATCCGTGGCACATGTCGTCTTACGACATCGTGTTTCTGCGCAATGTGCTGATCTATTTCGACGCAGCCACCAAGGCGGAAATAATCGGGCGCGTCCATCGCGTCCTGCGGCCAGACGGATTCCTGTTCCTGGGTGGCGGCGAATCCATCCTGGATCCCAATCTCCCGTTTCGCCGCGAGAAAATCGCCAAGACCGTTTGTTACCGACCGTTGTAGCCGCATTCGCCAGAATGCGGGCCATTCGAGACCCGAGTTCTGGCGAGCGGCAGGGCGT
Organism: Planctomyces sp.; assembly: GCA_005798445.1. GTDB lineage: Bacteria > Planctomycetota > Planctomycetia > Planctomycetales > Planctomycetaceae > SXKJ01. The sequence goes on from SYJG01000323.1 coordinate 5,129, forward strand.
CAGCCCTCCGAGTGATTCGATCTGGACTCACTCGGAGGGCTAACGCCCTGCCGCTCGCCCAAACGTCTCTTGCGAGACCGCGCGGGGTATTACGTTCGGCGTTGATTCGCCAATCACTTCCAAATCGAAAGGAAACCAATTCATGATCATCAATCCCGAAACGCTCCAGCAGATCGCCGTGGACGTGTGCCAGTCGATGCTGGGCCTGCCGCTGCAACTCATCGAACCACAACCGTCAGCAGTCACGCCGCTCTTGATGGCCTGCGTCGAAATTCGCGGCGATCAAGTGCTCGTGGTCGAAATTCTCGCCCACGAAGACCTGACGCAAGCCATCGCCGAGGCGATGTTCGCCGCCGACCGTGGCAGTCTGTCGCGCGACGAAATCCGCGATGCCTTCGGCGAAGTCGCCAACATGATCGGCGGCAACGTCAAGGGGATGATGGGCGCGGAAGCCAACTTGTCGCTCCCGTTCGTATCGGAAGCGGCCGAAGACGACCTAACCGATCAACTCTCACGGATCAGCGCCACGTTCGAGTGCTGTGGCTATCCATTGACCTGCGTCATCCGCGAAGCCGCGATTGGCGCGAAATCAAAATGCGAACTCGCCGCCGTGAGCTAGATTGAATCATCCATCACCCGAAGCGTCAGCGAGGGCGAACGCTTCACAAGACATGACATTGCAAACGTTCTGAAGCGTTCACCCTCGCTCACGCTTCGGGTTACGAGCGGACACCCAGCCTCCACAAATCCCCCACGCTCTGCGCGAGCGTGGCTACCACCACAAGGTCCAATCATGAAAGTCCTGATCGTCGATGACAGCAAGGCCATGCGGATGATCGTGCAACGCACGCTCAAGCAAGCCGGGTTCACCAACATTCAACCGCTGGAAGCCAACAACGGCGTCGAAGCGCTGCAAGTGATCGAGCAGCAGTCGCCGGACGTGGTCCTCTCCGACTGGAACATGCCGGAGATGAAAGGGATCGACTTGCTGGTAACGCTGCGTGCCAACGGCAAGCAAGTGCCGCTGGGATTCATCACGTCCGAAAGCAGCCCGGAAATACGCGAACAGGCAACGGCCGCCGGGGCCGCGTTCGTGATCGTCAAACCATTCACTCCGGCCGCGTTCGAAGAAGCACTCAAACCACTGCTGGCCTGAGACGGACGACCCCCGCCAATCACTTGGACTCAAGCTCAGCGTTTCTTGATTTCGCCCACGGACCACACGGAACAACACGGAATAAATTCGACGAGCGACGTTGCGAGTCGAGGACTTTCGATCGCCACATTGAGCACCACAGTTCACGGACCATTCCGTGTCCTTCCGTGTGCTCCGTGGGCAAAGACCACTGTGTTTGAAATTTGGAGACCACCACCATGACTTCACCACTACCGACCCTGGATGACGTCGCGGGTCTCTTCACGATGCTGTTCGGCACCGACACGACTTGCAAACCGGGGAAGACTCCGTTGCTTCCCGATGCTTGCGCGATCATCGCCGCATACCACGATAACACCGGAGCGACCAAGCGGCTGTTGACCTGCGATTTGCCGTTCGCGAACAGCGCCGGTGCCGCGCTCTCGATGATCCCGCCCGGAGCCGCCAACGACGCCATCAAGGCTGGCAATGTGCCTGACAACATCCTGGCCAACCTCAGCGAAGTCATGAACATCGCCGTCAACCTCTTCGCCGACAACTTCGACGGACGGTTGGAATTGGCCAGCGTCTCCCGGATTGGCCAAGTGAGTCCGGAAGCCAAAGCCGCGCTGAGTTCCAAAGAACGCGTGACCATCGACGTGGCCATCCCGCGCTATGCCGCTGGCCGAGTCGGATTGATTTCCCTGTGAGCCAAGAGGCTGTTTCAAAACCAGCACGACACGCGAGCGAGTGGTTGATTTTCGACGTTTCGGCCACTCGCTCGCGCTTCGTGCTAGGTTCTGCAACCGCATCTATTTCGAATTGAATCACTTCACCATGAGACCTCAACATGTTCAACACTCTGACCAACGCGATTTCCAAGGTCCGGACGACCTTGATGTCTGTCTTCGTAAAAACGCACCCCGACTCCCCACGTGAGGGCTGTCTGGAAGCCGACGTTCCCGAGCTGTCTCCCGCCGAACATCTGGCGGTCGGTCTCTCGGCATTTGAGCAGAAGGACTACTCCGCCGCGGCCACTGCCCTGCAATCTGTGAAAGAGATTGACCAGTCCAAGTTTGGACGCGCGCAGGAATGGCTGGGGACGACCTTTCTGAAAGCCGGCCACCCCGAATTGGCCATCGAGCCTTTGCGCCGGGCTTTGTTGCTCGACAAGCAACTCGGTCGCGATCCGCTGACGATGGCGGAATGCCATTTCTCGCTGGGTCTGGCCTACGCTCGCACCGGTCGCGACGAAGTCGCCCTCGGTGAATTCCGAGACGCTCTGGTCTGTGCGCCCGACTGGGGAACCGTACTCTTTGAAATCGCGCGAGTGCATGCGCAACGCAACCGGATCGACAAATCCGTGACGGCCTTGTCGATGGCCGCGCGACGGGGCGAGGGATTCCTGGCTCGCGCCCGGCGCGACGGCGATTTTGAAACGGTTCGGCAGAGTTTGGGATTTCAGCGATTGATCGCTGGTGACAACGCAAGCTACTCGTCTGACCGGCACGTCTGAGTCCTGTTGCTGGAATCTTTGGTATCCACACAACTCAAAATGGTCGGCATTTCGTCATCTCTGCGCTCTTCGCTTCTCTGCGGTAAAAGCGACGGACACTTCCCCTTTTACCGCAGAGAAGCGAAGAGCGCAGAGGTACGCCGCACACGTTTTCATGGGGGTCGCAAAAATGTGTAGATACCAATGCACTGGAATCGGAAAGGAATAACGATGTCCGCAAACTGGACCAACCTCGTGCAGGACGCGCTGCGGACTCGTCCGCAGTTCGAACTTCCGCGACGACTGAAGCTGCCGGTGTTGCCGCAGTCGGTCGTCGAGTTCACTTCGATTGCCGAGAACCCGCAGGCAGGCCCGCAGGAATTGGCGGCTCCCATTGAAGCGGATTCCGGGCTGACGTCGGAACTGCTGCGGCAAGTCAACTCGGTCGGAACTGGCTTGCGACAACGAGTGGCGTCCATTCCACAAGCCATCAATCTGTTTGGACCACGCCGGACCAAGACATTGGTGCTGACCTGTGCGTTGCAGACCGCGACTTCTGGGATGAAGTCGCGTCTCATCAATGCCATGCAGTTTCAAAAAGAGAACCGCATCCGAGCGATCTTCGCGCGGGAGACGGCTCGCGAAATTGGCGTCGATGCGGAAGTGGCCTACAGCGCCGGGTTGCTGCAAGATTTTCTGCTGCCACTGCTGACCGAGGCATTCCATGAGGACTACACCCAGCTCTTTCGGAAGGAACGAGAACTGGTGGAGAAAGAACGGGAGCAGTTCGGTTGGGATCACGCGCAGATCGCGGCCGGGCTGATGCACGACTGGGGCTTCCCTGATGAACTGGTGGCCTGCGTCTGGTTGCATCACGACATCGAACGTCTGACGTTGAACGCGGAGTTGCAAGCATCGTCCGTGAGTGCCGCAGTTGCCGCCGCGGCGCTCCCCGAAAGTTTGTGCCAATCTCCACAGGGCTTTGAGACGCTGCTGCTGCTGCAAGATGTGCTCCCCGATTTTGCATTTCTGGAAGTCGCCAACGTCGTGGATGAAGAATTCGCAGGGGACAACTTGCATCCGGGACAGGCCGTGGGCTTGTGCGAGCGGCTGGGCAACTTGGCCGTTGATAATCTGGAGCAACGACGGCTGGATCGAGTCCATCATCACCGGCAGCTCGGCAACTACACGCTGGAAGATCAAATCGGCCTAGGTGGCATGGGCGTGGTCTATCGGGCGCGGCACTGCATGCTCAAGCGGCCGGCAGCGATCAAGTTGTTGCACTCCATGCAACTCGGCCCGGAATCGCTGGCACGATTTGAAACCGAAGTTCAATTGACCTGCCAGCTCACCAGTCCGCACACAATCGCCGTGTACGACTACGGTGTCACGTCCGAGGGGCTGTTTTACTACGCGATGGAATATCTGGACGGCATCACGTTGTATCAGCTCGTGCAGGACTACGGCCCGCTGCCCGCCGGCCGAGTCATTCATCTGTTGCAGCAAGTCTGCAGTTCCTTGGCGGAAGCCCATGCCGCCGGTCTCATCCACCGAGATTTGAAACCCGAAAACCTGATGCTGTGCTGTCGAGGTGGGGTTCCCGACATGCTCAAAGTTCTGGACTTCGGCTTGGCCAAGATCGTCTCCGCGCATCCCGAACGGGATCAAGTTTCGCAGAGCCTCAGCGGCACACCGCTCTACATGTCGCCAGAGTCGATCTCCGCTCCGCAGTCGGTCGATGCGCGCAGCGATCTGTATTCCTTGGGAGCCGTCGCTTACTACCTGCTCACGGGGACGTCGGTCTTTTCCGGGGAGACGGTCCATGAGGTTCTGTGCCAGCATCTTCGCGAGGCACCTCAACGCCCCTCGCGGCGGCTCGGCTCATTCATCGACAGCGACTTGGAGTTTGTCGTACTGCAATGCTTGGCAAAGGATCCCGCCAGCCGTCCGCAGAGCGCATTGGAACTCAGCCGGCTGCTCAGCAAATGCCTGGCGGACAAATCCTGGGGCGGTCTGGACGCGGCCCAATGGTGGCTGCGGCGCGAAGGCTTCTTGCAGGAGAATCGTTCCGTTCTGCCCGGCTCACTTGAACCAACGCGGATGGTCGTCAGCGTTTGAGCAATTCCGTCAGCGCGGCGGCCTTCGCAGGATCAGAGGTGCCGATCGTGGCGAGAACCTTCGCGGCTTGACGGTCCTTCATGCTCTTGAGGATCTCGACGACGGCCGCGTCTCGGTTTTGCTTGAGGAGTTGTTGCAGAACTTCGCCCACGACTTCGGCGGGCATGCTGTCGTAGATCACTCCCAGACGCTTGAGCGCGGCGGGATCGCTGTCGATCTTGGCCGGCGGATTTGTGGTGGTTGGCTCGGCGGCGGTGGTTGCCTCGGCAGTGGTGGCGTCGTCCGTGATCGATGGCTTTTGCCGCAACGAATCGAGTTCCTGGCGCAGCAGGTCACGCTCGTCCTGAGTGGCCTTCAGGGACTCGCGCGCGGACTGCGACGATTTGCCAAGTTCGTCATCGGCCTCTTTTCGCAGCTTGTTGATCGCATTTTGTTCGGAACGAATGTCGGCAAAGATCAGTTTGAGAGCTTCCTGGCGTTCATTGAGCGTTCGCTCTTTTTCCTGAGTCGCCCGCAAGCGCTGATTCAACGACACGACAAGTTGGCTGGTCTCGTCCGCGCCTTCGACGAAGGACGGCCGGACGGCGACGGGCAGTTCGGGGGGAGCTTCCGCCGGTTCGGTGGGGGGATCAGGTTCGTGCTTCGGTTTTTCCAGACCTGCCAAGGGACTCTCGGCGGCCTTGGCTTCGGCCGCTTCGGCGCGCTGGATCGCTGTCTGTAATTCCGATTGCTGCTTCTTCCAAAACCAAGTCCCACCGGCAGAGACACCGCCGAAGAGCAGCATCACCAACACAAGTTGAATCACCGTCTTCATGGTCTATCGTCCTCAATCACTCCGCAAAATCACCGGCCGCGTTCCGGCGCAGGGCGGCTATTCCGGCATCTCCGCAGGTTCGATCTGTGCTTTCCTCGACCACTGCTTCATCACCACGTCGTCGAGTTCAGTCTGCTGTTGGCGAGCGGCCTCATCCAGATGCTCTTGCCAGCGTTGCGAACGCAAGTGCAACAACGCTTCGACCTGCTGAGTCACCGCCGTGTGCTGACCTTGAGCTTCTCGAAACCGGCGTTCGGCGGCCTTGAGAGTTTCTTGAACGGTTGGCAGGGTCTCGCAGAGTTGCTGGGCGTGTCGCAACGATTGCTCGCGAAGTGCCGGCTCAATCGCCCGGCCGACTCGCTCCGGCAGCCGACAGGCCAAGTCGATCCGACGCTCCAATTCCCGCACGGCCGCTCGTGCGGACTCGAGCTCTCGAACGGCGCGAGACAACATCAGCTCGGCCTGCTTCTGCCGCTGTTGGTGATATCGCAGCAGCTTTTCGAGTTGGAATTGGAAGCGTTTCATAGCGGGAAAATCCCAAAACCCAAATCTCAATGACCAATGAAATCCCAACCTCCAAGTTCCAAATCCAAGAATTGCCGATCGCGATGGTTCAGCTTTGGACCATTGGGATTTGGACATTCTTTGGTCATTGGAGCTTGGTCCTTGAATTTTTCCGCAATCAGTACGGCCAACGTGACGCGATCTGTTCCATCGCGGCGCGTGTCTCGGCGAAAGAAAACTGCTCGCCGGTGATCTGCCGCAGGAACGACATGATCGCGGGCATCAGCTCGATGACCTTGTCGATTTGCGGGCTGGTCCCCTTTTGATACGCGCCGATGCGAATCAAGTCCTGGACTTCCGCGTGCATGGCCATCACCGCGCGCAGCTTCCGAGCCGCCGTTTGATGCGCGGGATTCGTGACGCTAAGAAACGCGCGACTGACGCTTTGCGAAATGCTGATCGCCGGGAATTGCCCCGCCTCGGCGAGCTTGCGGTCCAGCACGATGTGGCCATCCAACAGCGAGCGCGCCGAGTCTGCCACCGGTTCCGCGAGATCATCCCCTTCGACGAGCACCGTCAAAAAGCCGGTGATGCTGCCGGTCGCTCCGTTGCCGAGTTGCTCGACAGTGTTTGCCAAGAGTTGAAACACGGCGCTGCGTCATCTCAAATGCAATTTGAGGTTGCAGATTATTTGAGGAAGACTTCGTTGGGGGTTCTGTAGCCGAGGCAGCGGCGCGGGCGGTTATTCAGAAGATTTGCGACGCGTTCTAGCTCGGCCCAGGTGAC
>SYJG01000324.1 GCA_005798445.1 Planctomyces sp.
GCGGGCATCCGAAAGACCTGCTTGACCCCCTCGGAACTGATCCCCAACCATCGCTCGAAACTCCCGTCCCGCTTCCGGGTCAAGGGCTTCTCGTACATCATCTTTCGGGTCATCCTCGATCCTCCCTATCGTTGACTTTTCGGGCATTGGCCACCCGTCATGACACATTATACCAACCGAAAGTCAACGAAACGGGGGTGGAAAGTCAACGAATTTGGGCTTCGGAGGGCGTTTTTTGCCGTTTGTCGCAGCCGAGAAAACGCTGCAATGCCAATGAAAAATCCGACTTGCAACTTTCGTTACAAGTCGGATTCAGTGGAGGCGGGGGGAATCGAAACATTGCAGATTCCCCGCAGAAAATGGCAGTTCGCACGGAAGGCGACGCAGAATCCGACGCAGTCTGCGTCGTTACCGATCCGCGACTCGCTCGGCTGATCGAAGTTTGGCCGGCTCTGGCGGATGACGTCAAGGGTGAGATGCTCACGTTGGCGGGGCTTCGACCTGACGACGTTGACGACTTCAACGATGTGACGACCGGGATGGCTTCAGCCGGAGAGGCGGGGCGATGAGTTGAGCGAGGCTACAAGCTGGCGTCTGCGGTGCTCATTGCTGGCGCGTCGTCGCATTCCAAGAACTTGCGCCAATCGCCGCTCATCACAAGTTCCGCCGCAACCTGCGCGGGCGTGACATCGTTGACCGCGACCCCGACGTTGACGGTTGGCGTCGTGGCTGGCTGGCCCAACTTCGTGGCGGCGAGGTTGACCTTGTCGGCCTCAAGGATGATTTTCAGACAGGCCGTAATGTCGCGAGCGTGACCGGCCGAGCGGATCACCTTTTGAGCAATCTCCAGGACTTCCGCGCGCATGGCTTTTGAGACGGGCCACCGTTGGCGAATCGCCTGACGAACAAGCCTGGCGTCCGCCTTGCTGGGGCGATGCGATCCGTCGCCGATGATGAGTTGCTGGGCGAACACAAAATGAGCCCCTTACCCCGCAGCGTTGGAGAGACCCCACACCATTTGAGAGGTATCCCGCAGCGTTGGAGGTCGTCGAAATCCATTTCTTCGTGATCGCATCCTAAAGGAAAACGCCGATCCCAACCACTTCCTCAACGCTCAACGCTTCGGTGACGTTCTGCCGCGCACTTTCGACAGCCGAACCGATGCCCAGCCCGATCGCTCCGAGGGCCACCTGCGCGAACGTCGGCAACCGTTTGCGCTGTGCAGACGCTGGCAATCGTGTGACGGAGACCGTGTCGGTACTATCCGCCCGGTGTAATTCCATCCCCATCGCCAATCGAAACGCGGCGGCATGACGACGCTGAACTCTTCCGACACGGCAATCGGTTCTTTCGTGACTCGCTGGCAGGCGGAGCAGTACGCTCGCGCGTTGCCCACGGACGAGGGTTGGCCGCCGTTTCTGATCGTCGTGGAAGTCGAGATTTCCCGCAGGGATCGCGACCTATAGCCTCAGTCGGTCATCAATCAAAAGAAGAACGCACGGGCAAACAAGAAACGCCACTAACCAGAAAGACAAACACCGTGAAATTGCTACTGATTCTCGCCGCGATGCTGTGCTGTGCGGGTTGCGGTGACACGCCACACGGAGACCCAAAGGCCGCCGCTGCGTTACGAGCAATGGAAGACGAAGCCGCGCGAGCCGAAATCACTGAACGAATCGAGGCGATGACAATCGCGGACTACAAGCCACGGCTTGAAGAAGTCAAAGAAGAGTTGCGTGCAAGAGCGGAGAAGAAACAAGCTGGAAGTACCGATCTTTTGGTTTTCGAGGCGACGTTATTGCAGGAGAAACTCGACTGGCTCGCAGCGTATTTCAAAAAGGCCCGCAGCGACAAAGCGGCGTATGACGCCGAGAAAGCGCAATACGAAAAAGAGATACAAGAGATGCGAGACCGAAAGTAGTTGTCATGCCACACGCCGCGAAACCACCTGATCCGCGTCTATGTGATCGACGCCGGCCGCGAACACCCGCGACTTCGCCGATAAGCCGCGTGCCGCCGATGAACTCTCCAAACTCTTCTCACATGCGAACGGCGAGCGAATCGAGGAAGTCCTAGGTATCCTCGTCCTCACTGGCACCGGCCGCGAGCTTAGCGGCGGCAAGTTCGTGGCGTCGTAATGTTCACAAGATGGTGAAGACGGTCAGCCGACCTGACTTTTCCGAACCTACTTCAAAAGGGAACGACAAATGGACTCGCCACGATTCCGCGAATCTCCTTTTGACGAGGACAGCGACAGATACTTCGATAGCGCACCAACCAACGTGACCCCTACGCCGGAATGTGGGCCAGCGTCTGAGTTAGCTTCTCCCGAAGGCTTTCAGTGGATACACGATTTGATTTTTGAATTGGACGAAAAACTTTTTGGGTGGGACATCGTCGGCTGCTTTTTCCACACCAAACTAGACGAGGAGGGAGAGCCTGTTGATTTGGTGGAATGCGCGGACTGGCGGGACGCGCTCGATACTGCGAATCGCATTGAGGCGGTCGCAAAGGGGCTTCAATGCGAACTTTTGACAGCGATGCCATCGGACGAACTGATGGGAGATGTTTGCGAACGTCTGCAACCTGTGATCTCTATGTTGAGGAAAGGGCTGCACTGGGTACGACGCGCTCCACTTCCGCCTCTCGCTGGAATCCTTGTTTGGACCCCCGACCAGATACTCGCCGACGTAAAACGTGCAATGAGGATGGCCTACGAAGAGAGCCATTCGGGGTTGCGAGAAGTTGCCTACAAAGTCGCGGTGCGAGCGGCAGCGGTCGGGCTTGAGCCGCTAAACAACTCCGCCACTAAATCATCTAAGCCATTAGTTGTGATGCCACCGGATGCCGACTCGATATCCGTTGCCGCCGAGTCGCCGCATGATGAACAACAGCAGCAAGTCCCGCCCCCGCCGAAGGTCTATCTTTCATCATGGAGTGAAATTTTGGCGGTGCTCAGTACGGAAACGGATAAGGTGCCGATTGCAAAAGTTCGCGCCGCTCACAAAACCATTCCGGGGCCGATTGTCATGCCTAAACAAGGCGGACAGCCAAAGGTTGTCAAAGCTGAATTGCTGAACTGGTGGGAGAAGTTGGGGGATCGCTACCGCGAATTGGCAGCGGCGCGAGACTCTGTTCTCGCTGATCGTTCTACAACGCTTGAGAATCAATATGCCCTTGGACGAGGCGAGCACACGGAAACCGTCATCACCGAGATCGCTGGCCGAGTGAAACGTCGGCGCGGTTCGACCTAACAAAACATCGCAATCCTTCACGAACCTTAGCCAAACATCCTTCCCAGCCTGTTGCTCCCGCTGAGTTTTCGGGGAATGCCCCGATGCCCACAACTCACGGAGATCGAAGACATGCTGCTTTACGCGGAAGATATTGACCGGCGACTGAACTGGCCGCTGGGACGCGCCGAAAGGTTCGCGCGTCGAAAGCGACTGCCCCACGTCGTTCTGCCCGATGGTTCGATCCGATTCGACTGGTCGGAAGTCGAACCGCTGTTGCGCCACGTCGATGCTCAGCACGATGAAGGTGAGGTGCCTCATGCTTAACACCTCTCTTGGTGATGCCGTGGTTGTGAAGCCGGAAAAGGAAATCGAGCCGCTGGTCGTGTCGCTCGCGACGGCGGCGAAGCTGACCGGGGTTTCGGATCGGCACTTGCGGAAGTTTCTGCATGTCCTTCCCCATATCCGAATAGGGAACAGGTTGCTGTTCAGAGTCGATGCGTTGCGCGACTGGTTGGCGGCTCAAGAGACGACTGAGAAAGGGGACGCGGCATGAAAGCGAACGTCCCTTCTCAAGTCGTGGCCTCGATTCGATGCGTCAGTCGTGTGCCGACATCAACCGTGTTTCGTGTTGATGTCGCGGCCGGAAGTGTGACCCGGTCGCTGTACCTCACGGCGGACGTGCTCGCGTCGCCGGCTCGATTCGCTCGTGAACTACTCCGCGAGCTCGGCATGGTGCCTGAGCCATGTCCGCAAACGAGACACGGCGGTTGGCCGCTCGGTCTCTGGTATTCGCTGATCGCTGCGCGAATGGAATCTCCCACCAACAGCACACGGGCCGGACGCGAACAACGCTCGACCCGTCAGAAATAGGAACCATCAGCCAATGAACTCGATCACTCCACGTCCCAACTTCCACGGGCCTGATGATTACGTCGAACACGTCGCGGCGTGCCGGGCATCAGGTCACGAACCGTTCGCTCCCGCGACCATTGCCGAGCTACACGCCGCGCTCGACGAATGGCCGGAGTACGCTCGCCGCTGGCTTCCGCCTGCGGAGGATTGCGAGCGGCTCGGCATCGACCGCCGCATCGGCCAACCGGTCGAACCGCTCAGTGAGCGGGAACAAGAGCGATTGCTCGTGACGCTGGCCAAGGATGATGACTTTCGGCTCGCGTTCCGCACTCTCTTGATGGGAGGTGCGGCATGAAATCGCTCAAGAAAGATTTGGCGGCCCAAGCTCGACAACGAACGGCGGCGCGAACTCGCGACACGAAACAGGACACGATGGAAGAAACCGCGCGGCCTGCGATGACGACCACCGACTGGCCGGCACCTCCGAAAGCGGAGGTGTATCACGGCGTGGCGGGCGGGTTCGTCGATATTGTCTCGCCGCACTCGGAAGCCGACCGGATGGCGCTGATGATTCAATTCCTCGTGGCCATTGGCAACGTACTGGGACGGACGGGCTACGCGATGGCGGAATCGGCTCGCCATTATGTGAACCTCTTCGCCGTGCTGGTCGGGAAGTCCGCCAAAGGACGCAAGGGTTCGTCGTGGTCTCACGTTCGCCGATTGTTGGAAGGCATTGATGAGAACTGGACGCGGGAGCGAGTCGTCAGCGGACTGAGCACGGGCGAGGGTTTGATTTGGCAGGTCCGCGACAAGATCGAACAACAACAGCCGGTCAGAGAAAAGGGGCGCGTTGTCGAATACCAAACCGTGGAAGTCGATCCGGGCGTGAGTGACAAGCGGCTGTTGGTGATCGAAGAGGAATTCGCCGGCACGTTGAAAGTGATGGGGCGGGAAGCCAACACGTTGTCACCGACGATTCGGCAGGCGTGGGATTCCGGTTTGCTCCGCACGATGACGAAGAACAGCCCCGCGAAAGCGACCGACGCTTACGCCAGCATCATCGGACACATCACCCGCGACGAACTTCGCCGCAACCTTGGCGAGACCGAAACCACCAACGGATTCGGCAACCGATTCTTGTGGGTGTGCGTTGGACGATCCAAAGAGCTACCCGATGGCGGCAACCTGCGCGATGAAGACTTGGAACCGATCCGAGTTCACGTCCGCGAAGTCGTTCAGTTTGCATCGACGGCGAACAAGATCGACCGAAACGCCGAAGCTCGCGACCACTGGCACGGAATCTATTCGCGTCTGTCGGGAGACCGCTTCGGAATGCTGGGAGCGATGACCGCGCGGGCGGAAGCTCAAGTCATGCGGTTGTCGGTTCTGTACGCGCTGCTCGACCAGTCGCCGGTCGTGAAGATCGAACATCTCAAGGCAGCGTTGGCCGTGTGGGACTACTGCCAACGGAGCGCGGAATACGTCTTCGGCAACGCGCTCGGCAACCGTGTCGCCGACACGCTGCTGGCAGAACTGCGCCAAGTCGCCGACGTTGGCCTGACGCGGACGGAGATGCTCCACAACGTCTTCAACAGCAATACGTCGTCGGCCAAGATCGAAGAGGCTCTCAGACTGCTCCACGATAACGGGCTGGCTCACCGCAAAGATGACCTCGACCCCGAAACTAGTCGCGGGGCTGAACGCTGGTTTGCCTCCCTCACGGCCTAACGACATGAACGACTTCTACGACCTGACGACCGGCTCGCGTCGTCAAAGTCGTAGAAGTCGTAACCGCTCACGCCTGCGGGCGTCTCTCGTACTGATCCTGCGCAGCGTTGGTCTGCAATGCACCGACATCCGCGAAGTGATGCCAGCAACGCCAGTCGCTCGCATCGGCAAGGAACGGAAAGCAACGGAACAGAACTGAATTGCGCGCTCAACGCGATGTCGATACCCTCCCCGCGCGTTACTCCCATCCCACTTGAGAACGAACCGGCTCGCGGCGGGCGTTTTCTGAAAGGCTCTGGCCAATGGCTTCCATCAGCACCGACGCGAATGGTCTCCGCAAGATTCAATTCACCAATGCGGACGGCAAACGCAAGACGGTCTATCTCGGCGACATGCCAATGCGGGATGTCAAAGAGGTTCGCACCAAGATCAAGGCTCTCAACGCTGCGATGCTGTCCAAGTCGGAACCCGACCCCGAAGTCTCGCGCTGGGTGGGAGAGATTCCTGACTGGCTCGCGAAAAAATTGGTGGGAGTCGGACTGATCGCTCCGCGCACCAGCGGCAAGGATGCTGACCGTGGCACGCAACTCGGACCATTCCTGACGGATCACGTCGCTCGCCGAACGGATTTGAAGGGAACGTCGCTGGTCGTCTACGAACACGTCCAGCACAACCTGGAGGCGTTCTTTGGCAAAGACCAGCCGCTCCGCGAAATCACCGAAGGACAAGCCGTGGATTTCGGAAGATACCTCGCCAGCGGCAAGGCACGTCGCAACGCAGGCGGAGCAAAGCTCAGTCGAACAACCGTCGATCGCAGAATGAGTCTCGCAACCACGATTTTCAACGACGCAGTGCGGCACCGGCTGATCGACAGCAACCCATTCACCGAATGGCGGAAGCCGCTGAAAAACGTCATCAGCCGCACGAACAAGGCTCGACAGCGATTCATCGACCGGGACGATTTCGCTCGGATCGTGGCCAAAGCTCCCGACGCCGAATGGCGGTTACTGCTGGCGTTGGCTCGGTTCGGTGGGATGCGTGTGCCGTCCGAACCGCTGTCGATCAAGTGGCCTGACGTGGATTGGGAACACAATCGAATCCGCGTCCCGTGTCCCAAGCTGGAACACGTTGAAGGGCGAGAGAGTCGGGAAATCCCCATCTTCAGCGAACTGCGTCCGTTCCTGGAAGAATGCTGGGACGCGGCCGAACCGGGAGCCGTGTGGGTCATCGCGAAGCATCGACCGCTCTCGGTTCGCAACGGCGATGGCTGGCGCGGGGCCAACCTGCGGACCATGCTGCACAAGATCATCCGCCGCGCGGGATTCGAGCCGTGGCCACGGGCCTGGAACAATCTCCGGGCATCCAGAGCGACCGAACTGGCCGAAATCTTCCCCGGCCATGTTGCCGCCGCGTGGCTCGGACACACCGAAGAGATTGCCGACGCTCACTACCGACAAGTCCTGCCGTCTCACTTTGAAAAAGCGACGCAGATTCCGACGCAGTCAGCATCGGAAATCGAGGATAAGGACGTGAAACCGTCCAAGCCGATCGTGATTCGCCCGTTGCGTGAAAACGAAAAAGCCCCGGAGTTTCCGGGGCTTTCCGTTCCTTGCCGGATAGTGCAAGGATTTTCAGGTGGAGGCGGGGGAATCGAACCCCCGTCCTGTGATCCCTCAACGATGGCCTCTACGTGCGTAGTTCGCTGATCGGTCTCACCGGAACAAGCTCAACGAACGAAGCTTGTCTTTGGCCAGCTAACCACGTTGTCTTATGCCCGCTGTAGTCGGCGTTGAGCGGACACCAGTCTGATTTTGCGACGGACGTTTCGGACTCCTCAGACGGGGATTCCTAGGTCCGCAGCAGCACTAGGCTGCCAAGGAGAATTGCCGATTGGCAATTATTATGTGATCGGCTTTTTACGTGGCCTGCTGATCAACCACGGCACGCCACCAGCATCTATGGTGACCCAGTCGAATCCAATCGCCCCCGGGTGCGGACAGGATACGGAACAAGCACAAAAGGATGAAGTCGGAAAACGATCTCTCCCGCAAGATGCTGAAAAGGAATCGCCGAACGTCTCAGCAAACGCAGCACAAGGAAAATGATGGCAGCGGTCATGGGAGGGAGTTCCAAAGGTCAAAGTCGTGAGGAGGACAGTCGATCGTCAGTAATCAAACCAGAGACCGCCGCCGAGCAGCGTTTCGTTGCGGCCGACAAAGGAGTATTGGATCGCCGGGCCGGTGTAGTACTGCATGCCAACTCGGAAGGTGTGATTGGTTTGCTCGCCCCGCCACAGCCAACCGGCCGTTGTGTTGATGCCGGTGATCCAATTCAGGTCTTCGCGCGTGTGGCCGTTGATCGCGAAGTACGGAGCACCGTGAAGGTCGAACGCCTGCAGCGGCGAGTATTGGTAGCCGTATTGGAATTCGAGCGGCTTAGCTCCCCCTTGGTGCCCCACCGCGTATCCGACTTCGCCGTAAACCTGCATGTCCTCGGAGAGGTCGTACATCCAACCGACAATGGTAGAGTCGCGCACATAGTTCAGCCTTGTGCTGAGGAAGCTCGGATTGCGGATCAGAAACTCGTCACCGAGGTGCGAGCTCAGATGGTAGTAGCCGGCCTTGATCCTGTTTCGCCCGTGTCGCCAGGTCGAGAGAAATCCAATGCGATAGTCCACCGCTTCGACATCAGAATTCTGATTTGGGTCGAGGCGAACTTGAGCCCCTCCTTCCACATCCAACTGCCAGCCCTTCGGGTTGATCGCATCGAACGTCCCGTATCGCAAGAGGCCGGCTCGACCACCAAGTTGGGTTTCCCAGACCAAGCCCCGATTCTTCTCGGACAGCCAGACCCCTTGAATGCGCGGCTCCTTTTCACCAGCCAGATACGACTGATACATCAAGCCGACAGGCAGAATTTGGAACGCGAGGCCGTCCCACTCCGAAAGAGACTCGGAGCCGTCATCGAACGGCGGCGAATCGTCGAACTGCAACGGTTCGAGTTCCACGGGCGACCATCGAGCGTCTTCGTCCGAGCGGTTGTCGATCAATCGCAGCGGTGGATACGCAGCGGCATCGTCAAACCACGTCTCGACCGTGACATCTCCGGCCAGCGCTGGGGCGAGCAGCAAGCGAACCATCGCCGCCAGCACGAGCCCCCAAAGCCATCCCTGCCGTCTCAAAATCGCGCCCTCCCGACGCGCGCACCGGTCCGCCGCCAGGCGGTGGTCGCGACAGTTTTTCCTCAACGCCTATCGACGGGTTGTGCCCGAATGCGCCACGCCAGCGATTGTGCCGAACCGCCTCAGCAAGGAAACACTGGGCAAAATGCCGGAGTTGCGGCGTATGCCGACGGCTCCTTTCGGACAGACACGGCAAACCCTTCCGGTTTTGCTCGATAGGTCCGGGCAGCCGGACGATTCTCCAGTCGAGACCACGAGGGGGTTGATTCGTGAGGACTTCGTTTCTGAAAGACGGCTGGCTCGATCGACTGAGATCGCCTGGACGACGAATGCGGCAGTCCTTTTCCGCATTGGCCTGCGCCAGCGTGTTGGTCGGCGGCAACTCCCTGTCGGCCGAAGACGTGATGCCTCGTTGGTACGAGCCATTCGAGGAATCGGCAAGGCGTGCCGATTCGCGGCCGCGTTCTCCAGTCCGATTCGTCTGGCAAGACGATGAACTCACCGAGTCGCCGGAAGACCAAGAACAGCCGATTCGGCGAGCCGCGTATCAGAATCAGTATCCGCTCAGCAAAGATGCGGACGACCTGCTGCCGCGCGAGGAGTTGCTGGATCCGTCGGACGAGATGGTGACAGGCGATGCCCCGCTCTTTTCCGATGACGATGGCGAGTGCTCCTGGATTGATTGGAAGAAGACGATTGGGACTGCCACCTGGATCGCTCCGAGCTCTGACGGATTGGGTATCACCAGCTTCGAGGCACGCGGCTCAATTGAGTTTCCCAAGTTTCAAGCGTTGTGGTTCGTGCCGCGTCTCGCTGGACACGCACTGGATGGGCCAACGCTGACCGACTTGCCAGGGCAGTTATACGACTTCTCATTCGAGACCGTCGGGGCACTGCCGATTGGAGAACGCTGGATCGTGCAAGCAGCCATCGCTCCCAGCTTCTACACCGATTCCGACAACACCGGACGCCAGGCGTTCCGGCTACCCGGGCGATTGCTGGCCTTCTGGAAATACTCTGACACGCTCACTCTCTTGGGGGGCGTGCTGTACCTCGACCGTGACGACGTGCAAGCAATCCCCAGCACCGGCGTGCTGTGGAATCCCAACGAAGACTGGAAATTCGAGTTGGCCGCTCCACGCCCGCGCATCGCCTGGCGATTCTCGCACGACGATTGTTCCGCCCACTGGGCCTATCTGGTCAGCGAATTTGGCGGAGGAACTTGGGCGATTCGCCGAGCCTCTGGACTCAACGATGTCGCGACGCTTACCGATTACCGGCTGATGGTCGGCTACGAACGGAAATGGACCAGCGGCCGCAATTGGCTCGTCGAAGCCGGCTACGTCTTCAGCCGCCGCCTGGAATACACCTCGCAAATCGGCGACACCGATTTGCCGAGCACCGCCTTGGTGCGACTCGGCGTGACGTTCTGAGTGCGTAGCCGTCATCGCTCCGCGTGACGAGCTGAATGCTTCACGGGCGCGGTTTAGACATTCGGCTCATCACGCAGAGCGTGATCCGCCACGGCGGACGTTGACCTACCGCCGAGCGATGAATAGCTCGACGTCATCCACAATCCATTCGGTGGACCAAGTGCGGCCGTTGTCCACGCTCATCACGTTAAAGAAGACCGTGTTCATTTGCAGGTTCGGCTCGCCGTACGGCATCGTGCTGGCGATGCGGTCGGTGGCGCGCAACGGGCCGGTTCCCTTGGTCGCGTAGTAATGGACGCGGCCATCCGGCGAGAGCGTCATGCCCATCGTCCACCAACCCGGTTCTGTGATGACCGGTCCCGCCACGAAATCGTTACCGTTTTCGTTGGCACGAATCACGAAGACCGCGTTGTCTTCCTTGTTCGGACTGTCGGACTTGCAGTTGAGTTGCACGAACATCCCCGGCCAGGCTTGATCGAGTTGCCGCGTCTTACCAACCTTCTTGAACAGCTTTCCGGTCGCCGGTTTCCAAACGTGCGTCAGCGTCTCGATACGGAAGCCAAACGATGATCCGGTGCGCCGCTCCCATTGCTCGAACGGCGGCATGTAAACCCGTGCGACAACGTTTGGCGTCCACATGTTGGGAATCGTCCCGCCAAAGCGGTTGTTGCCGTTCATGATGAAGTCGTCTTGCTGCATCTTGAAACTGGGTGCTCCGGGAATGCCGGTTTGCACCGAGCGAAGCTTCATCGCTCCTTTGCTGGTCGGCAGGCCACCGACGGGAGTCTCCACACGCTCGACGACATCGGGTTGGCCGCGCAGCAAACTTTCGAACCAGCGATTGTTATTTGCTTGACCCGACGGATAGCGGACCTGATGGTCGATGTTGTTGCTGCTCTTGGGGAGATTCGGAACGTAGCCCCATTTTTCGTCCTCAAAGTCGTCACCGATTTCCGTCAGCTTTTCACCGGTACCGGGAACGACTTGGGCGTTGGCGATCGAAACGCCTCCGACCATCAACGTGGCGACTGCCAAAACCCCCGCGACTTTGCGGATGAGGCAAAACTTGAGAGCGTCCAACATGCTCCGCACCCTTCGTCAGCTTGCGTGAAGACAAATCGGTCGGCAACTCGTGCCGACACGAACCGATCCGACCATCCGGGATATCGGTCTCGACCGTCGCAAGCGACAAAGGAATCTCTGTCGGGCGGAGCAACCGGAAAGATCTCTCGCACACGCAGAATCGGCAGAGCAAATCCGAGTGAAAAGACTTTCCCACTCAAGTCACCCATGTCCAATTCGCGGAGTCGGTGATCACACCACAACTCCATTGAACTCCAGCGACTCCTCAGACAGTGCTGCTAGCTGCGGAATCTCAAGAGCAATCTCCTGGCGGAGGGCACGGCTGTTGAACAACCCCTTGCGACCGTCCAACTCCCACAGGATTCGGCCATCCGGCCGAGCCTCTTCCGGCGAACGAATTGATCGTTTGATGGCTTGGGCAAGACCAGCACGATTGATGAAAGTCCCCTCGCGTTCCGCAAAGGAACCGCCGGCCAGGAGAATGTGCCCTCGCGCGGACACCGGCGACGGGAGGATGTCTTGAACGATGAGAGATTTCACCTTCGCGAGCGCAGCAGCTTGTGACTCATCGAGACCACCACGGGGATCTCCACCGACAAAATAGAGCGTGTCGATGTGACCGTCGGCCGCGCTGCCCAGGATGTCGCCAATGCTGACGATCGAGCCTTGGAAGTGCTGCAACACGGCCTCGACGCCTCGGCGGTTCGGGCACTTCTCGGCCCGGATCGTGAACTTGACGGTCTCTTGTGCGTTGCCTCGGACATCTTTCGGGTAATGGTCATCTTGGCCTTCGATACGCACGGGGCCGAGCGCCAAGCGGATGTCAGCACTCAGACCTTTCAAATGCTTCGCGAGCAGGTATGCCTCTTCGACAGTCATCCAAGGCGAGAGCACGGCGGCAACGGCTTTGGGATGCTTCGTCGCCGCCTCTTTGAGCGTGTTTCGAGTTGCGGTCAGCGCGGTGTCCCAATCGACGGCGACTCGACGGTCCCCTTGCGAAATCTCCGGCCGCTTGAGCCGCTGATCCGAGTGGATGTACTTCCAACCGAAGCGGCCGTCATCGCACATGAAGTCGCCCTGAGCCTGCGGATTACTGCGCGGTTTCAGGCGGAAGACAGTCTCGTTGTTCTGATCGACCTTGATGCTGCAACCGGCCGAGCAATCGGGGCAGACGCTATCGGCGGACTTCAGCCACCAGACTCGTTGCTTGTAGAGGAAATCTTTCGAGCACAACGCTCCGACCGGGCAAAGATCGACGACGTTTCCGGCGAGTTTGTTGTTGACCGGCATCCCCGGAAAGATGTCGATCTCTTCGTGGCTGCCGCGGTTGATGACTTGCAGCTCGCCGGTGCCGCTGATTTCGCGAGTGAACCGCACGCAGCGAGTACACATCACGCAGCGGTCGGTGAACAGCGTGATCTGGTCGCCGATGTAGTCCTTGTCAGGCTTGAGTTCCTTCGGTTCCATCAACCGGCTCTGCATGTGGCCGAACTTGTAGGTGTAGTCTTGCAGAAAACACTCGCCCGCTTGATCGCACGTCGGGCAGTCAAGCGGATGGTTGAGCAGCAAATACTCCAGCGTCGCCGCCTGAGCCTGCTTGACCTTCGCCGAATTCGTGACGATGACCGTCCCGTCCTTGACCGGCGTCTGACATCCCGGCACGACCTTCGGCTGCATCGCGACCGTGCCATCCGGCTTCTTGTCGCCGACCTCGACAAGGCACATGCGGCAGCTAGCCACCACGGTCAGCGCCGGATGCCAGCAATAATGTGGAATCTCAATGTCAGCCCGCTTCGCCGCCTGAATACAATTCAGCCGCTCGCTGTCGCCGATGGAAACTTCTTTACCGTTGACTGTGACTGTGGGCATTTCGATCTGTTTCTTTTGGGAACGCTATTCTGCGCTAATCGTCGCTAATGAAGACAAGTGGTTTTGATACTTACGAAGTCGATGACCGCCGTTTGATCCAGTAGTTTGGCCGCCGGCTTCCATGCGCGACTGCCAAGACAACGACTTCATTTTGGATGATCTCGAAAATGATCTTGTAGGGAAACCGCGCCGTCAGAATTCGGCGGACGTCGATGTTTCGCGGTGCTGTTTCTAGTTGTGGAAACCGGGCGGGATTGGCTCTCAGCATTTTCAGGCGCCGCTTGAGTTCCTGAGTAAACTCTTGCCCCAATCCACGCTTTTGCTGCGAGTACCACCTTGCCGCCTGTTCGGCTTCAACAACGGCCTCGTCGTGAAGTCGGACCTTCATTGTTCGCCCTCATTGGCGGCCGAGAGGACTCGGTCCAGGGCCTCGTCCATATCCACCAATTTCGCGGTCCCGGAATGAACTTCCGCAGATCGGCGAGCAATTTCGACTGCCCAAGCGGCTTCAATGCCAGCTTCGCTTTCGTCACCGTCGTCCAAACTGACCAGCAAATCGTGAATCAACAACTCTCGCTCCGAAGGCGGCAGTTCCAACGCTTGCGATCGGACATCATTCAAAACACTTGGCATATTAGTACTCCAATAGTCGCAGCAATTTTCTCAGCCAAAGAAGCAATCCGCCTCAGTCAGTTCCGGAATGAGATGACTGAATCCGTGCTTGTGTGACCAATCTTGAGTCTCTTTCCAACGTAGCATTTTTAGGAGATGCGGCTCATACCATGCGGCCAAAATGAGCGGAACTGGTGGTTTTGGAGTTTCCGGGTTGCCCGCCGCACGCCATCACTCAAGCTGGGCCTCATAGATGCGATTCCAAACTTGCGGCATCGGACAGATTGGCTGGCGATCCGTGGTCATGATGTGGTTTTACTCAATGTTACCAAAGCGGTGCTGACACACCGCGCTCCAAATCAGTGTCCCATTTTCAAACTCACCAGCGTGCTCTTTCTTCCGCTGTTGATCCACTCCTCGAAGTCGCTGCGGTATTTGTTGATGGCGTTTTTGACGGGCCAGGCGGCTCCGTCGCTGAGGCCGCAGATCGTGGTGCCGGGGATGATGCCGATGCCGTTGGCGACTTCCAGCAGCAGGTCGATGTCGCGGAGTTGGCCGCGGCCGTCGAGGATGCGTTCCAGGATTTTCGTCATCCAGGCGGGTCCCTCGCGGCAGGGAGTGCATTGGCCGCAGCTCTCGTGTGAGTAGAACCGGCAACTGTTGTAGAGCACCTCGACGATGTTGGTCTGGTCATCGACGACCATTACCGCCGCAGTCCCCAAGCCCAGGCAGCCGACTTTGCCGGGGCCGTTGAAGTCCAGCGGCGTGTCGAGTTCCTTCTCGGTGAGGAAGCCCATGCTCATGCCGCCGGGGACGACCGCTTTCGCCTTGCGGCCTTTCCAGACGCCCCCCGCGTAGTCGTCGATCAGCGAGCGAGCGGTGATGCCCATTGGCAGTTCGTAGCAGCCCGGTTTGTTGACGTGGCCGCTGACGCAATACAGCTTCGGCCCATAGCTGCCGGCGTCGCGTGGGTTGGCTGGGTCGGGAGGCACGCCCATCGACTTGAACCACTCGACGCCCCGATCCAGGATGTGCGTCACGCAGGCGAGCGTCTCGATGTTGTTCACGATCGTCGGCTTGCGGAACAGCCCCTCGATGGCCGGAAACGGTGGCTTGATCCGCGGCCACGCTCGCTTGCCTTCGAGGCTTTCGATCAGCCCGGTCTCCTCGCCGCAGATGTACGCTCCCGCCCCGCGATGCAGAAACACGTCGAGGTCTTTGCCGCTGCCGAGGATGTTTTTGCCGAGCAGGTTCGCCTTGTAGCAATCCTCGACCGCCTGCTTGAGCGCTCGATAGCTGCGGCCGAACTCGTACCGCAAATAGATGTACGCCGTGTTGCACTTGATCGCGTGGCAGGCGATGGCGATCCCCTCGATGATCTGATGCGGATCGCCCTCCATGATGATGCGGTTGTTGAACGTCCCCGGCTCGGACTCGTCGGCGTTGACCGCGAGATAAACCGTCGTCGCGTCCTTCGGCAAAAACGTCCACTTCACACCGGTCGGAAACCCCGCCCCGCCGCGGCCGCGTAACCCCGACGCCTTCACGGTCTCCGTGACCTCGGCCGGAGCCATCTTCAACGCCTTCTCGAGCGCTCGATAGCCGCCGTCGGCACGATACGTTTCCAGCGAAGCACTGTTCGGCTTGCCGATTCGTTTCAACAAAACTGGTTCAAAAGTTGGCACGTTGAAATTGTCCTTGGTCCGTTGTCAGTTGCTTGAGGTCATATCAGAAGGAGTGAAAGGTGGCTGACCTGGGCCTCGCACGCAAAGCAACGTGACCGTTGATTCGCGGACGACAAACAAAGCTCGATAAGTGTTTCCATGCTTGGTTCGGAAGAGTGCCTGCCGAACGGGTTCTTTGAAGTCGTCCGATTCATCCGCCAAGCCGAAACCGAGCGGCGATTCAGTCAACCGTTTCTCCATTTGATCCAAGGCATCCAACCAACGCCGAGCACCTTGCAACGACCGCTGCCGCAGCCAATTCAAAATGTCGGCGACATCTTGATTGGCTCGACGGCTGAATTGCACTTGGTAGCCGGGCATGTCGATTCTCAGCCAAGACTCTTTCGCAGTTCCGCCAGAACTTCGGCCGCCGGTCGAACTCGTCCCGCGTCCAAATCATCAAGCCCTTCTTGAATTGCCGCACGTGTTGCCGCCTGTTCCTGGCGTGCTCGCCAGAGACAAACGTAATCCTCCAACTCCAACGCCTCCGATTCGGCTTCGGAAGTGTCCAAAACAAATTGCTCAAAGTCTCGCAGGTCACGTTCGATGACGCTCATTGGCCACCTCAACTCTCAATGGTCGTTACCCCGCGCTTGCGCGTCGGGCTAGTTTCGTTTCATGCCAATTTCTCAATCACGTCGCTGGCCGTTTCGGTCGTCAGGCACATGTGGCATTCGTCGTTGACCAACATGCAGGGGGCACCTTCGCAGGCTCCGAGGCATTCGGCGAATTCGAGCGTGAACTTGCCGTCGGGAGTCGTGTCGCCCGGCTGCAAGTGATACTTCTGGCAGAGTTCGGCCAGCACTTCCTCGCCGCCGCGCAACATGCACGACAGGCTGCGGCAGACTTGCAGCCGATTCTTGCCGAGCTTGTGCTCCGGGTCGCGGAAGAAGCCGTAGAAGCTCATCGTGTCGTGAACTTCCGCCGGGTGCTGATCGAGGATTTCGGCGATCTCCTTGATCGCTTCGAGCGGCACGCACCGCAGCGCGTCCTGCACATGATGCAACGCCGGCAACGTCACCGCCCGCTTCGTCGGATATTTTGGTAGCTCCGCGATGATCTTCTGGCGGAGGTCTTCACTCAAAAAACTCATTGATCTTGCTCCGTGCATTTCACTCCGTGACCTCTGTGCCTCTGTGTTTAAGAAGTTTTAACACAGAGGCACAGAGGGCACAGAGACGACAATTACCGATCCAACTCTGCCGCAATGATGTTCAAGCTGCCGAGCACCGCGACAACATCGCTGAGCATGAGGCCGGGAATGATGTGCGGGAAGATGGCGAAGTGGATGTACGACGGCGGGCGGCAGCGAGCTCGATACGGTTTCGAGGTGCTGTCGGCCGTGATGTAGAAGCCGAGTTCACCGTTCGGGGATTCGGTCGCGGCGTAGATCGACTCGGTCGGAGTCGGGAAGCCGCGGTTGGGCATGATCACCTCGAAGTGGTGGATCAGGCCCTCGATCGACTGGTACACGTTCGACTTGTTCGGCAGGACCGCTTTGCCTTCGGGGTCCACGTTGATCGGGCCGGCGGGGATGTTCTCGATGGCTTGCTCGATAATCTTGATGCTCTCCAGCATCTCGTGCATGCGGACGAGATACCTCGCGTAGCAGTCGCCGCCGTTCGTGCAGATGACTTTGAAGTCGAAGTCCGGGTACGCGAGATACGGCTCGTCCTTGCGGAGGTCGCGGACCACGCCGGAGGCTCGCGCGATCGGGCCGGTGCAACTGAAGTTGATCGCGTCCTCCTTCGACAGCACGCCGACTCCCTTGGTCCGGTCGATGAAGATGCGGTTGCGAGTCAGCAGGCCATCGACCTCGGCGTGGACGGCTCGGAAGCCTTTGCAAAAACTCCGCACCTTGTTGACCCAGTCGGTGGTCACGTCGTACAGCACGCCGCCGACGCGCGTGTAGCTGGAATGGAACCGCTGCCCCGACGCGGACTCGCAGATGTCGTAAATCAGCTCGCGTTGCTGGAAGAAGTACAGGAACGCCGTGAACGCTCCCAGGTCGAGCGCACTGGTCCCCGTGTTGAGCAAATGATCGTGCAGCCGCATCAGCTCGGCGATGATCGTGCGGATGTACTTGCACCGCGGAGTCAGCTCGATCCCCAGCAGCTTCTCAACCGCATGATGCCACGCGATCTCGTTGGCCAGCGGCGAGAGATAATTCATGCGATCGACGATGGTGACGTACTGGTTGTAGTCCAGGTCTTCCGCGAGCTTCTCGAACCCGGAATGCAGATACCCAATATCCGGCACCGCCTTGACGACCTTCTCGCCGTCGAGCGTCAAGATCAGCCGCAACGTGGTATGCGTCGCCGGATGCTGCGGCCCAAAGTTGAGCGTCCACAGATATTCTTTATCCGTGGCTTCCGCATCGTCAGTCATCAAATCAGAAACTTCAAACGGCATGTTTTCGTCAATCCTTCTTGCGATTCCGCTTCTTCGGTGCCGCCGATTTCGACGGACGTTTTCGAGCAACCTTGGCCTTCGGCAGTGACTCCAATTGGCCCTTCAGAAGATGTTCGACATCAACCAGGTCTTTGGGCCGGCCGCTGGATGTCTTGTTTTGAAGCAACAACTCCCGACTGATGAAATTGACTTTGACATCCTCAGCTTGGCAGACGACGCGATTCCGATAGCACTCCTCAAACGAAACTCCAGAGATTCCCATAAGCACTTCGAGTCGATGCGGCGGTTCCCCAAGTCTGATGATCTTTCCTCGACTCAAAAACATTTCTTCTCGAAGGTTCGAAACGTCGTAACCGAAGTCCTTGAAAACCTGGACCAGCTTCCTGGCGTTTGTTTTGGAAATCTCCACGAAGATGTCGATGTCGCCGGTGTATCTGACGTAACCATGCAAGGCCACGGCATAGCCGCCGATCACGACGTAACGAACTTTACGGTCCGTCAACAACCTCAAGAATTCGAGGAAGTCGTCGTCTATGTCCGGCACGCTTTCCATGGAAAGTTCGCCTCAAGAACTCCAAAAATGCCAACCGTCGATGCCTCGGCTGCGCCTCCCAATAAGCCACATCGCTGTAGTCATCCGCCTCCGCAAGCGTCACCACTTCAAACTTCGTTCGATCCAACCGAAACTCGGCAACATTGACCATCGCCATGCCTCCTAGCTCTCCGCCCGCGTGATGACCGGGAAGTTGTGGCGTTCGCCTCGGCCGCGGAGGGGATAATCTTTGCGGAGCGGGAATTCGGTGAACTCTTCGGGCATCAGGATGCGGCGGAGGTCGGGGTGGCCGGTGAAGCGGATGCCGAACATGTCGAAGACTTCCCGCTCCATCCAGTCGGCTCCCTTCCAGAGCGGATACGCCGAGGGCAACGTCGGGTTCGGATCGTTGACGTAGGTCAGCACGATCAACCGCTCGCCGGTCGCCGTGTTGAGCAGGCAATACACCACGCGGAACCGATCGGTCGCGTCGGGGTACTCCAACTCATCGACGGCGGTGAGATCGACGAGCATGTCAAACCCACCGAGCATCTTCAGGCACTTGAGCACCTCAAAGACCCGGTCCTCGCCCACCTTCACGCGCACGTTGTCGCGGTTCTGGCTCCAGCCGAGCGAGTCGGCCCCGAAGTGCTCGGCAAGGAGGGAGACGGCGGAGTGTTGAATGTTGTTTGCGGAAGGTGTCATCGCCGCTGGTTATCCTTCGATTATTCTCTACTCGCCACGAGCCACAATGACATCAACGAATTGAGGCATCATTGAACGCCATCGCGGATTCTTGTGTTGGAGATGAACGTGGCCGAAATCCCGTCCGTACTTTTCTAAATCCTGTGAGGCAGCGATCAGAAACTCAGCAACTTCGCGGAGAGCATCTGGAGTCCCGACGAATGTGACTTCAGACAACTCCAAGAGCACCGACTCCTCGTCGTCATCGTCCGGTCGTCCTCTGGCGTAGCCATATGCTCTCATCGCCGCCCTTTCTCCGACGTTCACACCCCGAACCCGCCGACCTTCGCTTGCAGCGCCGCGTCTTCGACACGCCACATCTCATCGCGGTCGAACGGCGTCGGGCCCATCGGCTGAGTTCGCAGGCCGAACTCGGTGCCGTTGAGCGTGCCGGTGGCTTGGATTTTGTTTTGCAGGTCCATGATCGCCTGAATGAGCTGCTCCGGCCGAGGCGGGCAGCCGGGGACGTACATGTCCGCCGGCATGAAGCGATCGACCCCTTGCACGACGGCATAGGTGTCGAACACGCCGCCGGAGCAAGCACAGGCTCCCATCGAGATGCACCATTTCGGTTCGGGCATTTGCAGCCAGATGCGTTGCAGCACGGGCATCATTTTCATGACGACTCGGCCGGCCACGATCATCAGATCGCACTGCCGAGGACTAAACCGCATGACCTCGGCCCCGAACCGAGCGAGGTCGTACCGAGACGACGCCGTCGCCATCAGCTCGATGCCGCAGCAGGCGGTCGCGAACGGCATCGGCCAGAGACTGTTCTTGCGACACCAGCTCGCCGCCGCGTTGACGGTCGTCATGAACACGTTTTCGGGAAGTCCTACCGCCATTTGAAAACACCTTTCCGCCACGCATAGACGTAGGCAATCGCCAGCGTGGCGATGAACACCAGCATCACGCCGAATACAGTCCCTCGCAGTTCCAGCGGAATGCCGGGACTGTCGTGGCCGAGATGCTGGGCCACATTCTGTTCTTCGAACGGCGAGCCGGCCCAGCGATTTGGTTGATCGACGTAGGCGCTCACAGCCCACGGGTAAAGAAACAGCAGTTCGACATCGAATACGAGAAACAGAATCGCGACCAGATAGAACTTTACATCAAACGGCTGCCGAGCATCCCCGACGGGGTCCATCCCCGACTCATACGGCATCTCTTTGACGGCGGTCGATTTCCGAGGCCCGACGGTGTGGGCCAGCACGAGGTTCGTCACCACGAATCCCAACAGAATGGCGACGAAAACAAAGATCGGCAAAAAAGTCACAAGTTGGCCGGACAACGGTGATTCCTTTCGAGTTCGCAAAGCATGGGACGGCGAAACTGCAAAGTCGACGAGTCACTCCGTGACTCGAATTCGAGCCACGGAGTGAC
>SYJG01000032.1 GCA_005798445.1 Planctomyces sp.
AAACGCTCAACGCCACGTCACCGGCGACGTCACGCTGAAGCTCTACAAAGGCAACATCATCACCGCCGCCCGCAGCAGCCCCAACAGCCTCTACGACGAAGGCATCGCCACGATGGAAGGGGGCGGCAGCTACAACCAAACCGACGCCGAAGGATTCTTGCGGATTCAAGGTCTGCCGGGGCGAGTCCAAGGGCGAGTCACGCCACGAAGTTATTGAGCGGCAGTTGCATTGCCCGGTCCCCTCTCCCTTTGTGAGAGGGCTAGGGTGAGGGAACCAATTGACGATTGGCGTCCATCAGCGAACCAAGCCTGCCTTCTGATGCCGCTGATTCCGCAGATTGAAATCAACTCGCCGCTCGTCCCTCACCCGGCCTTCGGCCACCCTCTCCCAAAGGGAGAGGGAATTGGAACTACCCGAATGCCAATTCATCGCATGTTCTTGAAAGGCCCGTGGGAAGTGCGGCCGTTGGATCGTGATGAGCCGTCGCTCCGCGTCACGCTGCCGGCGAGTTGGCAGACGATCTTCGAGGGGAGCAGTTGTGGCCGCGCGGAGTTTCGCAGGAAGTTCAATCAGCCGACGAATCTCGAATTTCACGAGCATGTCTGGATCGTGTTCCAAGGCGTGCGCGGAGCGGCTTGGGTGGACTTCAATGGGCAGCGACTCGGTGGCATCGACATAGACGTCGAGACGGCGGAATTTGAAATCACGCCGCATCTCGCGCTGCACAACGAGTTGGTCGTACAACTGACGTTTTGGATCGGAATGCCGCACGATCAGCCCGGCGGGCTGTGGGGGCCGGTCGCGTTGGAGATTCGCTCGTAAATCGTAGGGTGGGTCGAGGCTTCCGAGACCCACAACGATCTTGAGCAGATTTGGTGGGTCTCGATGACTCGCCCCACCCTACGTCTACGTCAATGCCCCGCGTGTGCGTGAGCGTCATGTCCGCCGTGGGCGTGATCGCCATGCGCGTGCGGGTCGGGCATCGAGACTTCGCACCATTGGTTGCAACAGCCGGAGAGTTGGACACTGCCGCAGAGAAACATCAGGCAGAACAGAGCCGTGACGTAGACCAGTTTGCCGACAAAGTTGCTGAGGGTCAGACCCAGGATGAAGTGGCTGCCGCTTTCCGGAGGAGCAACGACTCCCCAAATCAGCACCCAGACCGCTCCGATCAGCAGCACTCCCAGCAAACCGCCCTTGGCCACCAACACCTCGCGGAGTTTGATCCAGTTGACGGCACACAGCCAGAAGCCAATCCAGACCGCCAACGGAAACCACGGCAACAGCAACGCGCTGACGGCCCTTAACAAACTCCAGGCAGCGACGAGCAGCTCGCTCAGACTGATCAGCAATTCCGACATGGCAACTCCAAAAATCTCAAGGCGATGCAACCAAAGACCAAGCCGTTTGAGGCACCTTGATCTCCTTTGTAACGGCATCGGACTTTCACAAGAACGACTTTGAAAATCAACCGTGCAATTCCAAAGACCGGCAGAACAATGGGGGCAAAACGATGACGGAACAGCAGCCTGTGCCTCGTCAGTACTACATCGTTCTGCCAATCGCCATGTGGCACAAGTTCACATCCGGTTGGTCTCGATCCGCCACTCGTCAATTGCTACCGTGAGCAAAACGAAAGGGCATCCGATGTCTGATACAGAAGCGACTCCGTCACCCGCACCGATTTCCCCTGAGGAGCTCAAGCTGGCGTTCAAGGCGTTTAAGAAGCGTCTCAAAGCCACGCGGCTCGATGACGAGTCGCGAGTCGGCCACGGCCCGATGTCCGGCGGCAACAAATCGAGCATCGACGCCATCATTCCGCCGAGCCAATATCCGGCAGCGGTTTGGCAGGAGCTGGTTCGGCAAGGCAGGTTGAAGTACGCCACCCAAGGGTTTTACGAATTGGGTGCTCCCTAGATTTCTAGCACGACGCGCCAGCAAGTGGTCGAATGACCGGCATATCTCACCTCACGCTGGCGCGTCGAGCTATTTTTGATGCGATCGAGCCTCCTCTGAAAAACTGACATGGCGGAACACGGATTTGCCGTCCAATAGAGTGAGCAGGACTTTCGCGTTGTGGATCTCGTGTGCCGGGATCTCGAACAGGTTTCGGTCGAGGACGATCAGATCGGCTGCTTTTCCAACTTCGATCGAACCAGTTTCCGTCTCCTCGAAGTTCACATAGGCACCATTGATCGTGTAGGCGGCCAGCATCAGAGGCAGGTCGACGACCTCTTCCGGAAGCCACGCTGGACCGGGAGCTTCCTTCAGTCCGCGGCGTGTGACGGCGACTTGAATCGCGTCGAGCGGATTCATCGACGTCACCGACCAATCGCTGCCACAGGCGATGACTGCACCAGAGTTGGCAACGCTGCGAATCGGGTACAGCCAGCGCGAACGCTCCGGGCCGAGCACCGGCAGCGTCATGTCAACGATGTACGGATCGGCCCAAGCCCACAGCGGCTGAAAGTTGGCCACGACACCGAGCCGTCGAAAGCGAGCAATGTCCGGCGGGTCGAACAGTTGAATGTGAGCAATGTGATGTCGCGAATCGCGGCGGCCGTTGCGATCGCGAGCAAACTCCAGCGCGTCGAGTGAACTCTGAATCCCACGATCGCCAATTGCATGAATGTGAATCTGAAATCCAAGCCGATCCAACTCGGCGGCGAGCGGCTTCAAGACTTCCGGTTCGAGATTCAGCCAGCCGCGCGTGTCACCACCCAAATACGGCTCGAGCAGTGCTGCCGTGCGCGACTCGATAACGCCGTCCTGAAAAATCTTCACCGCTGTCGCCCGCAGCCTCTTGCTTTGATATTTCGTTCGCCACTCGACGAACTGCGGGATTTGGGGCATGCCTTTGGCATTATCGAATCCGATGGCGGCAACCGTTCGCACGGTCAACTCGCCCGCCTTTTCGAGTTCCGCAAAGGCGTTGAGATGCTGGTCGGTCACCCGCGCTTCTTGCACCGAGGTGATGCCGAAGCGGTTGGCCATCTCCAATCCACGACGAAGACCTGCAACGAATTCCGCGTGCGTGTACGGGGGAGTCTTGAGAATGACCAATCGCGCCGCTGACTCACGAAGCGTCCCGGTCGGCTCGCCCGTCTTGGGATCACGTTCGATGCGTCCGCGCGGTGGATCGGGAGTCTCTTTCGTGATCCCGGCAATCTCCAACGCTCGCGAGTTGACCCACGACGAATGCCCATCGAACGCATCGAGAATGACCGGCCGATCCGGGACGATCTTGTCGAGCAAGTCTTTGTGCGGGTTGCCTCCGCTCAACGTCAGCGGCCAACCGCCACCGCGAATCCATTTCTTGTCGGGATGTCGCACCGCAAACTGCTTCACCGCTTCAAGCACTTGGTCCATCGTCGTCATGCCATTGAGATTGCACTCATCCAACTCGATGCCGCCACCCACCAGATGAACGTGCGAGTCGTGAAAGCCCGGCAGAAGCATTTTGCCCTGAAGATCAATGCGACGAGTCATTGGTCCAATCCACGCCGTGAGGCCGGCATCGGTCCCGACGTACACAATTCGTTCCGCGCGAATCGCCACAGCCTCCGCCCAGCTCCGCGCCGCATCAACGGTGTACACGCCACCTCCGCGGAACACGCAGTCTGCTGGCTGCGGCACGGCAGTTTGAGCCGCGGCGGCCGAGTGAAGTCCGATCAGCAACAACAAAACAGGCCGTGCAACCATGATTCGTCCTCGACTGAGAAACCCTTCAACAACGACTCCATCGCGTGGAACCAGCGTGCTTCAAACGTCTCGCCAACCAATCTCACTGTGATTGATGGCATTGGTCAACTGGTGGGAATCGGGTCAGTTGAGCGGGACAGACAATCTAGTCCGTCAAATCAAGCGGCTGACAGGATTTTCCGCCCTACAGAACCTTTTGGCTGTCCCACGACCGGATTCTCAATGCGTTCCGTCGTGAGGCCGCTCAAGCGGGAGACTGGCACAGCGTGAACCTGCGAACCCAATTCGAGAAGATCGTCAAGCGTGCTGACGTGACGCCCTGACCGCGCCTATGGCACAACAAACGAGCATTACATCAGACCGAACTTGAAGAGCAATTCCCATCACACGTCGTCTGTACATGGCTCAGCAACTCCGAAGCGATTGCTCGTAAGCATTACCTACAAGTCCGCGAGGTGGACTTCCAAAAAGCAGCGCGCATTCCGGCGCGCGGTACGCCTGCAAGTGGTGAATTCGAGACGCACCGAGTCACCACAAATGAAGCAACCCCGCGTTTCCGCAGGGTTGCTTCTGTTCATGTGGGCGATACTGGATTCGAACCAGTGACTTCCACCGTGTGAGGATGGCACTCTAGCCGCTGAGTTAATCGCCCAAGTACATTGGGGCTTCTCGCCGATGAAGAGCGTCATCGGCACATCGGCCTTGAGTTCTTCACAACGAGGCGGCGTTGTACTGTCTGGCACTTGGGGTCGCAAGTTTCTGAAAGCGGATCACGCACATGACCGAACCGATCGCACAACCTGGACGAGTCGTCGCGGTCATGCCGGCTTACAACGCGGCTGCCACGCTCGGAAAAACCATTGCCGACATCCCGGCCGGATCGGTTCACGAAATCATCCTGGTCGATGATTGCAGTCACGACAACACGGTGGAGATTGCTCGTCGGCTGGGACTGACCGTGATCGCTCATGAAAAGAACACGGGCTACGGAGGGAATCAGAAGACGTGTTATCGGCATGCGCTGGAACGTGGGGCCGATTTCGTGGTCATGATTCATCCGGACTATCAGTACGACAGCCGAGTGATTCCTGTCGCGGTCGAGATTCTGAAGTTGGGCATCTGCGACGTGATGCTCGGCTCTCGCATTCGCACGCGGCGTGAGGCGCTTGACGGCGGAATGCCGAAGTGGAAGTACGTCGCGAATCGCGGCCTGACGATTTGCGAGAACATCGCGCTCGGGCAAAACCTAGGTGACTTTCACAGTGGCTTCCGGGCGTTTCGCCGCGAAGTGCTGGAGACGATTCCGTTTGAACGGAACTCGAACGACTTCGTGTTCGACAGCCAGTTTTTGGCTCAGGCGGTTCACTTCGGATTCAAGCTGGGGGACATCCCCGTTCCGGTTCGGTACTTCGACGAAGCTTCGAGCATCAACTTCGGACGGAGCGTGACCTACGGCTTGCGGACGCTGGCGGTGATGGCTCAGTTCTGGCTGCATCGAATGCGAATTTGTCGCAGTCCGCTTTTTCAGAAGCGCGAGACGCAGACTCTGACGGTGGCTCGTCCAACGTAGGCCTGTCGCTCCACGACAGGAAAGCCGAATGTCGCGCGGTGTCCATCGCGCATTCAACTCTCAAACATGATCAACGTCCACCGCGCGCTCGGCGATCCTGTCGCGAGGCGACAGGGCTAGTGCGTTTGCAAGTGGATTGAATCAGTGAGGTGTAAGTCCTCGTCGAAGTTGGTTTGAACTTTGTATCCGAACGTAACTGCGTCGTCGTGAGACGGGGTGGAGAGCAACGGGAGGAGAACGGCTAGTC
>SYJG01000033.1 GCA_005798445.1 Planctomyces sp.
ATGCAACAGCTTTCGTTTTTGCCTTGGTCGCAGAGCGACCGCCAGGTGTATTGGTCGCGGAGCGACCGCCGAAGGTAGCCGTGGGTTTCAACCCACGGTCAGTGAATCGGCAAAACGATGTCGTCGCGGAGCGACGATTGAGCCATCGACACGCCCCCAACCGCCAATTGGATGCGTGTCATCGCCCACGATTCCATCGTCGCTCCGCGACGAAATGTGTATTACGTCATCCGAACCCGTGGGTTGAAACCCACGGCTACCATCGGATGTCGCTCCGCGACAAAACGACCATCGGATGTCGCTCCGCGACGAAGACGGCACGACCTACCAGCAACCGGTGCTTTGCGACAAAATGCCCTCGGACAAATCGCGCGATCTTGTTGGTCGGCATCATGTGGTTATTTGGGAATGACCACTCGTTGGCGCGTCGTGCTAACGCTGCTGTGGCACGGTCTCCCGACCGTGCCACTCGGCGGGACGCAGAGACTCAGACACTTCGCTCGTTGAACTTTTTGGGAAGAGACAACTTCATGAGTGGTCGAACCGGCAATCCAGAACTCCCGGCGACGATCGGCTTGATCGGGTTGGGCCTGATCGGTTCGGCTGTGGCGGAACGATTGCTTGCCGCCGGACACACAGTGATCGGCTTTGACGTGTCCGAGGAATCTCGGCTCAGACTCAGCCAATTGGGAGGCGTGCGCACGGCGACGGCGGCAGAGGTTGCCGAGGAAGCGGACATCGTCTGGCTCGCGCTGCCGAACGACACGATCTCGCGCGAGGTGCTGACCGAACTCGAACCGCAGTTGCGTCCCGGACAGATCATCGCCGATCTAGGGACCGGCGATCCGCGCACGGCGGAATCTCTCGCGAAGACGCTTCGCGATCGAGGCGTGACGTTCCTGGACGCGACGATCTCCGGCAGCAGCGCTCAAGTGCGGCGCGGTGATGTACTGGTCATGGTCGGTGGCGAGGAATCCGGATTCGACGTGTGCCAGCGCCTGTTCGAGACGTTCGCGTGGCAAGTTCGCCACGCCGGGCCAAGCGGTCGCGGAGCGTGGATGAAGCTCGTCACGAATCTGGTCCTCGGCTTGAATCGCGCGGCGCTAGCGGAGGGGCTTGCCTTCGCGGAGGCACTCGGTCTGGAACCTGCAATCGCCTTAAGCGTGCTGCGCGACAGCATGGCCTACTCGCGGATCATGGACACGAAGGGGACGAAGATGGTGACGCGCGATTTCACGCCGGAGGCTCGGCTGTCGCAGCATCTCAAAGACGTCCGCCTAATCCGCGAATCGGCCGCGCGTGTCGGTCAGTCGCTGCCACTGAGCACCGAACACCAGCGATTGCTCGAACTGGCGGAGTCGCAGGGGCTGGGACAACTCGACAACAGCGCGATTTTGGAAACGCTGAGGCGGCCGAGAGACTAACCCGAAGCGCCAGCGAGGGCGGGCGCTTCCGTTGGCGGTGATGTCGGTGCGTCTTGAAGCGTTCGCCCTCGCTGGCGCTTCGGGTTAGTTTACGTTTCCTCGCCGAAGTGCATCCGCACGCGCAGGCAGTCGAGGACTGGACGGATCAGTTCGTATGACGCCTCGCCGTTGAGTTCGTCGAAGATCGGGCGCATCCGGTCGAAGCCGTGCTTCCGAACGGCGGCCTCGATGCGCGGGATCAGTTCGGCTGGCACCCACGGGGACGGGTCGGTGACGCCGTCGTGGCGAATGAATTCGGAGAGATAGCCAGCCACCGTCGATGTCGCGCGAGACATGCAGTTCGCCACCTCGACCACCGACTTCCCTTCGCGGAACAGCCGGAAGGCGGCGAGTGCCGAGACATTCGGGACGTTCTCTTCCGGTTCGCTCACCACGATCGTGGTCTTGGCACTCGGATCGGGGGTGGCCGTGTTGGTCTCGACGCCATGTTGCTGGCAGTAGTTGACGATGTGGGTGATGAACTCCTGCCCGAAGTCAGCGAGCTTCTTTTCGCCGACCCCTTTGACCGAGTGAAATCCGGCGATCGTCGTCGGCCGACGCCGAGCCATGTCCCGCAGCGTCGTGTCTGAGAAGACGATGTACGCCGGGACGCTCATCGCGTCCGCCTTGGCTCGGCGTAGATCGCGCAGCGAATCGAACAGCCCGCGATCGACGCCGTCCCACGAATCGGCAATGACGGTTGCTTTCCGCTTCTCTTTGGTCGGAGCGGCGGGGCGAAGTAGCTTCGGTGTCACCTCGCCGCGCAGCAGCTTCCAACCGCTGTCGGTGATCTTGAGGAGGCTATACTCCCCGTCTTTCTTCAGGAAGTTCTGGCCGACGAGCTGCTCGACCCAATCGCGAATCGTCTTCTGCGGGACATCCGCGAGCAGTCCGTAGGTGCTCAATTGGTCGTGGCCATTTTGCAGGACACGCTGCTCCTTCGAGCCTTTCAGGACCATCGTCGTGTAGTCGCTGCCGAATCGTTGATCCTGGCGGAAGACGCTCGACAGAATCTTTTGGCCGATGACCAACGAGTCCTCAACGAGATCCAACTGGCCGAGACAGACGTCGCACGCGCTGCACGATTCGGCCTGCTCGGCCGGCAAGTCTTGGCCGAAGTAGTTGACCAGCGACTTGTGCCGGCAGGTCGCTCCGGTGGCGAATCGAGTCATCGCGTCGAGCGACTGCATCGCCGCCTCGCGCGCTGGGCCGGGGGGCGATTCTTCGATCATCTTCTTCCAGCGGACCATCTCGCTGCCGGAATACAGCAGGCAGCATTCCGCTTCGAGACCGTCGCGGCCGGAGCGTCCGCTTTCCTGCTGGTAGTTCTCCAAGGCCTTCGGCATCCCGTAGTGAATCACGAACCGCACGTTCGACTTGTCGATCCCCATGCCGAAGGCGACCGTCGCCACGATGACGTCGCAGCTCTCCTGGATGAAGGCTTCCTGATTTCGACGCCGATCGTCATCCGACATGCCGGCGTGATATGGCAGCGTCTTGCAATCTTGTCCGTTCAGCTCCAGGCTGAGCGAATCGACGTCGTTCCGCGTCGTGCAGTAGATGATCCCCGATTCCCCCTTGTGCCGACCGAGGATTTCGCGGACCTGGCCGAGACCGCTTTTCCGGCGTTCGACTTTGTAAATCAGGTTCGGCCGATCAAACGAGCCGACCAACACGTCCGGCTGACGCAGTCTCAGCGAGCGGACGATGTCCTCTCGCACCCGCTCGGTGGCAGTGGCCGTGTAGGCGTGCAGGCCGATCGTCGGGAAGTTTTCACGGAGCACGTTGAGCTGCCGGTACTCCGGCCGGAAGTCGTGCCCCCATTCGCTGACGCAGTGCGCCTCGTCGATCGCAAAGGTCGAAACGTTGACGTCCTTCAAGAACTCGATCATCCGATCTTGGACGAGCTTCTCCGGCGAGACGTACAGCAGTTTGATTCGTCCGCCACGCAGCTCACCGGCGACTCGCGACCGCTCCGCCGCCGACTGCGTGCTGTTGACGAACGCCGCCGGAATGCCGTTCGAGACCAGCGCAGCGACCGGATCCTTCAGCCGCGAAA
>SYJG01000034.1 GCA_005798445.1 Planctomyces sp.
CGACCGACCGCGCCTCGTTCTCCGCCCCCATTCTGCCCACCACACCGACGGCAACCTCGGCCCTCAAAAACTACACTGGCCAAACTCGTTCTCTGATGGAAAATCAATTCCGATCTGCGGCACTAGCGCGTTCCGGCTGATTGAGGGTTTTGTTCATGGACAGGTTCATGTGACACGCCGTCAAGAACTCGAATCGGCGGGCATCACCGTCAAACATCATCGCCGAGTTTCTCCGGATGAAATGGATCGTGCTCTGTTGCGCTAGTCCAGAATCGACACGTTAATTTTCATGCGCAAACCGTTGCGAATCAGGCTAATGATGAGCGGGTCGTGCAGAGGGTGTTTCTGGATTTTCGTAATTGCTGCGGCTGGCGAATCGACCGGCTGGCCATTGATCTTTTGGATCACGTCGCCAGATCTCAGGCCGTGGCGGTCAGCGAGGCTTTGCGGAATCGTGCGTTCCAAGAGTACTCCGCCACTTGTTGACGGAGCCAGTTGCACTCCCAACTGAAACCGCGCTGGAGGTTGAATCGAGCCGACGACATCGCGTAGCGAGATCGACGGATCGAATTCCGCCAAATCCTTTTGAGATGTGGAGGAACGTGGCCGTTCGGGCATCTCGGCCAGCGCAACCACCATTTCGGCAACCGCGCGGGAAAGTTTGCGAAGGCCGACGTAGTTCAACGTATCGGGGTCGTCCGACGGGCGATGATAGTCGGAATGGAAACCGGTGAAAAAATGGAGTACTGGCACCCCGCGCTCGTGAAATGATGCGTGATCGCTGGGCCCATAACCTCCCTCGCGAGAGATCACATTCAAGCTGTGGTGATCTGCCAATCGGCGCAGGAGCGGAGGCCAGACGGACGATGTGCCTGTGCCATACACCGTCAGTTGATCATTGCGCAGCCGGCCCACCATATCCAAATTGAGCATCGCGACAGTGCGTTCCATCGGAAACCACGGAGCATGCACATATTTATTGCTGCCGATGAGCCCCAGTTCTTCCCCACTGAACGCGATGAAACAGACGCGGCGCGGTAGCGGCATTTTCGGATTCAGTGCCTCGCGTGTCGCGAGTTGCCGAGCCACTTCCAGGAGCACTGAAGTTCCCGACGCGTTGTCATCCGCGCCATTGTGGATATCGTGGCGATGGGTCGGTTCCAGCGATCCCCAGCCACCTCGTCCCAGATGATCGTAATGAGCTCCCACCACGATCGTCTCATCAAGTCGAAGGCTGTCGGAGGATACCGTCGCAATGACATTCTTCAAGGAGCGTGACATTTGCGGCCGCTCCACTCGAATCGACATCGAGACATTCATGAGCCGCTGGCTTTGCGGAGTCAGTGTCTTGTGGATTTCCGCTTCGGCCGCACCCAAATCAAATTCCGCCGTCTTCGTCAGCAGCGTTTCCAAAGCCTCTCGACGCGCGTGAATCACCGGCATCTTGGTGTCTGGAAACTCGGAGGTCAGATTATGGGAAAATAGCTCCTGCGGATGGTCGCTCGAATCCTGCGGGTCAGTGGCGAGCGCGTCGCACAACACCACGGCCGCCGCACCGTGCGACATCGCGTTCCGAATCTTGGTCCGCAGCAACGCATGCGGGGTGAAGCCACGCTCAACGGCCAGCTTTTGCCAAGTTTCGTGAGTCGGCTCCTGACGTAACACGATCAGAATCTGGCCCAGCACGTCGAGGCCAGCGAAGTCGTCATACCCGTGTTCCGGTGCCGAGATGCCGAATCCTGCGAACACCAACCCTCCCGACAATTGCTTCGACTTCGTCAAGACCACACTGGAGAAATCCCGTTTGGGCGTCAGTGGATGTACCCGACGGTTGGAGTCCAGCAACGCCACCTGTGACACGGTCGGCTCCACCTCTCGCGCCAGCAACGGGAACTCAAAAAAGACTCCCTTCCCCGTCGGATTCGTGTTCAAGCCGGCTTTCTGGTACTCGTGCGCGATGAATTCCGCGGCCTTGTCCAACCCCGCCGTTTGCGGCCCGCGCCCCTCCAATTCGTCCGACGCCAGGTAGCGAACGTTTCCTTTCAGTCGCTGCTCAACATCGACGTCCGAAAAACCAAAGTCGCGGTACTTTGACAACGTCAAGCCGGACGAGCTTTTCGCCGAGTTTTCCGCCATGCGTTGATCGGCGTTCGATGGAACCGGCAGCGCAGGGTCGGCGATTTGTCGATCACTGATCGGTTTCTCCGCCGACTTCGGCGTCGGCTTTTGGCTTTGCGACGACAACGATTTCGCCCAGAGCACGGACACGACAACCACGACCAAGAGCAGACAACGAAACAGCCACGAGTCACGCGGCTTGACTCTCTTGATACCCTGGCCCGGCGTCACTTCGCACTGCGTGAGAATGCTGCCTTCGCGGGAAACGATTTCAACTTGTCCGTCCTCGACAGAACTCGACGCCTGTGGGAAACGTGTTCCACGAGACACGCGGAACACAAACCGCTCGCACAGCGAGAAGTTGAAGGCCAATCCCGACAAGATTCCAAGCACTGCTGCTCCCCACGCGTGTCCGCTGAACCAACTCAACGATGACATCAGTCCGACACGCACGCCCGTATTGACACCAGCTCCGAAGAGGCAACTCAGACAGAACGACAAATAGGCTTGACTCCAACTGCGGTCGCCATCAGCAAACGTCAAGCGGCGATTGAATTCAAAGTTACTGGTCATCGCGACCCAAATCGCGAGTATGGCTGCCGGCAGCGGAGACAAACCAAATTTCAGCAACAACACGAACGTCAGCAAGTCCACCGCTGCTCCGCTGCTACCGACGAGTCCAAAAGACAAGAACCGCGTCAGTCGTGGAAACCGAAATCGGTACAACCGCGCCAAATGCCGCAGGTAGTTAAGTTGCTCGCGCAAGGAGAGCTTGCTCTCGCCATGCAGCCGATTCTTGAACTCGATCGGCACTTCGGTGACGGTTCTCGCTTTGGTTTTTACCAACAGTTCGAGGCCGATTTTGTAACCGATCGGGTCCAGGTGTTCGGCCGCGCGCAGAAATGCCTCACGTGACAATGCGAAAAAGCCCGCCATCGGGTCACTCACCGAAGCCAATGGCCACGCCAGCCACGTTGCCACCTTCGAGTTCAACCAGCGACCCAGCCCCCACCCCGATTCCGTCGAGCCGCCTGTCACGTAACGGCTGCCAATCACGAAGTCGGACAATCGTCCAAGGGGGTTCGCGGAAACCTGCCGATACAGGCGTGGAACGTCCTCCGGTGGATGCGACAA
The DNA here is from genome assembly GCA_005798445.1 of Planctomyces sp. Lineage (GTDB taxonomy): Bacteria > Planctomycetota > Planctomycetia > Planctomycetales > Planctomycetaceae > SXKJ01. The sequence goes on from SYJG01000034.1 coordinate 3,253, forward strand.
GTCGGCATCCATGCAGAGGACGACATCACCAACGGCCACTCGCATTCCGGCGATCACGGCGCTCGACAATCCTCGCTCGTTCCGTCGGACAATCAATCGAACTGGATAGGCTTGGCTCAGCCGCTGAACGACGTTGACGGTGTCATCCGGGCTGTTGTCATCCACCACGATGACTTCGCCGTTAATGCTTGCATCTGTGAAAACCTGCTGCAGCCGCGGGATCAGCACGTCCAAGTTCTCAGCTTCCCGAAACGTTGGAACGATGACAGAGAGCTGCGTCATTCAATGCGTCCTTGGGTCAGCGCGCGAGGAGATCCCACGGAAAACGACGCAAAGGCTATTCCAAGCCGCGTGTCACATCCCCCGAAAGTTCTCGGCGATGGCAACATTCCCTGGCCGAGCCCTTGTGGAGTCCAAAAATCATCGACGGAACGACAAGCGATCACTGCGTGACAACCATGGGATACAGATTGCGTCAACGGTTGTCAGTGACTGCCAGAATTGGCAAGCGGTGGCGGCGGACGACGTTTTTGATGTGCCGGGCAACTCGCAAGTTCGCTTATCAGGAAAAGCCGTTTTTAGCATTGCCAATGCGTTCGGCTCTGTTGGAAGCTAGACACAGGCTAAGTCTTGCCTGTGATTCCGCGAGTGGCGATGGGAACTGATCTGCTCTTTGTTGACTGTTGTTCGGAGTTGTTCTCCATCAAGCATTAACGATTCAGGAATGAAGCGCTCACGATCACTTAACGAAGCGCCGCTGAACATCTTGCAAAGCGCTGACCGGTGGTATTACACCATTTGCGAGGTTTTGAAATCATGAAACTGTTGAGGGGATTTGAAGTGATGAAACGAAATTTCTGTTTCTTTGCGGATACGTATCGGATTGTTGGCGTGTCATTTGCGGCTGTTGGGAGTCTCCATTTTGCTGCGAAAGCGAAGAGGTTGTTTTCAATTCACACTGTCGCTGTTTGGCATCTCCTCCCGTGACCATCAGTGAAAGGTGCTCCCCACCATGGACAGGACGGCCTGGTTTCTCGGCGAAGAGGCTCTCGCTCAACAGCTCGGTCAGTTCTTTCACGAAACCCAATTCTGCTTGCGCCACATTTCCGATGCTGAGTCCGCTCTGACTGAGTTAGCGGTTGCGGCAGTTCCCATTCTGTTGGTCGATAGCCGCAGCGCTCACGGCAATGGCATCACGGCTTTACTGTTACGGAAAATCATTGATGGGGCACTTCCGGCCCTGAATTTGTTCACGATTGGTGACGACTTTTACCCGACGGCACTCGCCGCCGACTTAGATCTGTTGGCCACCGACCATTTCTTGTGGCGCGATGGCCCTGGCCTGATCGATCCGCACCGGCTGCTTGAGCAACTTGCCGCACCTGTCGCTCGCGCCGTTCCCAAATGTCGGCATATTCAAGCATTCGGGATCGAGTTGAGGACTTACGCGCCTGAATTCTTTGCGGTCGTGGACGACATCGTGCGTGTCGCCAGTCGCGATGTCACCATTCTGCTGGTCGGCGAGACCGGGACCGGCAAGACAACGCTCGCCAAGATCGTGCATTCGATCTCGGCCCGGCGCGGACATCCCTTTCAGCATCTCGCCTGTGGAGCGTTGCCGGCAGACTTGATTGAGAGCGAGTTGTTTGGCCACACACGTGGGGCTTTTACGGGAGCCGACCGCAACAAAATTGGCCGCTTTCAAGCGGCGGGACGGGGCACGCTGTTGCTCGACGAAGTGGATGTCCTCGACCTCAAACAACAGACCAAGCTGCTCAAGGTGATCGAAGAGGGCGAGTACGAATTGGTCGGCTCGACGGAGGCTCGCAGATCCGAAGCGCGGCTGATTGTTGCGTCGAATATCAAGCTGCAACAACTCGTCGACGACGGCAAGTTCCGGCTCGACTTGTACTATCGACTGAACGTGTTGGAGTTCCTCTTGCCTCCCCTACGCGAGCGAATGCTCGATCTTGTTCCGCTGGCCATGCAGTTTGTCGAGGAACTGGCTCGCGAGCATGATATCGTGATCAAACGAGTCCATCGCGATTTTTTGGAGGCCCTCTACGCTCACGACTGGCCCGGCAATTTGCGCGAACTCAAAAACCATTTGCGTCGAGCGGTCCTGTTCTGTGACAACGAAGAGCTGACCGTCAACGATCTGTCGCACAAAGTCATCCAATCGCAGTTCACGCCAACGGCGATGCGCAAACCTTCGGAATCGTCATGGAAACTTGTGGAACGAGTCGCTCACAGCGAGAAAGAAATGCTGAGAGATGCTCTCGCAGCCAACGGCAACAACCGTACTCAAACCGCAAAAGCTCTTGGTATCAGCCGCGTCGGCCTCTACAAAAAGCTTCGGCGTCTCGGCTTGATCGACGACGAACCCATCACCGAAATCACCGAAACTGCTCCCGTGTAAGTTTGGAACTTTTTTGCCGATGATCAGTGTCGGCGCTTTGGTGAGTACTGGTCTTGCTCGTCTCTCGACCGTCGGTTCGGCGAAATCGAGTTGCGATTTCGGGATCTTCTGGGATTCGCGTTGAGATCTGAGTTCCGTTTGGAAGAGCCAATCGATTATTCGCCAAGCTGCGATTTGATTGGTGCTGTTCCCACCACTGACTTCACAGAAGGTTTGCTGTTCTGTTCGGTGATTTCGTGAACGAGGTACGTTCCCGACCGGAAGACGACTCGGTGCGACCACGGATAGTTTCTACGGCTCACCGCGTGGTAGGCGGGAGGAGGTGCGGTCGGCCCGTCGGGGCCAATTGCCATCGCTTGAGACAGAGGCATTCCGCAACTGGCCAGATCAGTCACCACGAAACGGTGTCCCGAATTGCCCACAGTCGAGACGATCTCTCCACGCTGGTCCGGGAAGTACGTCAATAACTCAAACAAGTACACATACCGAGTTGGCGGACGCAGTTCCAACCGCTGATACAGGCCGACGAGATCACTGTTGTAGACGCACACCTCGCCATTTCGCGGGGTCTGCTTTCGCAGGAACTCGGCGACACGTTCGATGTGACTGCGTCTCGGATTGGCCAGTAACGCCAAGCGGTCTTGGAGTTTGGGGCTGCTGGGCTGAGTCAAGCATGCCCACCACAATCCGACTCGCTGCCGCTGGAAAAGCGGTGAACTTGCCAAAACCAATATGCCAAACGCCAGCACCGCAATTCGCCAGCGGGGAGAGCGATTCGGTTGAGACAACCATGTTCCAACCACCCCCACCGCCAAAATCACCGCCGGAGCGTGGACGTAATCGAAGAGATGCTGCAACAAAAACACGTGCGTCATCGTTGCCAAGTAAACTGCTGACAACGCCAAGTGCGGTAGATCACCCACCAGCGCACCCTCTGGATTGCGCGGACGTTGCCAAAATTTTCGCAGGGTGACAACCGCGAACGGAAGCGCTAACAAATGCAGCGCAAACCAGGGTTGCATCCGCCAAACCATCGCTTGGAAACGCGGCCAGACCCAGTGTTCTCGGCCGGCGGCGAGGTAACGTGGGTTCCACTGCCGCATGGTTTCGAGCCAATACGGCCACGCCTCAGTTTGTACGAGCCAGCCGACACCGCAAACTCCAGCAACCATACCCCCCAGAAGAACCCAGGTGGTGTCAATGAGACCTTGCCTCTGGGACCGGAATCCTCGCAGAGTCATGAGCCATACCGCGACAGCCACGAGAGCGGCATACGGCTTCAGCCACACTCCGGCTCCCCACAGAAGTCCCTCCGCCAAGCTCAGCGCGGCGGTCGGCGGCAAATTACGTCCGAGGCGATACAACCTGAGCCCAGTTGCGGCCAAGATCGGCAACAGCAACCAGGTGTCACGCTGGCAATGACACCACTCGGTGGCACCGAGATAGAACGTCAACACGGTCGCAGCCAACCACATTGCCGACCGCGAAGTCCCTCCGGATTTCATCACCAGCTTGCCGAGCAGCCATGTCACTGCGGCCATGACCACTAGATCAAACAGTCGTAGCGCCTCCGAATTCTTTCCGAGCACGCCGCGAACGGCCGAGTGAACCCAGAACACTCCCGGAAGATTGGGTTCCAAAACGTCCCGGTACGGTACGGCTCCCTCAGAAAACAGCCGCGTTTGCAGGTCGAACAGAATAGCGTCGTTCGTCAGTGGCATCCGCAGGAAGAGCGGGACCGCCAGGAGAAGCAGCGCGGCCAAACAAATCAAAGGAAGTGCGAGCGACGGGGAAGATTCCTCATCGCAGGGAGCAGCAGGCATGTCTGGGCCCTTTAAGGTTTCCGGTACGACTCCTGCTTAGCGAATGCTATTCCTGGTGATGCCCCAAGAAACGACGTCAGCAAGCGATGCGCAAACTTTCGGCCAGAGTTCCACAAACAACCGAACGAGCGATTCCCGTCGGACACACAGACACAAGCAAGATATGCAACCACAGCATCTACAAGAGTTGGCGGAGCTCGAAGACGGGTATTGGTGGCACGTCGCGAAGCGCCAACTGATAACCGACGTGCTCAGGCGGTTTGCGCCACCGCCAGGCCTGTTGGTCGAAGGTGGCATCGGCTCGTCCCGAAATCTTTTGGAGTTTTCACAGCTCGGTTACGACGTGACCGGCTTCGATGTGATGCCCGAAGCGGTCGAGTTGGGCCGAATGAAGGGATTGCCGCGTGTCGCGGTTCACGACCTTGAGCAGCCCTGGCCGGTCGAACCTCGGTCGCTGCGAGCGGTCGTGTTGTTGGATGTCATCGAGCATGTCGCACATCCGGTGGAAGTCTTGTCACACGTCAAGACGGCTTTACGTCCGAACGGTGCCGCGATCATCACCGTTCCGTCGTATCAGTGGTTATTTAGCGAGTGGGACCGATTGCTCGGGCATTATCGCCGCTACTCACCGACGATGCTGAAAGAGCAAGCGTCGGCGGCTGGTTTGCGGCTGGAGTGGGTGACACATTGGAACTCGTTCACGTTTCCGGCGGCAGTGGCAACGCGCTGTTGGGAAAAGCTGCGTCCCGCGCGGCAAAAGGCAGACTTCCCGCGAGTCTCGCCGCGTGTAAACCGCCTTTTGCTTCGAGCGGCGTCGATGGAACGGCGGTTGCTTCTCCGGCTGGGCGTCCCGTTTGGCCTATCGCTTGTCGGAGTGTTGAAACATGTCGACGCAGCTTGAGAACTCGCTGCCCCTTACGACTGTTCCGTCGCGCGGAAAGCTCGTGTCCATCGTGATGCCGGTGTTTAATGAAGTCGCCGTGTTGCGAACGCTCACCTCTTTGGTCAGCCAGGCGTTCTCTGAATCGGTCTACGAATACGAGATCGTTTACATCAATGATGGCTCCTCAGATGGCAGTGCCGAACTGCTCGATGAAATTGCCGCAGCAAATGCGCGCGTGCATGTCATCCACTTGTCGCGGAACTTCGGGCAACAAGCCGCCCTCCAAGCGGGTTTGGCCGCAGCGAGTGGCGACGCGGTCGTGGTGATGGACTCCGATCTCCAAGATGATCCGCAGGCGATCCCACGATTCCTGGCGAAGTGGGAGGCAGGATTTGAGGTCGTCTATGCGATTCGCCTGAAACGCAAAGAGAGCGTTGTGAAACGGTTGATGTTTCGCACCTTCTACCGAGTGTTGCAGAGCATCTCGTCCACTCCCATTCCCGTGGACGCTGGAAACTTCGGATTGATCGATCGGCGTGTCGTCAACGAATTGTTGAACCTGCCGGAGGCTTCGCGGTTTTATCCTGGCCTGCGGCACTGGGTCGGATTCCGTCAATGCGGCGAGCCCGTCGAACGGGCGGCACGCCACGATGAGCATCCGCGAGTTTCCTTCTGGCAGTTGGTGCGATTGGCCAAGACGGCGGTGTTTTCCTTCTCGGCGGTTCCACTGGGAGCGTTCTACGGAGTGGCCGTGTTGTCGTGCGTGGTGTGCCTCGGAGTCATCGGCTTCACGCTGTACCACAAAATTTGGACCGGCATGGCCATTCCCGGCTGGACCTCAGGGCTGCTGACGGCCTCGTTCTTTGGAACTCTGAACGCATTGGGGATCGCGGTGCTCGGCGAATATGTGATTCGCATCTTCGATCAAGTCCGGTCGCGGCCGACGTACATCGTCGATCGCACCGTGAATGTTGCCGCGGATGGCTCGGATGCCGCTCGTTTTCCGGCCCAAGACCTCTTGGAAGCGTAAGTCTTATCGCGTGTGTCAGCACACCTTGAATCTGGCGGTTGCCTCTCATGGATAACACAGACACGAACGCTCGCACCGGTCTCGCGGACGACGAGCTTTCAAAGTTGCTGACATCGAAGTTACCGGCGTCTTGGGCGCTGAATGGCTGGCACTTCGTTGCGGCGGTCGGAGTGGCGTTGTTTTTCATGTATCACAATTACCTGCATCTATTTCATTCCGACATTTGGGGCCATGTGGCCTACGGGGAGTGGATCTTGCAGCATCGCCAGTTGCCGACGGAGGAGCCGTTCGTCCCATTAGCGTCCGGAGTGCCAGTCATCGCAACGGCGTGGCTGGGGCAGGCGATCTTGGCGCTGGCCGTTCGGGCGGGAGGCCATGAATGGCTCAGCCACCTGTTTGCGATCACCGTCTGGATGACTTACATCGTTCTGGCGCGAGCATTTTGGTTTCGAACTCGTCACGGCGGAGCGGCTTTGATCGGAGCTTTCGGCGCGTGGATGGTGGCCTGGGGCCGGCATTCGATCATTCGGCCGGAGGTTTTTGGCTTACTGTGCTTCGCGACATTACTCTGGCTACTTGCCCGGCACGGTGAGCTTTGCCAGAAGGAGCGTGACGGCTCGCAACCGTCGGTGCTGTGGACGCATGCCGGAATCGGAATTCTCTTCGTGGCGTGGGCCAATCTGCACGGATCGGCGATTGTCGGAGTGGCATTGCTGGTGTGTTATCTCGCGGGACGCGCGGTGGAATTGCTTTGGCGTGAGCGACAGTTTGCCGCATTGTGGCAGGATTCGGATTGTCGGTTCTGGCTCATGGCGACACAGGTCTCGGTCCTGGGAATTTGCTGCAATCCCTATGGCATCGACCTCTTAATTCACACGCTGATCTTTCCGAATCATCCAAATCTGAAAGACATCATCGAGTGGTATCCGCTCAAGATGGTCTCGGTGGAAGGGATCACCGTCGGTGCATCGTGGGTGTTGTTGGTCGTGCTGCTGCGGCACAGCCGCGCACCAGTCTCGGTCGGTGATGTGTTTGCACTGACTCTGTTTGCGTTGGCGGTCTCGGTGCGAGTCCGCATGGTGGCGTGGTACGCTCCAGTCGTGATGTGGGTGCTGGCACCGCATCTTGGTGACGTGTGGGCTCGCTGCGAGTTTGATCGGTTCCGCCGCGAGTTGTTTCCAATATTGCAAATGCGGTCGTTCCGTTGGACAGCCGTGATCGGATTATTGGCCTGGGTGGCGATCTGCTTCGCGCCAGTCAGTCGAGTCTTTCTGGGTGGGGAAGCCCGCACTGAACGACAGCTTTACAGCAAGGACACTCCGCTGGGTGTGACGAAGTACCTGCGTGAACACTCGCCGCGAGGCATGGTTTGCGGACCGCAATGGTGGGGTGACTGGTTGGTTTGGCAGGGTCCACCCCAAATGGAAGTGATGGTCACGACGAACTCGGTGCATGTCGTGCCCAGCCGCGTCTGGAAGGATTATCTCAGCATCAACAACGCACTGCCATCGACCGATCGGTTGCTGGATCAATACCGTATCAACACGCTGGTGGTGTGCAAGAAACTCCAAAAGGGACTCGTCGAACGGTTGGCACGCATGCCAGCTTGGGAGAACGTCTTTGAAGATGACGTCGGCATCATTGTCGTCCGCAAACGAGCCATGAAGCCTGCCGATGAAGACGACGATCACGAGGAGGCAATGGCTCTGCGGTGAGTTGGAAACGGAGGCCGAAAGTGTTTGCCCGCAAGCAAGAGACGTTTCGATGTGTTCCGTGTTGATCGTAGTTTTGACTCCTGGGAAGTTTTTCAATGTCTCAAGTCCTCATGCGTGCTCATTCGCATCGTCGTGGCACCGTCGAAGTGTCGCTGGTCCTTCAGATCCTCGTTGCGGGAGCAACCTTGGCATGGGGCATGTCTCGTTATCAGGCCATCCAGGCGGAGAAGATTCCACCTCAGCCCCAACTTCAACCTCGACAGATCGAACCGAAATACGATCGACCGGAAGTGGTGGATGATGAGCAACTCACGCGAGTGCTCTCGAAACTGCGGCCTCGGCTGCGGGGAGGAAAGCCGCAGATCAATCATGTCGATCATGCCCTCCGATTTTGGGGTGTCGAAGCGAGGTTCGACGATGTGGACGTCTCGTCGGGTGAGGAATTGCGTCGGTTATTGCTGGATCATCGGACATTCGTCGCCGCGTGGGGGGACAAGACGAAGCCGTTCCTGCTTCCCCGGACGAGAGACGAGTCCGAGTTGTTGGCGTTTCGGACCAAGGCCGGCAGCGCGTCCGCCAGTCACGTTGATCACACTCTGGCCGCACTCGCGGAGTGTGGCACGCCACTCGATTATCCAGTGCTTACGCCGATGGGTGAGGTGCCGCTGCGAGCTGCATTCGATCAAGCGTTTCACGAGTTCAGTCTGAATCAAGTGGAGTACGAATGGTCAACACTGGTCTTCTTGCACTATTTGCCGCAGGTCCCCAGTTGGTTCACGACGGAAGGGCAGAGAGTCACCTGGGACTTACTGGCCGAGCGTTTGATGCGACAACGTTTGGCTCATGGAGTCTGTTACGGGGAGCACCGTCTCCACGCGTTAGCGCTCATGCTGCGAGCCGACGAAGAGTTTGGCTGGCTTGGTCCAGGAAGCCGGCAGCGAATCCTCGCTCATCTCCGAGATGCCACCGATCGTCTTGTGAAGACGCAACAAGCCGAAGGCTCTTGGGACGGTCGCTGGCCCGGTACCGAATGGGACGGACCACAGCCGGAAAACGCGGTCGGTCCGCTCGGATCTCTCGCCGATCGTCTGTTAGTGACTGGCCACACGCTGGAATGGTGGGCGTTCGCGCCGGCTGAGGTGTTACCCCCTGATGACAACTTGATCCGTGCTTCCCAATGGCTCGTGACAACCATTGATGGCCTGAGCGAAGCTGAAGTTCAACGCTATTACACGTTTCTCAGCCACGCCGGTCGCTCGCTGGCTCTGTGGCGCAGCCGCCGACCTGCCGATGTCTTTCCGGCGGGCGAATGAGATCGTTCACAACGAGTGCGAATTCCAAGCAACGCACTCGACGAGATCTCTCGAGCCGGAAAAACCTAGTGCCCCGTCATTGCTAACTTTGGGGTTGGTTTCAGAGAGCGGCAAGGCGCTAGCCCACATTATTCATGAGCGGCAATTAGCACGACGCGCAAGCGAGTGGTAGGCACCGAGATCACTCGCTTGCGCGTCGTGCTAATTTCCTAGCACACTGCGACGAATTTCCCCCGACCCATGAATAATGCCGGCTAGCCGCCGGTTATTTCCACCGGCAACTGCCTTGCCGCTTACGCAGCCCAAAGAACAAGCCGTCACGACGCACTTTACCCCACGCGGCTTCGAACGAGATGTTTTCGGCGAGCGGCAGGGCGTCAGCACGCCGTGGGTGTCCTTGTGTTTTGTCTCGGAGGGCTGACGCCCTGCCGCTCGCCGAATCTCTCATGACACCCCGCGCGAGGTCATCCTTGCCGAGTGCGGTGATAACCTGCGGAGCCATAGGGTAGCGCTAACCGCACCGCCGCTTGAAGGTGTGCTTTGAATCGCAGAATTGCGAGCCAAATCATTGGAAATTGAAACAGGATCGCTTCTCACAGACCCTGGCACGCCGGCCGATCGCTTTCGTCCGTTTGAGGGCCGAAGCCCATTCCTGCGCGGCATCCCACAAAAACGATCCTTTTGAAGGACCACGCAATGGACGTGAGACTCGAAAGTGGGCACACACCCAAACAATTGCCAACGGAAAAGTGCGTTACCCCGGCGACACGAATTCCAGAGTTCATTGCAGCGTCAAAAAGTTGCCGCGCTGGGGGCTGATGCATTGTTGAGAAAGCGGATTTCTATCTCCTGTTGGCCCATTTCCGACCCGGAAGGTGTGATGCACGAAGATCAATCGATACCACACCTAATGGAGAGGTGAATCGACCTCGAAATTGCCCTACTTCGGAGTCAGGTTCAAAGCATCTGGCGTGCCGTATGCTGTCTCGGCCAGACATCATGTGGAAGCGCAAACCGTGTCAACTTGGGGCTGCGATGATGACGCAAAATAACGCTCCAGATAGCGATATGAGTAGGGCTTGCGAGTTGATTCGCCAATGGCATGGCGGGTGCATCATGCGACGTTCGCTTGCAAGCAACTGGGCTGAAGGCGTGTGCCTTCGGCACTCTCACCAAGCATAGCAGCTTTTGAAAAAGGAGAATCTGCATGCGAAAGTTTCTGTCTCAATTGTGGCAGGACGAGCACGGCTTCGTGATCTCGTCCGAGCTCGTCTTCGTGGCGACGTTGCTGGTCATCGGTATGGTGACTGGCTTGACCACGGTTCGCGACCAAGTGTTGTATGAACTGGGGGACGTGGCCGACGCTGTCTCGGAAATCGATCAATCCTACGCGTACAGTGCGGTGACGGCTCACACGTCGTCTTCGGCTGGCGTGCAGTTCGCAGATCTCAACGATTTCTGCGAAATCGATGCCCAGGCCAGCGATCAGGATCAGGGAGATCCGCCGCAATGTTTGGGCATCATTGCGCCAACCGGCGGCGAGAATTCGTAGTCGGCGGTTGCCAGTTGCCATTCGACTTGCAGACGGCACGCGCAGCTCTTCGCAGGTTGAAAGAGACGTCGCTCTGGACGTGTCAGTGTCTCGCCTTGAGATTTTTCTCTCGAACGGGTCACTCTCGGCAAACGGCTCCTCATGACTGTAGTCCTCCGACTCACGACCATGGTGGTGCAACGACAGAGGTGGTGTAGGTCGCACCGAAACCACCTCTGTCGCCTCCGTGACTCAGTGAGTGTAGGTCAAACCAAGTCTCTGACCCGAAGATTGGCGTCAGATCCACTGCAGTCGAGGTTCTGTTTCAAGTTCCTGGAATGCAGTTTTTTTTGGGGCCGACTTTGATCGGCCGTTTCAAGAATTGGTTCTTCAACGGCATCGTCAGAGGGCTTGGGGGGGCAGTCACCCAAGCCCGGTCGATGACGGAGTGTTGTTTAGCGATTTCTTAGATTGGTTGGACATCCGTCGGTCGGTGTCCGCTCACAACTTTTCAACAAGGCGCGTCATGAAAACCATGTTTGTCCGCTTGTGGCGGGATGAGACGGGATTCGTCATCTCTTCCGAACTCATATTTATCATGACGATTGTTGTGATCGGTCTCGTGACTGGATTAGTGACCGTTCGAGATCAAGTCATCACCGAATTGGCGGATGTCGCCGATGCGGTTTCAGAACTTGATCAGTCGTATTCGTTTGCGGCGATCACCGCCACGATTGGCAGTGTGGCCGGCTCGACGTTTGCCGACGCTGCGGATTTTTGTGAGCAGACGGGAGCGGGTGCCGACCAGAACGGTGCTTCGGGAACGCAGTGTCTTGTGATCGTCGCTCCTTCCGGTGGCGAGGGGACGTAATGTCAAAGTCTCGTCCTGCCAAGTTATGTGTCTGTGCCCAAAGAGGGCTTGGATTCATTCGCCGAACGGACAGCGTTCATAAGGAAAGTGCCATGTGGCTTCGCAAACTCTGGAATGACGAATCAGGAGTGGTGGACGCTTCGGCTTACATTTTTTTCGTCACCGTGGTCTGCCTGGGCACATTGTGTGGTTGGGTGACAATTCGAGATCAAGTGACTCAGGAACTGGGTGATCTGTCGGTTGCCCTGGAAAACATCGATCAATCGTTCTCGTTGAACTACACGCTGGGCACGCTTCTCGTCACGGCGACCTTCATCGACAACGATGCCGGTGATGGAATTCTAGGAGCGGCTCCAGCGGGGCTCGACCTGACGGTACCAGGGTCATCTGAGGACTAACCGATCAAACTTCACGAGGTGCATCATGGCAAAAATTAGTTCGGGAACAATGACAGTGACCGTCTTCGCGGCATTGGTCGGTTTAGGGGGCGCGTTCGTCGTCCGTCAGACTCTGCAGCGTCCAATTAAGGGTGAAGCCGCAGCGCCGAGGGCGACTCCGGAAATGGTGACGATCCCGTTGGCGGCGATCGACCTGCAACCCGGTCGCAAACTGACGCTCAACGATATTGCTCCACAGCGCATGACGGCGGAGCAGTTCAAGAAAAGCGATTTCCGAAAATTGGCTTTCCTGAGTAACCCGCAACAAATTCAAGGTCGCTCACTTCGTAAGGCGGTGCAAGCCGGCCGTCCGTTTGATCCAGGTGATTTTTACCCGGACGGTGGCGGGCCCGATATTGCCGAAAAGCTGCAACCTGGCTATCGAGCGGTGACCGTCCCGATTGAAAACATCGGAGCAGTCAATGGCTTCGCGGCTCCTGGATCTGTTGTCGATGTTCTCTTCCGAGCAAAGCCCGAAGGAACTCGCCCGCAGGTCACACTGACTTTGCTGGAGCGCATCGAAGTCATGGCGTTCAACGTCAACGTCGTGTCAGGCAACCGCAACGATCCGCCAGCAAACGGCCCAAACTCCAGCACGGTGACGCTGGCTGTGACGCCACAACAGGCGAAGATCCTGAAAGTGGTTGAGGGGCGCGGCGATATCTCTTTGACGCTGCGAAATCCCAAGGATGACTTCCAGTTTGCCCCGGTCGAAGTGGGCATGCGACCTGATCTCTTCAAGCAGCAACAGGGTTTGCAACCCACGCCCGATGAAGAATTCCAAACAGTGCCGGCTCGCAAACCGAAGACGGTGACTGGAGCCTTATCCTCGTCATTGAACTCGGATTCTGTGGACGTCAATCTGCTCGCCAAAGTGGACAAAGCCGACAAAGCGGACAAAACGGCGGATGCCGACCGAACCGAAGAAAACATCGACCGTTTTGTCGGTAATGCCAGTGAGCGTCTGACACTCGAAGATCTGCTCGGAGTCAGGCCTGCTCCCAAGCGGCGGGTCATGCAGATCTTCAGAGGTCCCTCGATGCAAATCGTCAACTTTGATGAACAGAGCACGGATGCGAACGCCGATGCACGCATTCCCACACCTTTGATCGGGACCGTTCCGGTGAAAGCTCCGGGGTTCGGAACTGTGGGTGTGGACCGCAACCAATTGCCGGGCCAGCAACGCTAGATGTGCCAGGTAGCCCTGAATCTTCCAAGTTCTGGACGAATTTCAACGACGACTTATTCAACAACTTTTGCCGGTCATCGCACCCCAAGACTGGTGGGATTTTTACGAAAGGACGGAAACGTGCCGTTCATTCGATCACAGACCTTGTTAGTCGAACCACCGGATGCGGACCCAGATGCGGATGTGGATCCGAACGCTGGCGAGCTGGAATACCAGCGGCTGAAGGTTCGCTTCCACGAGAAGCTGGTGGATTCGCTCGACCTGTCGCTGCTGGCCCATGTTTCCGAAGATGAGCTGTCACGCGAAGTGCAAATCCTCTCGTCGGAACTGATTGCCGAGCACACCCCATCGATTGACGTCGCTCAGCGTGAGCGACTGCAACGAGAATTGCTCGACGAGGTTTTCGGCCTCGGCCCGCTGGAACCGTTGATGAAAGACGACAGCATCAGCGACATCCTGGTCAATCATTCGTCGGAAGTCTTCGTCGAACGACGTGGTCGCTTGGAGCCATCCGGCGTGATGTTCGCCGACGAACCACACCTGATGCGGATCATCCAACGGATCGTGTCCCGAGTCGGCCGTCGGATCGACGAAGTCAGCCCGATGGTTGATGCGCGTCTGCCCGATGGCTCACGCGTCAATGCGGTGATTCCGCCGCTGGCGCTCAACGGCCCGACGCTCTCGATTCGCCGATTTGGTCGGCACCCGTTGCAGATTGAAGACTTGATTGAGGGGCAGTCGATCCAGCATGAGGTCGTCGAATTCCTGGCGGCCGCGATCGATGCCAGAGTCAGCTTTTTGATCTCCGGCGGTACGGGTGCGGGCAAAACCACGCTGCTCAACGCTCTGGCCAAGTTCATTCCGACCGACGAACGGCTCGTGACGGTGGAAGATTCCGCCGAACTACAACTGCAACACCGGCACGTCATCCGCTTGGAGACGCGGTCCCCGAACAACGAAGGGGTCGGTGAAATTACGCCGCGGTTGTTGGTTCGCAATGCTCTCCGCATGCGGCCGGATCGGATCATCGTC
>SYJG01000325.1 GCA_005798445.1 Planctomyces sp.
TCGGAAGAGCACGATCGTGGGGATCGCCAGCATCGGGTTCTTTTATGTGCTGACGCTGTACATCGGCCTGGGAGCCATGACCAGCGGGGCCCTGGACGTGACCAACAGCAACATGGCCGCCCCGCTGTTGGCCAAGAGTTTTTCGGAGTGGCTGTTCGCCGTCATCAGCGCGATCGCGTTTACGACCGTGCTGGGAACCGTCAGCGGCCTGATCATCGCCGCCAGCGGAGCCGTCGCTCACGACATCTGCGGCACGCTGCTGAAAATGGAAATGACCGACTTCCAAAAAATCCGCATCGCCAAAATCGCGTCGGTGGTCGTCGGCATCATCGCCATCGTGCTGGGCATCCTGTTCGAGAAAATGAACGTGAGCTATCTCGTCGGCTGGGCGTTCTCCGTCGCCGCGTCCGCCAACCTGCCGTCGCTGATCATGCTCATCTTCTGGAAAGGGACGACCAAGCAAGGCATCACCGCCGCGATCACCGTCGGTGTGATCTCGTCTTTGTCGTGGATCTTGCTGAGCGCCGACACGTTCAAAGACGTGTATGGCCTCGACCCCGCGAAGGCGCTCGTCCCGTTCAGCCAACCGGGCATCGTGACGATCCCGCTCGGCTTCGCCGTGCTCATCGGTGTGTCGTTGATGACGAAGAGGCGTGAGCTCGCGACGTAGGATGGCCGCCCTCGGCCGTCCGCGTTCGAGGGCGACTCACGCGAACTGCAGGACGGCCGAGGGCGGCCATCCTACTCGACTGGTCTCGCGTTGCTTTTTGCCTGTGACCTACAACCCGCGCATGGAAACGTCACTGCATCGCGAATTGAAGCGGCTCGTTTCGGGGAACGAGGAGGCCGAAGAGCAAACGCTCGCCGGTTATCGCATCGACGCGGTCGTGGGTGGACGGCTGATTGAAGTGCAGGTGGCGTCCCTATTCGCGATTCGGCGGAAGATCGCGGACTTGCTCGCGCAAGGTTTCGAGGTCACGGTCGTCAAACCTCTGACGGCTCGCAAACAGATCGTTCGCCGTGAGCGGCGAGGGAGCGCGGAGATTTCCCGTCGTTGGAGTCCGCGCCGACAGAAGTTTTCCGATGTCTTCAGCGAACTGGTTCACTTCCTCGGAGCGTTCCCGCATCCGAACCTGGCGCTGGAACTGCTGCTGATCACCGAAGAAGAGTTTCGCATTCCTCGCCCCAAGCGACGGCTACGCCAGCGAGACTTCACGATTGAGGACCGCTGCCTCGTGAGCGTCGAAGACCGGCGCGTGATCCGATCTGCCGAGGAATTGCTCAATCTGTTTCCGCCGGCCGTTCAGCAGCTCTGTTACGGGGCACCATTCACAACCGCCGACCTCGCGATTGCCGCCGAAGTACCCCGCTGGCTGGCTCAAAAGATTGCGTTCTGCTTCCGCAAGCTGAACCTCTGGGAAACGATCGGGAAGCAACAGCGAGCTTGGCTGTATCAGCCGGTCCAGCCGGAAGCCAAACTGCGGCGGCCACGAACCATTCGCAAACGCTCCGCCTAATTCCGCATCGGCACCTTTGACGGACGAGAGCGGCCATCCTACTCGTTTACGGGCTTTCGCCGTCCTCGGCGGGCGACCACAACTCGCGGAACTTTTCGCGGACGTAGGGATTGAGCTGGTCGCCAAACTCGATGGGCAAGCGAAGCATCTTGATGACCTCCTGCACGTCGGCGAGGTCTTTCAATCGGTGCGTGTTCGTCATTCCCGATGCGAGCTTCAATTCGATCAGCGTTGTCAGTGGGATGTATTTGCGGCCTTCCATCTCGATGGCGACATCGGCCGGGTCAGGAAATGAGACGGGCTTTGGCTTGCCATCGCCAGGAAAGCCACCTGTGATCAGGAACTCGATTTTGACGCCGAGTTCCGTGTCGCGAAGATTCTTGCTTCCAGTGAACGGTGCGAGATAGCCGCGCCCCTCCAGCTTTTCATGGATGATTGGCACGCTGTCCTTCGTCACGAGGATGTCCACGTCCTCGGTGAACCGCCGAAATCCATGTTGGAACAGAGCCATGCCGCCAACAATGGCATAAGGCACGCCGAGTTCATCCAGGCGTTTCGCGATGCGCCGCATCGCCTGCTGGACCGCACCCTTGTTTTCAAAGAACACGCTGCCTTCGGACAATGCCCACCTCGAATTCTGGTCTAGGCGTTTCTCGTAGGGGACCAACTCAGACACAACTGCTGGTCGTGACTGATCGAGCGACTGTGATTCGAGTGCTGTGCTCATGCGAGATTCCAGTTTGCGGTTGGTTCGCATCTTACGGTGGCCGGAAGCAATTGGTCCACGAATTCTCTGCATGAAGCGGCAACCATCCGCCGCGACACCGCAAGCTCCCCCCGTCCGGCTTGATCGTTTCTTCCGTTCGCTGCGTGCTCCGCACAGGTTGCCAAACCCGAACAACGGCCTCGATTGGCCTGACCGTCAACTCTGTTGCCGCGAGACACGCTAACGCCGGTATCTTGCGACTCGTTCAGCAAAACGAGGCACGAACGATTCCGTGAGGCACAATTGCGAAGAAGGCTTAGGGCTTCGGCCCCCGATATCTGTGTGACCCTAAGCCGTGGATGACGCAACCCGGAGACCGATCGTGAGCCAACATCATCTTCCCATCGAGCATTTCCTGACCAAGCTGGATACGGAGGAGCAAGATCGCTCGGCCGCCAAGAAAGAGACCCGCCCGGAGTGGCTGACGCACTTCATCGACAGCATCGCCGACTTGTTCGATCCGCTGATTGGTGTCGCTCGTGTCGGTTTTGACTGCAATTTCGTTGAGGGGGCTTGGGTCGTCGGCCTGTACCTCGGCTCCTACGAGATCGTCGGTGGCCGACATGATGGTGAGGCTCGGCACATCAACTTTGAATTCGACCTGCAACAGCTCATGGCGCACTTCAACAAAGTGAGTGAACTGGTCTGGAGCGCGTTCCCGTCGCCGCGAGACACGCGGTCGTCGTGGGCACGCAGCTACGTCACGATCGCCGGAGTCGTCGCCGAGCAATCGGTTCGCCTGCAAGTCTTCAGCGTTCCGCCGGTTCACGCCGATGTTGGGATGCGCCGCTATCCGGACGGGCGATTCGAGCCAGCGTAAAGGCACAGTCACGCAGTGCAAACTGCAAAGTGACGAGTGCAAGGTTCAAAGTGCCGGGCATTCACCATTTTGCACTTTGCAGACTGCACTCTTCATTTTGCATTCCCTGTTTGGGTTTGAGCCGACGGTCTCGAAGCGATCACATCACTCGATCCGCCGCCCAGGCATATCGCCGGCTGGTGAGAAACTCCTTGAACTCATCCGGTGTCAGTTGGTGGATCGTTTCCGGATTGAACGGCGTGTTCACCGCTTTGAGCACCTCGACGACGTCCGCATCGGGATAGCCCACGCCAGAGACCTCAAACCAATCGCCGTTGACGTCGAAGATTCGCACCCACTCGCGCGACACGCGGACCCTGCGCAGCATCCGTAGCTCGCTACGAGTCCGCTTCAAGAACAGGAGCACCTCGTCGAGCTTGCCCGGCTCGAAGCGATGTTCCGCAATCGCGCGACCGCTGCTCTTCACGATGCCCTCGCTTCAATCGGGATGAATCATCCGTTTTTCAATTGAAAACTGTGCGGTAGCCCGACCCCTTGTGGGTCGGTCGATTCGTCACCTTCCGCAATCACCCAGGCCACAAGGGCCGGGGCTACAGAAGCAGGAATTCAGTCGGGATGAATCACGCCCTGATCTAGCAGGAGTTTCACAAACTTCTTGGCGACCGGTCCCGCCACCTTGCCGCCGGAACCAGCTTGTTCGAGCACGACGACAAATGCAATCTGCGGACGATCGGCCGGGACGTAGCCTGCGAACCACGCATGATCGGCACGACCGCCACCGTTCTCAGCCGTACCCGTCTTGCCGGCGATCGCGACCTCTTTCAAACGGACGTGCTTGAAGCCGGTCCCCTGCGGATGCGCGACGACTTGCTCCAAGCCTTCACGCACGCGAGCGAGCGTTTCGTCTGAAAGATTCGGAATGCGATGTCGTTCCGGCTCAATCGTTAACGAGTTCGCGACGAACCGGGAGGGCGAGGCTCCCGCCGAGCCGGTTTGTGAATGACGTGTGATCCCTCCGAGCGGCTCGGCGGGAGCCTCGCCCTCCCGTCCGGCGCTGATCTCTCTCACGACGTGCGGCGTCACCAGCCAGCCGTCATTCGCAACGGCTGCCATCAGCCGAGCAATCTGCAACGGCGTGACCGTCAGACGCGATTGTCCGATCGCCAAGCCCATCGTGTCGCCTTCATACCACGGCTCCCGTTTGGTTCGATTGGCTGGCTGAACGGTGCGAGACGATTCACCTTCGTCCCACGGTGACGCCGGTCGCAGTGCATCCGACGCACTCACGAGTTCGATTGGCGACGACTCTTTCGTCCGCCCCTTCGACTCCCGTTCCGGCGGGCGAGGGACATGACCGTGACGCTCGCCGGGAAGATCGACTCCCGTCCGTTCGCCGAAGCCGAATGCGTCGGCCCAATGCACCAATGGCTGCGGGCCAAGCGTTTGGGCCGCCTTGAAGAAGTAGACGTTGCACGAGCGGGCGATCGCCATCTTCAGGTCGGTGCCGTGGTGTGCTTGACTGTGATAGCACCGCAGCTTGTTCGGATCCTTGAGATACCCGATGCACTCAAATTGCCGATCCGGGTCGATGCGGCCGCTCTGAATCGCCGCGACCGCCGAGACCGCTTTGAAGACCGATCCGGGAGGCAACTCCATTTGCGTCGCTCGCGGAAACATCGGCCGCCGTTTGTCGTCGAGTAGCGCCAGTCGTACCTCCTCGCTGCCCGACAGAAAATCGTTGACGTCAAACGTCGGAGCGACCGCTGCCGCCAGCACCGCTCCCGTCCGCACGTCGATCGCAACGATGCACCCGCCGAGGGGCACGTTTTCAACCTTCCCGTCCGACAGACCGGGCACGATGGAATCGGGCTCCACGGCCTCTTCCAGCAGTGCCGTCGCCCGCTCTTGCAGCGGCACCGAGAAATTCAGCACGACATCCCGTCCCGGTTTCGATGGCCGGACCACTTCGGTACGAACGATCGTGCCGTGACGATCGCGCACGATTTTCCGTTGCCCGCGCACGCCGCGCAGCGCGTGCTCGTAGGACTGCTCGATGCCGGAGCGTCCGATCGAATCTCCCGGCTGATAGTCCAGCGGATCGCCGTTCGGAAATCGTTCGCGCCGAGCCTTCAGTTCGTCAGCGTCGATCTCGCCCCGATAGCCGACCAAGTGCGGTGCGACTCGGCCGAGCGGATAAACGCGGCGGCTCGTCACGCCGGAGCGGACGCCGGGGAATTGATCCGGGTGCGTTTCGATCTCGGCGACGACCTCCAGCGGGACGTCGTCGAGCAGAAGGTGGTAATCCGATTGCTCCGGGATGCGCAACGGTTCGCGTCGCTCGCGTGTCGGTGTGGTCGTGAGTTCGTGCTTCACGACATTCCAGGCTTGCTCAACGAAGCCAGCCCGACGCGCCAGCGAGGGGTCGTCGGTGGATCGATTTACCGACGACCCCTCGCTGGCGCGTCGGGCTGGTTCTTGATCGCTCGTCCGCAGTGTTTCTCGCCGATCGTCGACCAACCGAAAAATCCGCTCGACGCGCTGCTGCACTCGGCTGCGTTGCTCCGCCAGTTTTTCGGGACGCTGTTCCGTCAGTTCGGCGAGCGATTGCCACAACGCTTCGCGTCGCTCGAGCAGGTCTCGCTTCGCCTGTTCGACGTTCGTTTTGTCACGGCGTTCCGAGCGGCTCAACCGAGAGAGCGCTTCGTGTCGCAACCAGATCTCGTTCGGCGGTTCTTCGAGCCAGCGGTAGTGGACCAGCAATTGATGACGCTCGTCGTCGAACGCCAGCACTGTTCCGTCGCTGGCCACGATGCGGCCGTTCGTCGCTGGAATGGCCTCGACCGAATCCACCTCGTGCCGAGTCTCGATCGCGAAGCCCTCGGCGACGAAGCCTTGCAGGTGGATCAATCGACCAGCAACGACGAGTAGTGGAAGTGCCATCGCCACGAATAGCCAGACCAGGCGCATGCCCGGCTCAGCATCGACGTCGAATGCCGAGCTGCCGTCGCGAGTCGAGCCGCTGTCGAAAATCGGAGTGGGACGATTACGCATGGTGAATTCCGTTGGCGCTTTCGTGCCGAACGCAAATCAGCCGGAACGCGCGAGCGTCCGGTTTCCGTTGAACCGCGGGCTAGCGCCCGCCGGCTGATGAATCATTCGAGCGAGTGTGCCCAACAGCACACAGACAACGCTGCCGTAGGCCGCCTCACCAGCCAGCGCTCCCAACGATGCGATTGTCACGGCAGGACCGTCGGACAGAACGCTGTTCAACCCGTGTGACAACACGAGTCCTGTCCCGATCACCGCGAACTGCCATACGCTCCACGCACCGCGTGAGCGAACGTCTTCCTCCGGTCGCAGCGACAATGTCAATGCAGCGGTCAGCGTCACGGCGAGCATCTCGACACCGAATCGTCCACCGGCCAAGCCATCCGCCAACAACCCGATCAGCGCCGTCCAGACAATTCCTCGCGCGTCTCCGAACCACGTCAGCGCAAGCACCACTGGCAACCACATCAGCGGCGGCCGGCCGCCGCCGATGGCCATCGCCGTGCCGCACGCCGCTTGAGTGGCGAGGGAGAGGTACGTCGCGATGAGGAGTGTGAGGTGTTTCATTTTTAGGCGAGCGGCAGGGCGTCAGCCCTCCGAGTCAAAACAAAGGGAATCACTCGGAGGGCTGACGCCCTGCCGCTCGCCAAAAA
>SYJG01000326.1 GCA_005798445.1 Planctomyces sp.
CGCCCACTCACGGCGAAAAAGACTCCCCACGGCAACACCAACTCCTGCGGAGTTCTTGATCATGTCACCCGGTCTGTTTCATCCCTAACCCAGCGCCCAACAAACGCGGGGAAGCCCAAACCTTGTTCCGGCGGATGGCCGGATACCTCGACTTCGAGGCCGAGTTTTGCAAGGACCAGCCGCGCCAGACCACAGCGGACAGGCTTGGCTATGTGGCCACGCTCGACGTGAATGGGTTGCCGATTTGCCTGCTTGGACTTCAATCGTCTTGGATGTGCGGCGGAAACGACGACAAGGGCAATCTGCTGGTTGGCGACCGGCCGATGATCGAAGTGATCGAGATTCTCAAGCGGCATTCGCCCCGCCTCGTCCTCGGCGTAATGCACCATCCGTGCGACTGGATGCAGGAGTTCGACCAGCGATCGATCGAGCTACGTCTCTACCCCGCCTGCGACCTGATCCACCGGGGCCACCTGCACGACCCCGTATCAAGACTCGTGTCGAACATTCCAGGACAGGCTTGCATCATCGTGGCCGCAGGGGCAGGTTACGCTGGCCGATTGTTTCAAAACTCATACACGCACATCACCGCCGATCTTTCACGGGGCGAGTACCACATCGAGACCTTCGTGTACGACCCGACCTCGAACGAATTCAATTCCAAGGACGATGTCAAGTTTCCACTTCGGCTGCGCGGAGTTCTGCCGGGAAGGCCCGACGATCTGTCGAGAGAGATTGCCAAGCTACCGGACGCGTCGCCGTACTGCCACTACATCGCAGCACTCATTCACGGCATGGTGATTGACTTGCCGATGCGGATGAGCGGCCAGTTCATTCTTGCTGCCCCAGCCCTCCTCGATTTTTCGGACGATGTTGAACTCTCAGTCGCCTCTCGCGGGATCTTGGAGGTTGCCAATCTCCTCTTAGCGTTTCGCGATGATGTCCCGCTCCAAGAACGGTTCGATGAGGTGAGTAGTCGTGTTGTCAGGTTCGCGGCCGCCCTCAACCACATTGCCGGTGCCGACGGAAACAGCGACGAAGAGCTGAGGCGAAGGAATGAAACGTGTCTCGCACCCTTCGGTTCCGTAGTTTGCAGATTGGTCGTTTGACTTTTCAGCCAAAATGCCTTTGTAGTGCGTGTCTTACAGCGATTTGAGGGCTGTTGCAAACCATCGCAAATCGCAGCAAACAATAGTCGTAATTAGCAGTATGACGCACTTTTCTCCGTAGGTTTTCCGTAGAAACTGAGCGGCGCAACAAAGCAAAAAAAGACGCTACCGCAACGGTTGATTTCGATGGCCGCGCCTGCCTGGCCGTCGTCCGAGCGGCATTGATCCGGCGTGATGCCGGTCGCTCTCAATCGGTTTCGATCGGCAGATAAATTCGGGGGCGTCGTTGCGCTCCTGGGAGCACATAGCGCTGTTCAACGAATGTGTCAGACTCCACCTTAATAACGAGTTGCGACAATAGCATGACCGCAAAAATCTTCCACCCACTGCTGGCCTTGATCGCCTCCGCCAGCAGCAACGAACTCGCGAAGTACGTCGAATTTCTGAAGGAAGAGAACAAGATCCTGCGGGCGCGAATCCCCGGCCAAGTTCACACGAAGCCGGATGAGCGATCTCGACTGATCAAGTTGGGGAAGGCGCTGGGCCAAGCGATCGAGGAGTTGATCACGTTGGTTGCCCCGTCCACGTTTTATCGCTGGTGCCGCGAGGCGGACGGCGGCAAGAAGAAGCCGAATCCGAAAGGTGGCCAACGCAAGTCGCGAGAGATCCGTGAATTCGTCATCGAGATCGCGAAGACCACGGGCTTCGGATACACGCGCATCATCGGTGAGCTGCGAAAGGTTGGGATCAAAGGGATCAGCCGGCAGACCGTGCGGAACATTCTCAAAGAAGAGGGCATTGTCCCGGGGCCGGAGCGGATAAACGACTGCTGGGAGAACTTCATCAAGCGTCACGCTGAGACTTTGTGGGCCGTCGATTTCTTTTCGGTGAAGGCTGTGACCGCTCGCGGCTTGCGTGACATGTATCTGCTGGTGTTCCTGTGCCTGGAGACTCGCGAAGTCATCGTCACGTCGTCCACCGAGCATCCCAACTCCGCGTGGGTCGTCGAGCAGACGAAAGAGTTCCTGGATCAGACTGTGAATCGTGACAAAAAGCCGTCGATCATCATGCACGATCGCGATACGAAGTTCACCAAGGAATTCACAGCCACGCTGAAAGCCAAAGACGTGCGAACAAACGTGCTTCCCATTGCTTCGCCTAATTTGAACGGCAGGGTTGAAAGATTCGGGCAGACCCTCAAGTACGAGTGCCTGTTCCGGTTCATCCTCTTTGGCAAGCGACACCTCGATCACGTCGTTTCGGAATTTGTGGACTACTACAACCAGAAGCGCTCACACATGGAGCGTGGTCATCTGCCGCCGATCCGCAAGCGGGCTCCGAAGGCGGTTCGCAAATTGTCGCGAAAAAAGATCGAAGTGCGGTCGTACGTCGGTGGGCTGGTACAGTCGTTTGAACGCAAGGCCGCGTAACCACTCGGATTCAAATTAGGCTGGCTCCATATCAGGCCAGCGCTCGCTGGGAATTTCCGGCACCAGTGGGTCCGCCCACGCCGTTCGCCATCAGGCAGGCCGAAAGCCAGACCGCTTCTTCAGGAGCGAGTATCAAGCCGTGAACTTGGCCATCGACGACAGCGAATGCCGCCCAGCCAGCGTCCCCGGAATAGATCTTGGCTTCTTTGGTGTCGTGACGGCAAACAAACAGCGATTGCTCTCCGTATCGGTTCTCGAAATAGCTGTGGTAGATATTGGGATCGTCTCCGTCGATCTGCGGCGGTTCTTCACCGCTGACGTGATGATTCGAGACCGTAAACAATGGCGTCCTGCTTGGCTGGTTCATGAGGCGTTACCCCGGTGTGACATGATTGACGGTGTTGCCGCAAACTCGACGCGCACCTCGCACGACTTGTCTTACTCAAGACGAATGCTCTCAGGGCTTGTTTTCCGGCGGGGATCTTGGGGGCGGGCGGCGAAGACGATCGCTGGGCGTGCCAACACGAGGTGGTCCGGTGACCGTGACGAGCCAACTGCCGTCTTTCAATCTCACCGCGCCGGGATCGGCTCCGGGCACGGGTGAGAACTCACGGTCGAGCGTCCACGATTGACCGTCCGCGCTGCGCGCCATCCACATGCCGCCGGGGCCGCCTGTACCGATGAAGCGGATCGACTCGCCATCCGACAGCGCGTTGCCCAGCCAGTGGCGACGGCCTTCGATGCGCACATCGCGCTGTCGCTCGAACGTCAGTCCGTCCGAACTGGTCGCGTGATAGCCGACGCCGTCGGGAGCACGCTCGCCAGTCGGTGCGCCGGGCTGGCCGACAGTTCCGTTGTCGGGAGCGAACAGATGAAAAGTGTCTCCGTGCCGCACCACCGCGCAGTCGATGACCGGTCGGCCCGCGATGCCGAAACGCACGCCCGGTTCAAATGCGAAGTCGAGGCCGTTGCTCGAAGTCGCCGAATAAATCTCCGGCCGGTCTTCGTTGGGTCGCCACTGCTTGAGCGATGTGAAATACATCCGCACGCGGCCGTCCGGTAACGGCACCAGCGTCGGGTCAAATGGCAATCGCATTCCTTCCGGAAAACCGGTCAGCCGGATGACTTCCGGTCCCGACCAAGTCCGGCCTTCATCGGACGAAAATCGCACTGCGACTTTGTCGAAGTCGGCCGTGTTGTCTTCGGGAAAATGCTGATGTGCCACGATCAGTCGATCATCGCGCAGGCGTGCGACCGTCGAGACTCCCGCGCGGAAAAACGTCGCCAACTTTTCGGAAGTTCCGTTCCGGGCCGTTCGATACACCAGAATGTCCTGATCCCAGGGACCAGGTCTGCCGGCCGGCGGTCGCGGCCGATCGCGCTCGTTCGGCGGCGCGGCGTTTCGCGGCGATTGACCGCTGTCCCGTCGCTGCTGGAAATCTTGCGAGTTGCCTTCGCGCGAGCCATTGGCCAGCGCGAACCAAGCAATCATCAACAGCATCAATTGGCGATTCATCGCGTGGTCCTATTCGATCGAGCGTTCGGTGCCGCGTTTGGTATCCCGTGATTCAGGTATTGAGTCCGATTAGGATCGTGCTTCAGCGGACGGCCAGATGTTCGATCTGGTCGACTTCATCGGGGTCCAGGTGGAAATTCAAGACATCAAGATCCGCTCGCATGTGATCGGCGTCGGTGGTCCCCGTCAGGGGCAGAATGCCGACATCAAGAGCGAACCGGAAGACAATCTGGCTGACGGTTCGATCGTGACTTCTGGCGATCTGGGTCAATTCGGGTCGAGCCAGCACTTCGCGATTGGCAGTCAGCAGCGAAAAGCCCTGATAGACAATTTCATGAGCGGAGCAAAACTCATGGATGCGCCGGTCCCAACCTCGAACTGCGTAGCAACGGTTCTGGACGAAGCTCGGTTGGATTCGTGCCTCCTGGCACAATGACTGGACCTGTTCGAGTGAGACGTTACTTACTCCAAGCAGATGCGCTCGGCCGCTGTCGTGGATGGCTTCCATCGCACGCCATGCCGCCCAATCATCGGGAGCAAGACCCTCTCGCTGCGAGGGACCGTGAAGCACATAGGAGTCGATGACCTCGGTGCCCAGGTGCTTGAGCGAACTGGCGAACGACTGCTCCACCTGAATCCCGATGGGAGCCTCCGGATCGTACGGCAGTCGATGGTCCTGCCCGCCCTGGAAAGTGAATTTGGTTTGCAAGAACAAGTCATCGCGGGTCAACAAGCCCCGCGCGATCGCCGCCGAGATAGCCTGCCCAACCGCAGCCTCGTGGTAATGCCGCCGTTGGTTGGCGGTATCGATCCCGCGAAAGCCCATTTGCAGAGCCAGTTCGGTCAAACGCAGCGTCTCGTTTTCCTTCCAGGCGGTTCCGTACAGGAAGCGAGGAACTCGAACGCCGACGATCTTCGTGCTCTGAGGTCGCATGTGACGCTTCACCGCCATTGAACAGATCGGATGCCATCCAAGAAGGATGGCACCACTTGTAATCGCAGCCGGTGATGACCGTCAGCCACTCGGACCAGTCACGTCGATTTTCCGGCGCTGCTGGGCATCTTTTGGCTCAACGATACACTGATCGCTCGTGTTCGTGTCAGGCATCAAACGTCGCGACTCCGTTGAGTTTTCGTTTGATTGACACGGAAAGGGGCCAACATGCCCTAGGACCGCTACTGAGATCCGGCCATGACATCGGGACTTCGCCTCAATCCGCTTCTGAAGATGGCTGCACTCGGGGGAAGTCAGGCGGCAGTTCGCCTGCATATCCGCCAAGGCAAAGACATCAACGCAAGAGACGACAAGGGGCGATCTCCCTTATTGCTGGCTGCGTCAAAGGGCCACATCGAAACCTGCAAGATTCTGTTGGACGCCGGGGCTGATCCGTTCGCAGTCGACAATGAAGGCAACGATGCGATTGCCATTGCACTCGCCGCTGGCCGAGTCGATGCCGCCGCGCAGCTGCAAGAGTGTCGCTCCTCCAGCACGCGGCCCATCGAACCGGAGGGGCCGGAGAAGCCGGCCCAGCATGAGCACCTTTTGGTGGATACTGACAAGGCTGCCTCACATGACGACGGATTCGATCTTGCCGCTTGGGAGGAAGACAAGGACTCACCACCACCAGGATCGGACGAAGCGTGCCTCAAGTTTTCATTGGCGCTCCAACGAAACATCTCCGCGCACATTCCAATTGACACGGACGAAGACTGGTTAGACGTAGACATCGACCTTCCGGACATCTGGAAGGGACGCAGACGCAAGAATGCACTAACCGACGAGGAACGTAATGCTGCGCGGCAGCTCATCCTCGAAGGATTGCAGAACGGAAGCGTGCCGTCGTGGCGGATTACTGAAGCAGCTCTCGGGACTGACGGTGAACTGGACCAGACCTTCGAGGC
The DNA here is from genome assembly GCA_005798445.1 of Planctomyces sp. Taxonomy (GTDB): domain Bacteria; phylum Planctomycetota; class Planctomycetia; order Planctomycetales; family Planctomycetaceae; genus SXKJ01. Next base: position 5,958 of record SYJG01000326.1, read on the forward strand.
TCACTTATCGGTCGTCTTGGGAGACCTTGGCGTCGTCATCGAAGATGAGAACTACTGGGACCGGCAGATC
>SYJG01000327.1 GCA_005798445.1 Planctomyces sp.
ATGTCTGCAGTCGCATCCTGGAACTCCCCGGTCGAAATGATTGTCGTCAACAACATCATTCCTATCAGAGATCACTCCAGGATGCTTCTCTCCTTCGTTCACACGCTGTTCACTCACAGATTCCGCTGGGGAACCAAAATTTCTGACTCCCACGAATTCCAGGGGGAGGCGTCCGCGTGGGAAATTTCTGAACGTCCGCAAAATGTTTCTGACAGCTTTGTGATTTTCGCGGCATGAACTTTCTGAAACCGACATGAAACAGCGTGCCCAGTCTGATCGGTCAGGACCAGTCGTTGCATGTCGCACTTTCCGAGCATATTCACCGGGAGAAAATCATGAAGCGTTTCCATTCGTGGTGGCAGGGGCTGTTTTCAACAACGTCGAGTTCACGTCGCCGACCGGCCGCACAGCCTCGCGCGGCGGAGAGCGAATCGCTCGAAGTTCGCACGCTGCTGACCAGCTTGTTGGATCCGAGCTGGAACGGAACGGGGATTGAGGTCTATCGGCAATCGCCCATCGGCGACGCGACGGCCGATGCGACTCTTGATCCGGACGGGAAAGTGCTGCTGTTCGGCAACGTCAACGAATCCCTTGATCCGGTGATCAAGGCAGTGCGGTTCCATCCGGACGGCTCGCTTGATACCACATTCAACGGAACCGGGACGGCGACGCTGGACCTCGGCTTCGTTGGTGTCAATCGCATTCACACGCATGGGACTAGCGGCGCGGTATACCAATCAGGGCCGAATCGAGGCAAAGTTTTGGTGGCTGGCACGCGGAACATCGTCGGTGACTCAGATTTCCTGGTGGCTCGTTTCAATGTGGACGGCACTCTGGACACGTCGTTTGGCGGCGTGGGCTACGTCACCGCCTCTTGGTCCACCTGGGATCAGGCGACCTCCATCGAGATCTACGAGAGCGGCCCCAATGCTGGTAAATGCATCGTCGTCGGAACCCACGACAACGGACGGCTGGCCGAAGCACTCGTAGCCCGGTTCAACGCGGATGGCTCGTTGGATTCAACCTTCGATTCGGACGGGCAACTGAATTTCCGCATTTCGTACACCGATACCGCAAGTGCCGTGGCCCCCACTGATCTGACGGGCGCGAGCCGCGTCCTGATCGACTTGCCCAGCGACAAAATCCTGATCGCAGGATTTACCGGCATGCCGGACACATACTCCGCGTCGTATGCATCGCGAGAGTATGGCGGCATGGTGGCACGTTTGAATAATAACGGTTCGTTCGACACTACCTTCGGTGCAAGCGGCGTCGCATTCGTGCCGTTCAATCCGGGTGACCGCACCGCGGGCCAACTGAACGACATGGCTGTGCAACCCGACGACGGTAAGATCGTCGTCGTGGCATCGACGTATCGGGGCTACGGCCAGTTCTACACAGCCCGGTTGACGGAGAACGGAAGCTTCGACATGAGCTTCAACGGCACCGGTTACATCAGCGAAGGTGCCTCGACGGGAGCCAAGACGGTCGTGGTCACTCCCGACCACAAAATCTACGTCGGCGGAAACAGCGCCAACGACTTCTTCCTGCTGCGCTACAACGCGAATGGCTCTCCCGACACGACCTTCAATCCTGCGCTCAATCCCACGTTAAGCACTCATGTCATTCAAACGGACATCGGAGGATTCGACGGCGTCGCGGAGGGACTCATTGCCAACAACGGCAACCTCCTTCTGGCGGGACGAAACATTGATCTCAGTCAAGCACCGCGGACGTCCTCATTTGCCACCGTCCAGTACTTGTTGCAGCGAGATGACCTGTCGGTGACGATCGAACAACAGAGCGCCACGACGGTGCCGGGCGGAGTACAGGTCACCTCGATCATCCGAGTGAAGAATATTGGCGATGCGGCCATCGTTCCGGTGTTGACCGATGTGTTGCCTGTCGGAATGACGTTTGTCTCGTTCACTCCGCCTACGCCCGATTGGATGATTTCTGCTCCAGCACCGGGCACCAACGGGACCATCATTGCGACGCGATCGGCCTTGACTCAGGCGGACGGCGAGCAGGTCTTTACGCTGACCAAGATTGTGGACGTGGCCGCCTTCAGCACGGCGGACATCGCGAACACGGTGACCGTCTCTTCGAACACGCTCGACTACAACGTCCTGAATAACTCGGCGACGGAAAATTTCACTCCCGATTGCGTGCCGGTACCCACTGGGTTGGTGAATTGGTGGAAGGCCGAAGGGGACGCCACCGATTTCATCGACGGAACCAACGGAGTGCTCAATGGCACCTCGTTCGTCACCGGCGAAGTGGACCAGGCATTCAACTTCGATGGCGGCCACTACATCAGTGTCCCGTCGGCATCCGATCTGGATTTCACCACCGCGATGACGATCGAAGGTTGGGTCTATCTCACGACGAACAACACCAACAGCGGACTCGTCTTTAAAGGTTCGTTTGGCGGCAGCCAAGGGATATATTCGCTTGGCTTTTTCACCGGATACTCAAACCGGCTCACGCTGCGGCTCAATGGGTCCGCTTCCGAAGGTGCGGGCCAAGTGACCGGCAGCACTTCATTGACGCCGGGTCAGTGGTATCACATCGCCGCCGTGTACGACGGAGCGAGCGAGAAACTTTATGTCAACGGCGTCCTCGACGGCTCGCAGGCGTACTCGGGCGCTATCGCGACCGACACAAGTCCGTTGATCATCGGCGGCTACTATGCTCCTCCGTACCTTTTCAACGGCCGCCTTGACGAGCTGTCGATGTACGACCGGGCTTTGTCCCATGCGGAGTTGTTTTCGGTCTTCAGTGCTCGTGGTGGCGGCAAGTGTGTGAACGATCCGCCGAGCGTCAGCAACGAAGGCAACGTAACCGTGGGCGAAGGCGCGACCGCCATGAATACCGGTTCTTGGAGCGACCCGAACCAAGATGACGACGTCACCCTGACGGCAACGAGCGGCACAATCATCAAAAACGCGAATGGCACTTGGAGTTGGTCGTTCAACACCGCCGATGGACCGGATGATTCGCGAACCGTGACAATCACCGCAACTGATGACCACGGCGAGTCAAGCCAGACGTCATTCAACCTGATTGCCAACAATCTCGCGCCGAGCGTGGCGAATGCGGGCAATGTGTCAGCCAGCGAGGGCGCGACGGTGACAAACACCGGCACTTGGTCCGATCCGGGCGTCGATGTCGTGACACTCGCCGCGTCGATCGGCTCGGTCACGAAGAACGCCGACGGATCGTGGTCCTGGTCGTTCAACACGGTCGATGGTCCAGACGATTCACAATCGGTCACGATCACCGCGACCGACAGCGATGGAGCGGCAACGAGCACATCGTTCAACTTGACCGTCAACAACGTCGGGCCGAGTGTGGCAAACAACGGCAATGTGACGGTCAGCGAAGGTACGACCGCCACGAACACCGGCACTTGGTCCGATCCAGGTGTCGATGTCGTCACGCTCGCTGCGTCGATCGGCTCGGTGACCAAGTACGCCGACGGAACTTGGTGGTGGTCATTCAACACGGCCGACGGACCAGATCAGACTCAGAACGTCACGATCACGGCGACCGACAGCGACGGTGCGAGTTCCTCGACGACGTTCACTCTGTTGGTCAGCAACTTGGCACCCAGCCTCGCGATCAGCGGTGCCAGCTCAGTCAATGAAGGCTCGACCGCCGCGAACAGCGGCACATGGTCCGATCCGGGTGCCGATGTCGTGACGCTGGCTGCGTCAGTCGGTTCGGTGACGCAGAACGCTGACGGAACTTGGTCCTGGTCGTTCAACACGGCGGACGGGCCGGATGATTCGCAAGTCGTGACGATCACCGCGACGGACAGCGACGGCGCGGCTACAACGACATCGTTCCATCTGACGGTCAGCAATGTCGCGCCGAGTGTGGCCAATGCCGGCAACGTGACAGTCAACGAAGGAGCGACTGCGTCGAACACTGGCACTTGGTCGGATCCGGGCGTCGATGTCGTGACGCTGGCTGCGTCAGTCGGCTCGGTCACAAAGAACGCCGACGGAACTTGGTCGTGGTCGTTCGATACGGCTGACGGCCCAGACGATTCGCAGACTTTGACGATTACCGCGACCGATAGCGACGGAGCAAACACCACGACGACGTTCGATCTGACGGTCAACAACATCGCGCCGAGCGTGGCGAATGACGGCAACGTCACGGTCAACGAAGGAGCGACTGCGTCGAACACTGGCACTTGGTTCGATCCGGGCGTCGATGTCGTGACGCTGGCTGCGTCAGTCGGTTCGGTCACAAAGAACGCCGACGGAACATGGTCGTGGTCGTTCAACACGTCTGACGGCCCAGACGATTCGCAGACCGTGACAATCACCGCAACCGACAGCGACGGAGCGAACACTTCGACGACGTTCGGTCTGACGGTCAACAACGTCACACCGAGTGCGGCGAACAACGGCAACGTGACGGCCAACGAAGGAGCGACCGCCACGAACAGCGGCACTTGGTCCGATCCGGGTGTCGATGTCGTGACGCTCGTGGCTTCGATTGGTTCGGTCACGAAGAATCCGGACGGAACTTGGTCGTGGTCGTTCAACACGGCGGATGGGCCGGGCGAGTCGCAAGTCGTGACGATTACGGCGACCGACAGTGACGGAGCCAGCACCTCGACGACGTTCAATCTCACGGTCAGCAATGTCGCCCCTAGCGTGACGCATGGTGGCAATGTCGCGGTCAACGAAGGCACGACCGCGTCGAACAGCGGCGCTTGGTCCGATCCGGGTGCTGATGTCGTGACGCTGACTGCGTCGGTCGGCTCTGTCACGAAGAACGCCAACGGCACTTGGTCGTGGTCGCTCAACACGGCTGACGGACCGGACCAGACTCAGGACGTGACGATCACGGCGACCGACAGCGACGGTGCGAATTCCTCAACGACGTTCCCTCTGTTGGTCAGCAACGTGGCACCCAGCCTCGCGATCAGCGGTGCCAGCTCCGTCAATGAAGGCGCGACGTACTCGCTCGGCCTGTCATCGAGCGATCCGGGAGCGGACACGATCACGCACTGGATCATCAACTGGGGCGACAACGTCACTCAAGTCGTGAGCGGCAATCCCGCGTCGGTCACGCACGTCTATGCGGTCGGCGGGACGAACTACACGATCTCCGCAACCGCCACGGATGAAGACGGCACGTTCAATGCCAACAACCTCGCGGTCACGGTCCATCGAACCAACAGTCCGCCGCCCGCCTCGATCGGTTCCGGCTGCCACGGCCCCGCAGTGATCATCACCGGCACGGATCTCGGCGAGATCATTCGCGTTGTCCCGCGAGGAAAAAAGGACGTCAAAGTGCTCATCAACGGTCAGAACCGCGGAACGTTCTCGCTGGCCAGCTTCGACGAGATCATCATTCATGGAAACGGCGGCGACGATGACATCGAGATCGTGGCGGCCCTCACTCAGGAAGCGTTCCTGTTCGGCGAGGCGGGCAACGATCGTCTGAAAGGGGGCAACGGTCCCAACGTGCTCGTCGGCGGTGATAACGACGATGATTTGATCGGTAGCCAAGGCAGAGACGTGATCATTGGCGGCCGAGGCGCGGATCGGCTGGTGGGCAATCAGGGAGACGACTTGCTGATCGCCGGATTCACAAATCACGACACCGACCTCATTGCCTTGTGCGCGATCCTCGACGAATGGTCGCGCACCGATCTCAATTACACGCAGCGTTTCAATCACCTGCGGCTGGGTGGCGGCTTGAACGGCAGCTACCTGCTGAATGACCTCACCAGCCACGACGACGGAGCCGTTGATCGACTCACCGGCTCGTCCGATCGCGACTTGTTCTTCGCCAACCTCGACATGGGCGTGCTGGATAAGATCACCGACCTGAAGTGCAACGAGCTTTCCAGGGACATTGATTGATCGCCAGCGTATCGTTGTCGTTATGCGAGCAGACGTTCGATGGCCGCTTGAATTTCCAAAGGCTCAGCCATGCGGCCTTGGCCGATTTGGCCGCAGCTCAGCCAACCGCTGCCTGGCTCGATGAGGTGAACGCCATCGGCTCGCAACTGCGCGACGTTGCGTTGCACGGCTGGCTTGGCCCACATCTCGCAGTTCATTGCCGGAGCCACCAAGAGCGGCGCAGTCGCGGCCAAAACAAGCGTCGAGAGCAAATCATCAGCGGAACCCTGGGCGAGCTTCGCCAGAAAATCCGCTGACGCGGGAGCGATCACAACCAACTCGGCGCGGTGCGCGAGCCCGATGTGCTCTCCCTGATGAAAGCCTTCCTGCGGTGAAAACATGGCGCGATGCACGGGCCGCCCGGTGAGAGCCTCGAAGGTCGTCGCACCGATAAACTGTTCGGCAGCCTCGGTCATCACGGCAGTGACGGCATGACCGGCTTGTACCAGCTTGCTGCACAAGTCCGCCGACTTGTACGCGGCAATTCCGCCAGTCACTCCGAGTACGATTTCACGACGCTGACTCATGGTGATTCTTCGTAGGTCAGCCTTTCCAGGCTGACACAATCCACGGTTGACGGCCGATTGCCAATTCGGGTCAGGCTGGAAAGCCTGACCTACTGCTTCGGCTTCACTTGTTGTTGCTGTTTCTCAGCCGCTTTGCGTTCGTTCTCGATGTTCGAGTCGATCCCGCGCGAGATCCCCAGTCCCATCAGCCGCAAAAACGATTCATCGAATTGCAGTCGGATACGAGCTCCTTGGTCGGTCGGCTTGAAGTCGATCCGCATTTTGTCGTCGCTACCGCTGAAGGCCTTCTTCTGCATCGAACTCCAAGTGGCCATTCCGGCTCGACGTTGCTCGGCCGTTCCAAATTGTTGAGGTCCTCCGCGTCCCTGGCCGTTTCCGCGTCCGGGCGCATTGGCCTCGCGACCCCTCGGAGCATCCCCTGAATCGGTTGGTTTGCCACCCGCTTTCGCGGCAGCGGCCTTGGCTTCCGCTTCAGCCGCTGCTTTGGCGGCAGTTTCCTGTTGAGCGATGACCACCTCAATTCGCTCCATCCGTTTTTCACTGTTGGCTTCGCCGAGTTCGATCCACTTTTTCATGTGCATGTGGAATTGGAACGGGATGAAATCGCGTCGGTCGGGGCGAGCGACTGGCTCGGTGTTGGCTCGGTCAATGACGAGCTTGAGCTGCGACAACGAGTCGGGCTGGCCCAGCGCGAACCACACCGCTTGCGAACCGAAGCCCAGATAAAACGCCGGCTTCGAGCCGAACGTCTCCTGAGTCCCCTCATCACGTTCGAGTCCTTCGGGACTAATTCGATGAAACGTGACTCCAGCATGAGTGTCGATGCTCAAGTCCATTCGAGCCATGCCGGGCCGGTCCTTGACTTGGTTCAAGATTTCGGTGACTCCACCGCCGAACCTGGTGCCGTCGGCGATTTTTGCTCCGCCGATCAGAGTGAATTGCGGCGTCCCTTCGGATTTCGTGTCCGCGATGAACTGCACGAAGAAGTCCACATGCCCGGTCTTCGCCGTTTCTCGCAACGATTCAAAGACATCGTGCAGTGCGGGCGGCACCGGAATCTTTGGCTTCAACGTTTTGTTTCCGGTCGCTCCCCGTTTCGATTTCGGTAGTCCGGTCGACTTCGGCGCGTCGGCCGGTGGGGCCGCGGCGTTCGCGGGCTTCTTGGCTTCGCTGGGTTTCTTTCCTTCGAGCACGTTGGCCAGTTGTTCGGCGGCGTCCTGTTCGGCGTGCTCTAAGAAATCTGCGAAGTGTTTTTGATTTTGTGGAGTCAACATTGACGACATCGCGAACGTTAGCGGCACATCGTCTTCGACAACATTCGCAAAGAAGCTGGGCCGAGCAGCGGTGTCTTGCAATGACTTCGCGAACGCGCTGTCCTGCTTTGCCATGAGGTCCAATTCGATGGTCGCGTGTTTGCTCTTCGGATCGACCTTCGCGCCGAGGGTCAGCCGTTCCCCTTGCAGCAGCAGTTGGTCGAGAAAGTCGAGCGTGTCGAGGGCGTTGAGCCGCCGCAACTGATACGCGGTGTTCGGTTCGCCGTCGCGCTGCTGGATCGAGGTCTCGGTGCTGGCTCGCAGGAAGTCGAGGAAGATGTGCTTCATCCCTTCCGGCACTTGCGTGAGATTGAACTCGATGGCGATGTCGTATCGGTCGGCAATCCGCTTCGTCACGGCCAGAGGGTCCGGGAATTCGTACTCGAGCTGATCGGACTGAGTGGCAATCCAGGCGTAGTCACCGACGAGCTTTGCATAAAATGTCTGGTTGCCAGCAATCAAGTCGTAGTGCGTGTCGTCGACCTTCTTCACTTTGAACGGCCCGCTGCTCACGGTGCCGATCGCGTCTGCCAGATTCTTCACCGGCAGAAACGTCACTGGGTACGGCTGCGGGATCAAACCCGGCCGTAGAAAGATCAGCATCCCGAGCGGTTTGTCTCTGTCGAAGCCTTTGAAGTCGTTGACGTTCGCCAGCTTGCCGCCGACGTAGTCCGACAGCTCTTCGCGCTCAATCGTCCCGAAGAGGTAATCGATGTTCGCCATCCAGCGTTCAAATCCGCTGGCACACAGGATCGCCAGAGGGATCGCCTGCTCGCGCACGGTCTCGGTGGTTTTCTCCGGCTCTTTGGTCTGAGCCTGAATGGCCGATTGAGACACCAATGTGACGACCAGAAATGCAATCACGCTCAGCATTCGCCAACGGCGTTGAAGACTTCGCACCATGTTCTCCTCGACAAAAGACGCGACGTGAGCTTCCACGTCGACGACCCAAATGGCCTGAGCAGGTTAATCACCCGTTTGAACCCTGACGAGTGGCCGGACTCCGACAGAAACCCTGAGTACCACGGCAGTCACGATTTGGTGTCAATCACCGCCGTCCAACCCGCAGGTATTCCAGCAGATCCAGAATCTCCGATTCCGTCAGCGAGTTCAGCAGCCCGACCGGCATCGGCGAAACCGGGCTTGCCTGACGAGTCTCGATCTCGTTCAGGGCAACCTTCGTGACTTTCGTCGGCCGCAGCGGATCCGGGGCGAGCAGCAGATTCTGTCCATCGCCACCCACCACTTGGCCGACCAACACTTTTCCGGACTTCGTCTCGACCGTCGTTTGCCGGTACTTGCCGTCGATGACTTTCGCGGGCACCACGATGTGTTCCAGCAAATCACGCGGCCCAAAGCGACTGGCCACAAACGTCAGGTCAGGCCCCAGCGTGCGACCTTCGGTCCCAAACCGGTGACAACGAATGCACAGCGCGTCACGAAACAGCCGCTCGCCCCGTGCGACGTCGCGCGGGGCCGCCGAATTCTTGAGCGTCGCCTCCAACTCTTCGAGCTTCCATTCCCGAACAACCGGCCGCGCGGCGGTCACCGCCACGATGTCGTCGCCTCCTTCTGCAGCCGGCTCAAGAACCGTTCCCAATTCACGACGCTCGTCAGCAGACAACAATGCCAGTGCATCCTCGCGAATGCCGTTGATCGCAATCGGCAACAAGTTGCCGCCGTCGAACAAGTCCGCTTTGCGCAACTCGACGAAGTACCTGCGTCGCAGGTCGAGCGTCCAACCGGTCGGCACGTTTCGCAGTGTCGTCAGGTACGCCAACTTGTCGGCCTGCTCAACTGCCGCTTCCAGTCGCGGCATCGACTGTTCGACCAGCGGCGGCCATTCGAGGTACGCGAGCAATTCACACAACTTCAGATTCGGCTCTTCGAGTTCCTGCGGGTACTGCTTCGCGAGAACGTCGATCACCGATTTCGCGAGCGGCTCCGTCGGCTTTCCCAATCGGGTGAAAGCGACCACGTACACCCGCCACGTATCAAGCCGCTGCTCCGTCGAAAGTTTTGCAAATGGCAATGCATTGAGCCGCTCGCAAATCGGTTGAAGCGCCGCCGGTTCGCCTGCGACTCGCGCGAGCGCCAACAACGTCGAGATCGTGGTTGTCGCCAACTCCAGAGTTGTCGGCGACTTCAATGCACGTTCACGCCAGCCTGCGACCGGTTGCCGTTCCAGCGCGATTCGTGCCGCATGACGTAGCCAGACATCATCGCTTCCGAGCGACGACCACGCTCCGTCGATCGCAGCTGAATCTTCGAGCGTGTGCCAGCGTTCCAGTTGGCGGCGCTGCTCGTGGAGCACGTTTTCAACGTGCTCCCCCGGCACGGGCACGTTGGAAACGTGCCCCACGGACCGGACTCGATACAGCCCTGACTGTGTGCCGCGTCCGCCGGTGACGAAGTACATCGAGCCGTCAGGTCCGAATGTCACGTCGGTCACGTTCAGCGGTTGACCTTCGAGAAATACTTCCGATCGACAGCGGTACGAAGCACCGTCGGGATCGAGATGAATCGCGTGGATGCGGCCGTAGGACCAATCGCAGACGAACATCGCTTCTCGATACGGCGACGGAAATGAGCCGCGATGTCCCGACTTCACTCCGGTTGGCGAAGCCAAGCCCATGTTGAGGATGCTCGGCAGGTTTTCGGCGTAGTGCCCCGATCGATTCGCCGAGCCTTGCCGAAATCCATAATCGCCACCGCTGACGATGTGATTGATCCGCGTCGGCCGATACCACGGAGTCCCCTGATCCCCTTCGTTGTCGGCGTCGAATGTGAATAGCTCGCCGTCGGCGTTGAAGTCCACGCCGTAGGGGTTGCGAAAACCTCCCGCGACGACTTGCCACATCGAACCATCGGCATCTGTGCGAGCGACGTAACCGGCCGGCACCTTCGCATCAGAATCGAACATGAACCGATCCCAGAATGCCGGCCTCAATCGATCTTCGGCGAGATGTCGCAACGGCGAGTCGTCGGGAAGCGCGCGGTCGGTCTCTGACACCAGCACGTTGTTGCCGTGAATCACATAAATCAGATTGTCCGGTCCAAGTGCCAGCGCGTTCCGTCCGTGCCCGACTCCGCCACCAGTCGTTTTCAGCAGTTTGACGTCGTCGAACTGGTCATCGCCGTCGGTGTCACGCAGGCGATACAGCCCCTTCGAGTTGTTCGCGTTGGCGAAGAGGCTGTCGAACGCCCACAGCAGCCCGCGACATTCCAGCAGTTTGTCGTTGATGAGTTCGACTTTGATGTCGTCGGACTCGCCGGTCTTCGGCAACGTCATCCGCAGAATGCCAGGGCCTTCGCGGCCGACAATCAGGCGGCCTTTGGCGTCGAACGTCAGACTCACCCACGAGCCTTCTCCCTTTTGGGAACTGCGAACCAACTCGACTTGAAAGCCCGGCACCACGCGGATGCGAGCCGCCTCGTCCGCTTGCCCCGTTCCGATTGCTCGTTTCCATTGGTCGTAGTCGTCAAGTTCGCCGGCCGGTCGCCACCAGGGAGCGATGCCGAGCAACCCCAAGCTCACCGCTCGCCGCCATTCGCCGTTCGCATCACGGACTTTCCAATCGCCATCAGTCACCAGTCGCCGAGGCTGACCGTCGCTGTCCGTCCAATCGAGTTGCAACCAGATTCCCGCCGCGCCGGATTGGTTGGTCGCCTCGATCTCGACGAGATGCTTTCCCGCTTTCAGCGACCCCACGTTTGCTGTCGCAAACCTTCGAGCCGACGTGAACTCCGCAACGTTACGACCATCGAGGAAGACGTTCGCTCGATCATCCGCCAAACCGCGCAGCTCCGCGCGTTCGACAGAGTCGGCCACATCAAATTCGCGCCGCAGCCGAATCGTTTCGTTGATCTGCGGAGAGCGACTGCTCCACAACCAATGAGCTTGCAGGCCGACCCCGCCAGCGATCGCAATTTCGGGGGCAAGCCACAGACAGACCAACAGGCACGTCCATCGGCATCGCATGGCGGTTGTTCCTGCAAAGCGAAAAGCCCGGCTTGTCGAACAAGCCGGGCTTTGGTGATCGCGGTCTCAGGTGGAGGGCATTACTTCTTCTTCTCGACCTTGAAGCCCTTGTCGAATGCCTTGTCGGCGAACGCGAGTTCGAGCTTGGCATCGCCTTCAGCCTTCTCGGCTTTGCCTTTGCAGTTGCCGCAGCAGAAGGAGACCTTCACGCCGGAGATCTCGACGGTCTGTTCTTTGTCGACGGCTTCGCCGCTGAGCGGACACTTCTCTTGCTTGGCTTGACCCGTCAGCGTGAGCTGATGGTTGGCCTTCGTCGCGAACTTGGCCTTGTCCTTCTCGTAGGCTTTGGGGCAATTCTCGCAACAGAAGTAAATTTTCGCACCGCGGTATTCGACGGATTTGTCCGCCTTGGCGGGATTCTTCGCGGCGACGAGACACTTGGCACCGTTCAGTTTGTCTTTTTCATCGGCGAAACCGGGCAGCACCAGCGAGGTTACCAGAGCCAGAATCAGGAGCGTGGAATTCGTCTTCATGTCAGCATTCCTTGGGGAGTCGAGACGAGGTGGGAGTCGCTCGCGCCAATCGCAGCGACCAGAACGGGGGACAAGCTATCGTTCATTCACGATCTTGTCTGCGCCCAAAGCGAATTTCTTTTGGCGGACGCGTCTCGCGTCCAATCCGACGCGAGAAGCAGCGGCCACTACAGCTTGAAATTCTGCATCATCATCACGGCCGCGGGGCCCACCAGGACCACGAAAATGCCGGGAAAAATGAAGAGCACCAGCGGAAACAGCATCTGAACGGCGGTCTTTTGAGCACGTTCTTCGGCGTATTGACGTCGTTTTAGACGCATCGTGTCAGACTGCGTGCGCAGTGCCGGACCGATGGAAGATCCAAACCGCTCGGCATTGATCAGGGTCGTGACGAGGGCTCGCATGTCGTCCACACCTGTCCGCACGCCCATCTCGCGCAGGCACTCGCGACGGACTTTGCCCATCTGAAGCTGCATGTTGCAGCGATCGAATTCTTCGCAGAGTTCTGGCGCACCATCTTTCAATTCGTCCGAGACGCGCCGCATTCCGGAATCCAAGCCCAGGCCCGCCTCGACGCAAACAACCAGCAGGTCCAGAGCATCGGGCAGTTGCATGAAGATTTTGTCCTGCCGGCCTCTTTTCAGAACAGCGAGTACCAGTTCTGGGATGAAGCATCCGACACCCCCTCCGATCAGTACAGCGGTGAGGCTGTTGAGCTTCAGTCCGTACATGGTCACGCCGATGCCGCCACCGATCACCACGCCAATTCCCATCGCGATGACCTTGATCGTCAGAAACAGCGAAGCGGCATTCGGATTGTTGAACCCGGCATTCGCCAAACGCAGCTTGAGCTGATTCCGTTCCTCTTCGCTCTTGGGAGCCATCGCCTGCGAAAGGGAAGGTGCTGCCTTCTCGAGCGCGGCAGTCATGCCATGCTTTTCTTTTCCAAGACGCTCTTTGTCGCGCAAAGTCAGATCACGCAGTTCCTCGAGGCGTTCCAAGGCTCGCGACTTGCGCGTATTCAGGACCGACATCAGCACCAACACCACGCAAGTGATGCAGCCGAAGATCGCCCAGGGAAGAATCTGCATGATGTCCATGATTGACTCCAGACAGGCTACGGGCTACGGGCTACGGGTGAATCCTGTAGTCCGTCGCCTGAAGCCCGTAGCCGTATTTCACACCTTGATATTCACGATCTTTTTGATGACGTACGCACCGATCAACTGCATGACGATGGCGATCGTGACCATCTGGCGACCTTCTGCGGTCGAGAACAGCAACATGACGTAATCGGGGTTGAAACAATACACCGCGAGGAACAGTGCCAGAGGCATCGCCATCAGCACGATGCCGCTGAGCCGGCCTTCCGCCGTCAGAGCCGCGACCGTGCCGAGAATCTTGAATCGCTCGCGGACGACGTACGAAATCTTGTCGAGGATTTCCGCCAAGTCGCCGCCCGACTGTTTCTGAATCGCAACCGCAGTCACGAAGAATTTCAGGTCCAGGTTGGGCATTCGCTTCAACATACTGCGCAGCGCTTTGTCGACGGGCACGCCCAGGTTTTGCTCTTCGTAGGCCATGCCGAATTCGACCGAGATTGGGGCGGGCATTTCATCGACGATGACGTTGATGGCCGATGCCAAACTGTGACCTGACCGCAACGCGCGAGCGATCAGACCCAAGGCGTCGGGGAGTTGCGCCATGAACTTGCTGAATCGAGCCCGTCGCTTCCACCAAGCCCACAGCAACGGCAAACTGCCGACCGCCAACCCGCAGATCGGATACAACGGCGCGGGCAATCGAGCCGCCCAGCCCAAGAACGCTCCGATTCCCAGGCCGCTGAGAATCAGCCACAGAAATTTGTCGGGCGAGATTTTCAGTCCGCCTTGCTCCAGATAGGTACCCAGCCCCGTGAATTGTCGGCCGAGTTGACCGATCAAGCTGGACGCGCTGGAGGCAGTTTCTTTCAGCAGGTCGCCCCCTTTGATCAGCGTCTCGCCTTCCGACTCATCGCGACGGCGACCGGTGAGCACTTCCAGACGCTCCTCTTCGGACGTCTTGCCCAGGTCGTTTTTCATAAAAAACAGCGCCGCAATCAGCGTCGCGACGAATGCAAAGGCGGCGATCGAGATCAACCAAACCGACATGATTCAACACCTTTCAATTTTTGATTTTTGATCTTCGATTTTCGATTGAGACTGTCGGCTGCGATTCCATCGAAAATCAGCAATCAAAAATCGAAAATCCCCGATCACTTTCCGCCCAGTTTGCGTTGTGCGAACAAATTCGCGGGCAGTCGAATGCCAGATTGCTCCAGCCGCGTCATGAACGTCGGACGCACTCCGGTCGCCTCGAAGTGACCGAAGGCTTTGCCTTCTTCCGTGATGCCGTCCTGCACGAACTTGAACACCTCCTGCATGACGATCGCGTCTTGTTCCATGCCGCAGACTTCGGTGATTGAGGTGACACGGCGCGGGCCGCCTTGCAGGCGATTCACTTGGATGATCATGTTGACCGCCGACGCGAACTGATATCGCAATGCTCGAATCGGAAGTTCGATTCCGCCCATCGCGATCATCGTTTCCAGACGGCTGATGGAATCGCGTGGCGTGTTGGCATGGATGGTGGTCATCGAGCCTTCATGGCCGGTATTCATGGCTTGCAGCATGTCGAGCGATTCGGCA